>JAGVYX010000072.1 GCA_018303045.1 Candidatus Woesearchaeota archaeon
TTCAGGATTCTTTTTGCAGCCCAGTTTGCCGTCTTTATCTGCCGTACAGGCTAAATGCACTTTACTCTCTGATTTTTCGCCAAAGATGACGGCTGCCGGCTGCCGGATGCCGCTGGGAGTTTCCACGATTAAGTAATTCTGGCCGGGCTGGTTGGAGCGTTTAAGGTCGTCTTTGCTGCAATGTTCCATCCCAAAATTTAATCCGGAGGTGGCTACAAAAGAAGGTAAATTAGTCCATCTTCTAAAAGTTTCAGAATTAGCCGCCTCCATCCAATCATTCATAAATTTGTCTGAGATTAATAAGTTTGACAGAGCCCGATAACTTCCAATCTTACCAATCCCTTCCAGAATAGCTCCGGAATATTGTGAAAAGGTAAGTTTGCCTTTAATCCAGTTGGAATAGAATTCTCCGCCAGTTCCCTCCCACCACGTGCCTTGCCATTCAATGGATTCAGCATAAGCTCTAACTTTCTCAGCTTTTTGCAATTCAGTTTTGATAAGATCAGGAGTACACTTAACATTACCGCAGACTTTTTCTATTAAGACCTTCAGATTAAGACGGGTTGGGTTTGATTCATAGTTGTCAAACAACCTCATTATTTCAGGACTAAATTGTCCTTCAATACGATTAGCTAAACCTAAAGCTCTTTCACGAGCCTGACGATGTGATGTATCTCCTTTTCCTTGCTGGAAATTGCGCAAATTAGCTTGAATTAAAGCTAGATTGTCAAACCCGGGAGTTCCTTCACGCAACTGATTTAGCTTAACCAATACTGCATTAGCCTGTTGATTTAATCTAGCTGCTTTTCCCATTGCTGCTTTAATTTTTCCGGGTTGGTTTTTTTCACTGGCTGTTTGCGCAATTTGTTGTTGTTCAGAAGCTTGAGTTGCAAGATCATTATAGGCTTGTTCATAGTATTGGAATTGGGTTTCTTTGTCATATTGTTGCATATAATCCTCTTCAATAGATTTATCATCCTGTCTTTCAAATAATAGTCTTGCTTCTGCAAATCTTCCTTCGGAGATGGCTGTATTTACGTCTTTTACTAAAGAATCATATTGTGTAGTTGCAACGATCGGTTCACCAATAACTACTCTACTTCCAGTAAAAACTGAAATTAATTTCCCGGTTTCAGCACTATAAATATTTCCGGATTGGTCTATTAAAACAATACCCAAATCATTCCGGTTTACTACATCATAAGTTATATCGTCTATTTCAATTTTTGATTTTAATTTTGATTTTAATTTTGATTTTAATATATCATTAGTCTCAGTAGAACTATAAATATCTATATGCATAGGATTTATCCCCTCCTTAATGTTCTGTTTTATCATTCCCAACTCCCGGGTGATATAATCAATAGTATTTCTGTCAACTTTGCCTTTCGACTGGTCTAATTCGACCTGTGTTTGATATCTTTTAATTACGTCTAGCACAGATTCACCGTCAATCTGTTTATAACCAAGATATTCCAAAGCTTTAATAATTTCTGGAAATTCAGGATCTCCAACAGCTATATTATCCTTTTTAGGACCGATCTTCAGCGTAGGTACGCGTACCAGCGCAGTTTGAATTTCAGATCCGGGAGGTATAGGTATTCGCGTCGGCGTTGAAACTGGTGATGACGGTTGTTCAAATGAAAAGTAAATATTCATATTTCTTATCTTCTGTGTTGCTTCAGATCCGGCTGTAGTCTCTCCCACCCATTGGTTAGTCCCTCCTTTAACATATGTGCCAATTTTAGTAAATCCTAACTCTGATTTGAATTGATTTGCTGAATAAGTACTAGATTTTGTAACCGTGTTATCGTCATTAAGTTCAAATACTTGAGGCCCTTCTATGTCAGCAATGATAAACAGCCGATTATCAAATTCATATAGCTCGGGATTATTTTGAGAAGAGTACTTTTCTAGCTGAACATCTTGTAAATTATTGGGAATAGTAATATCATTTTTTGAATCAAAGATTTCTGCAGAAATTGACTCAATATTATAACCGGGGCCTATGTTCCTCTGAGTTAATTTTTGTAAATAGGCGGTTCCCTTAGATTTATCATAATTTGTTAATGCGTTGGCTAACATTCGATATTTAAATGCGCCTCCACGGTCCTTCATTTCTTCAACATTAACCCAGCTCTGGCTCTCCTTAAACTCCCACTGGCTCTTATCATTATTGTACCTGAATTGTGCATGATTATTTATACCGTTAACCAGGAAAACATTATTATTTTCTTCAGAAACCACGGCTGGTTTTGCAACTGATGGAGAAGCCGTCGTTGCAGTTGACGTATAAGTACTGGTTGAAGGAACTGCTAAAGCTTTAATTGATGACGCAGGAGAAACTTCTGTCTCTCTCAATTCTCCAAGTAGCATGCCAACACGACTACCGATTAGCTGTTGATTGTTAGAACTAAATACCCAGTTTTGATTTTGATCCTGAATAATTTTAAAATCCTCAGCAACTCCCCTTCCATCTTCATACAGATAACTCTGTGGAATTAATCCTGCAATTTCTAAATCAGATAACAGCCTCTGTTTGTTTTGATTTTTATAAACGTTTTGGTTTAAACGAGAATTTGAAGGATTACTGTTTATAAATTCGGTTAAAACCCTTTTTCTAATCACACGCTCATTATCCTTCAATGAATCTACCGTCTTATATTGAGGAGGTTCTACAGCAGCAGCTTCCCCTGCCAAATTCCCCTCCCCCCGCAGCCAGTTCTCTACTTTGCAGAAGAAACCGCAGTCTTCCTCAGCAGCTGCCAAAGTGCTTAAAACTACTAAAACCAAGATACAAACAGTTGCCATTCTTTTCATGATTCTAAATCTTTTTTTATTTTCTCAATTTGTGTTTTAAGTTTTAATAAATCTCCAGTTATTATTTGCCAAACACGATCCAAATTTACAATAAAATAACTATGAATAAAAATATCCCTCGCCCCTCCCTGCAATTCTCTTCCATTCTACCTTGGGATACTTCCGTTTTGTCAATTCTGAAATATTCTTTACTGCCTCGCCAACAATTTCAAATTCACGAATGATGGCGCTTTGTTTTAATCTATTTCTCAAAAAATCAGTCTTGGATAAGTCTTTAGAAAACGTTTCTATATTACATATGCTTTCTAAAATATCTTTAATAAACAGCATCTCTTCTCTCTTCATATGATCTTAACTTCCTCCCGAAGGATTCTATTTTTAAGTTCAAGCCTAATATATCCGTATTCTACCAAATCAACTTTCTTCCCCAGCGCTTCCTCTAAATCCTGTTTTATTCCAATAAAATCATATAAATTAACCGATTTAGGTATCTGCGCCAGAATATCAATATCGCTTCTTTTTTTCTGCTCGCCTCGGGCATAACTGCCAAAAATGCCGGCTTTTTTAACGCCATATTTTTTTAAAATTCTAACTATCTTTGGCTTAATTCTGTTTAATTCCGCGCTTTCTTTGTTCATGTTATAACCTAGATCATGTTATAACCTAGATTTAGTTCTTTAATAATCTTGCCATCTATCCCCGTCCAGATTCCCTTCTCCCCTCAGCCAGTTCTCTACCTTGCAGAAAAAGCCGCAGTCTTCCTCAGCAGCTGCCAAAGTGCTTAAAACTACTAAAACTAAGATGCAAACAGCTATCATTCTTTTCATGATTCTAAATCTTTTTTTATTCTTTCGATTTGCTTTTTTAAGACGGGCAATTTATCTTTGATAACGCGCCAGAGTATATCTATATCAATATCAAAATAGGCGTGAATAAAAATATCTCTTGTTCCGGTAATTTTTCTCCACTCAACATCCGGGTTTTCTTCTCTCGTTTTTCTGGAAAGATTTTTTACTGCTTCACCAATAATCTCCAGAGACCTTATAATCGCTTTTTTTCTTAATTTATTCTTTTCTAATTCAGGTTTGGTTAATGATTTACAAAAGACCTCAATATCTTCAATATTTTCCAGGATATCGCCAAGAAATAAATTCTCATCTCTCTTCATATAATTTCTACCTCGTCGCTTAATATCTTCTGTTTTAATTCAGGCCGTATACTTCTATAAGTTACCAAATCAACTTTCTTCCCCAGCGCTTCCTCTAAATCCTGTTTTATTCCAATAAAATCATATAAATTAACCGATTTAGGGATCTGCGCCAGAATATCAATATCGCTTCTTTTTTTCTGCTCGCCTCGGGCATAACTGCCAAAAATGCCGGCTTTTTTAACGCCATATTTTTTTAAAATCCGGACTATTTTTGGCTTTATTTTCTCTAATTCCGCGCTTTCTTTGTTCATGTTATAACCTAGATTTAGTTCTTTAATAATCTTGCCATCTATCCCCGTTCAGATTCCCTTCTCCCCGCAGCCAGTTCTCTGCTTTACAGAAGAAACCGCAGTCTTCCTCAGCCAGAGCTAATGTACTTAAAACTAGCAATAAAAGTACAAAAACATCTATCCCTCGGTTCATTTTAAATTTTTGATATAAATATTAATCTCCCTTTCAAATATAGTAAAATCGTCCAATTCCTTCAATAAATACTGATAAACCAAGCTGTCATTAACCGTTCCATATCTATGCACCAGAATATTCCTGAAGCCTTTCATTTGCCGAATTTTTTGAGCCAGCATTCTGCTGATTATTTCTTTCAGTTCAACTAATAAAATTAAATCGTCTTCACTTTCTGGAATTCCCAGTCTTTCTTCGGAAACAATCATAGAAATAACCGAAATAACACTTTCTATGGCCAATTCAATTGTCTTTTCACAAGCTCTCTTAGTTTTAATATCTTGCAGATATTCTTTTTTAGTCTTAGGAAGCAAATCTTCTAAATCCAATAGATACTTGTTCATCTCCTCCGCTTTTTGAAGTATTTTTTTCTTAAACGGGATCATGTTAATGCCTTTTCGTCCAGAGTTTCAAAATATTCATTATAATATTTCTCAAAATAGCCAAATTCTCTTAAGACAGCCATAGCTGTATCAAACAAAAAGCCATAATCCCTCCAATACAAAACTTTTCCGCCAATGATTTCTCTTTTAACAGCCAAAGGCAAATCCTGAAAGATCTGCAGGTCAACTTTATCCGGCAGATTGCCTAAGGTTTTAATTCGAAATTCAAACCGCTCTTTAGCCTTCCCATTGTAATAAATAGCAATATCAATATCTGAAAGGGGGTTGCTTTTTCCGCCAGCTTGGCTGCCAAATAAATAAATAAATTTAATTTTTCTGCCGGTGTCCAATTTTAAGATTTTATTCTTGATTTCTTCGATTTGCGGAATATCCCTGCCTCCGGGCGCCGCCGGGCTATTTTTAATTAACTTTTTAAACTTCAATTTCCCCAATTCCGCGCTTTCTTTGTTCATGTTATAACCTAGATTTAGTTCTTTAATAATCTTGCCGCTTCCCAATTAATTTTTTAACCATCATCTTCAGATATTTGTCTGCGGCTGAGTTCTCGGTGTTGCAGACGGCCTTCCTTCCGGCTTTTCAGCAGGTTTAGGTTCTTCTTTCGGTAAAAACTGCCCGCCGGTCAATTCTTCCAGTTTAATGTCATCAATCTGGCCGCAGTACTGCGAGCCTACCAAGGAAGGACCGGTCTGCACCGCGCCGGCAAGATTGTCAATGATGGAAATGACTTTGTTGATGCCGGTAGTTGCCCTGCAGAG
>JAGVYX010000007.1 GCA_018303045.1 Candidatus Woesearchaeota archaeon
ATGAAGAGTTCGATAACAACCACAGTCTTTGCAGTGATACTTCTGCTGGCTGCCAGAAGTAAAACCATTCATCACAATATTATTACTATTGCACTTCGTGCAAACCTCTTTTTTTGTCATGAAAGCTAGAATGGGGTGAGAGAATAAAAAGGTTTCTATCAGTCAGTTAAGGACACGATCTAAAAATTAATGTCTTTTGGTATAACAATTATTATTTTAATACCATTAATTATATAAAATCAGCTGATTATTCTATCTTCATGAACCTCGAACAACGTTTTCAATTAATTAAAAGAAATACGCAGGAAATTGTTACTGAAGGAGAGCTTAAAAATCTGTTAAAACAAAAAAAGAAGCCGTCGGTGTATTTGGGCTGGTCTATCACCGGCCGGCCGCATATTGGCTATTATGTTCCTGTTCTAAAATTAGCTGATTTTCTTAAAGCGGGGTTTAAAGTAAAATTATTGCTGGCGGACATCCATGGCGCCTTAGATAACACCCCCTGGAACGTTCTGGAGCAGCGCTTTCAGCATTATAAAAATACGATTATGTTAATGTTTAAATCCATTGGAGCGGATATTAAAGAATTTGAAATCGTTAAAGGCTCAGATTTTCAACTTGAAAAAGAGTACATTCTGGACTTTTTTAAGCTGGCAACTTACACTTCAATTAACGACGCCCGCCGCGCCGGTTCAGAGGTGGTTAAATTTGGCGACAACCCCAAGCTTAGCGGCTTGATGTACCCATTAATGCAGGCTCTGGATGAAGAATACTTAGGTGTGGACATCCAGTATGGCGGCATCGACCAAAGAAAAATCTTGATGTTTGCCCGTGAAAATTTAGGAAAATTAGGCTATAAGCCCAGAATTGAAGTAATGACTCCATTGATTTCGGGATTAATTGGCAAAAAGATGTCGGCTTCAGATCCCAAATCCAAGATTGATTTGTTGGATACGCCGGAAGAAGTAATTAATAAAGTGCAGGGAGCTTATTGTCCCGAAGGCATTGCTGAAGATAACGGGATATTGGCTTTTTTAAAATACGTGATTATGACTTTAAAGAAAGATATTAACCAGCTTTTTATTGTGGAAAGGCCGGAAAAATTTGGCGGCAAATTAACTTTTGGAACTTATGAAGCTGTCGAACAAGCATTTATCAGCAAAAAACTGCATCCTTTGGATTTAAAGAATGCGGTAGCCAAGGAAATAAATAACCTTCTTGAGCCGTTGCAAAAGCAGAAAGACAAATTAGAGAAAATAGCTAAGTTAGGGTATGGTTAAGAAAAGATGTTCATTTGTTTCTGATACCCCGCTGCTTGTGGCGGTTTGGATTTTCATTTTCCTTCCAACACCACAAAAGTGCCATTCTTAAAGTAGTTATTAACCACTCTTCTTACATCAGCGCGAGTAACTTTCTTAATCTCTTTCACAAAAGTATTCATTAATTTAGCGTCTTTCACCTGTTCCCAATATAATATCTGGTCGGCTACTTTTTGTGTATCTTCTAAATCCAGCAAATAATCTCCCTCCACAAAATTTTTAGCTTCCTGCAAGTCTTGAGAGCTGATTTTGCTTAAACGCTCCAACTCTTGGTGAATCAATTTCTTGACTAAAGTTACATTTTTTTTGTCTATCGTAGCATAAATGGCAAAATAGCCGAAAGAAACTTCGCCGACATTCTGCGAACCAACATCATAAGCCAGGCCGTGTTTGCTTCTAATCATCGCAAACATTCGCCCGCTTTGGCCTCGGCCTAAAATTCCATTGATAACCTCCAATACATAAGAATCCGGATGCGCTCGTGGAACGGTTTTAAACCCCAGAAGAGTGTAAGTATTGGCAATTTTCCTTTTTTCGGCGACAGTTTGCTCTGCACATGACCGTGGTTCTTGAGCCAACCCCGCAGCTGGCAGGAAATTTTTTTTCATTCGGAATTTTCTGGCAATTTCTTTTTTCCAATTAGGAACATTGCCAACCACTGAGATGGTCATGTTTTCCGGAACATACTGTTTTTTGAAATAAGAATAAATTCGATCTCTGGTTAAATGTTTGATAGCTTCTTTATCCCCGTAGGTAGGGTAGCGGCAAGGGTGTTCCTTGAATAAGTTTTTCTGCAAAAACAGCCACTGGTAAAACCGCGGCTCGTCGTTAATCATCTCAATTTCCTTAATTACCACTTTTTTTTCCCGTTTAATGTGCCCCTCTTTAAAGAGCGAATTTAACATGATGTCGCTTAACACTTCAACAGCTAAGGCAAAATGTTTTTTTAGAACTTTGACATAAAAACAGGTTCTTTCGTTTGTAGTATAGGCATTAAAGTCGCCGCCAACACTCTCTATTTCATTGGAAATCAGCTGATTGGTGGGCCGCTTTTTTGTTCCTTCAAACAGCAGATGCTCTAAAAAATGGGATATTCCCCGCTCGTTAATTTCCTCGTTATTGCTGCCGGCATTTACCTGCAATTCAACGACGACGGAATTTCCCTTTTTTTGCTCATAAATAATTGTTAGGCCGTTAGGCAGCTTTACTTTTTGCATAAAATAAGCATTTTTTGCGGCTTTATAAATCCTTTTGACAGGGCGCGTTATTAAAACGCCCCTTCTCTATTGATGGCTATTTCAAACTTTTTAAGGCTATTTCAAACTTTTTAATAATGCCTGACAGGAAGTTTTTTTAACCAATAGCGCTTCTGTTGAAACATGAAGTTAAAGGAAACACAAGCTGTTCTTAAACAGGAAAATATTGATTTTCTTTTGCTGGTTTCTCCAGATCCGGCTATAACTTATTTTACCCAGCGAAAATTTTCTCAGGCGATGATGATTATTTCGCCCAATAATGCCCGATTGTTAATTACTGCGCTGGATCAGTGGCCAAGATTGGCAAATGTGAATGTATCCATTCTGAGCAGGAATTGGGAAAAAGACTTGGCTTCCCCTGCGAAGGCAATTGCTGTCAATTACCCCCATCTAACCGTAACTTACCTAGAAAAACTTAAAAAAATATTTCCTCAGGCTGGCTTTAAGGATTATTCCGGCATCTTAACAAAATTAAGAATTAATAAAACTGCTGATGAACTGCATTATCTTTCCAAAGCCTGCGCTATTACCTGCAGGGCTTATGATGCAGCGCTGAATCAGTTATCTAAACGAAAATTGAATACTGAGCAGGCTTTGGCCTCTTTTCTGGAGCAAGAAATAAGAAACCAAAATGCCGAGCTGGCTTTTCCAACAATTATCGCTTCTGGCAGGAATGCTGCCATACCTCACCATCTCACGGGAAATTATCGTTTAAAAAGAGGCTTTTTAATTGTTGATTTTGGAGCCAGCTACAAAAATTATTGCGCGGATATGACCAGGACGATCTTTTTAGGAAAGCCTGCTTCAGCAGAAATCTCCAGGTATAAATTATTGTTAGCTGCTCAGCAATCGGCGATTTCTCAGCTAACAGAAAAGAAGCCCTTTTTAGAATTGGACCAGCGCGTTAAAAAGATGTTGGGGCTCCTTTCAACTAAATTTATCCATTCTTTAGGGCATGGCATTGGCCTTGAAGTGCACGAACCTCCGGTGTTCTCCAGCAAAGCAGCTAAAGTGGAAAAAAACCAGGTATTTACCATTGAGCCGGGAATTTATTTTAAGGGGAAATATGGACTTAGAATTGAAGATACAGTTGCCTTTATCAATAAGCCAAAAATTTTGACTAAGGCTTGTAAAGAGCTGGTCGCCATACCCTAGCTACCCAGACCAGATAATAAAATATAGAAGGGTTTGGATATCCCATCATATTTGTTCAAACCCCTAAGTAGATTACTTTGAGGAACCCCTGGAAAATGGGGTTAATCAAAGTAATCTATAATGAAAAACGCAAATAAACCACAAATCTTTTAAATGGCTAAATTTCTCCGATAAGTTTATAAATGAAATATGGGGCTGTAGTGTAGCTTGGTTCAAAGAAATCGAGAACTGCTAATTGCTTTGAGAGCAATTTATCACTAGTGGTTTGGGTGAGCTTCGGCGATGACCGGAAAACAAAAAAACCACTGAACCCCGGTTCAAATACTAGACTAGTTTGAAAATCCGGGCAGCCCCATTTCATTATCACAATATGCCAACTAAAAGATTCGGAGCAAGATACGGACGAAAACCTAAAGCTAAATTTGCCAAGGTTGAGTTGGAACAGCGAAGAAAGCATAAAAGCCCTTTTTCCAATAAATTATCCGTAAAACGTCTGGCTTTGGGAATTTGGTATTGCGCTAACACCAAGAAAAAATTTACTGGCAAAGCTTATACTCCAAAATAAAATGTATTATATCTGTTTTGATTGCGGAAAGAAAGTAGAAGACGAATATGTTACTACTAAAGTGCGCTGTCCTTATTGCGGCGGAAAAATTTTATTTAAAGATCGAAGAATCCCTAATAAAATAAAAGCTAGATAAATTTCTTAAAATGACTTCAGAAAAAGTTAGCCGGCTTCAACTTACTCAGCAAAATTTGCAATCTGTAGCCGCGCAGAAACAACAACTGGAATCGCAGCTGGCCGAGTTAGATTCTGCCATTAAAGAAATAGTTTCGGCTAAGGAATCCTTTAAAATAATCGGCAAGATTATGGTCGCTAAACCTAAAGATTTATTACAGGAAGAGTTGGAGCAAAAAAAAGAAATCATCGCCCTGCGGCTAAAGAATTTTACAAGACAGGAGCAGTTATTAACTAAAACTATTGAAGAGCTGCAGCAAGAAGTTATGAAGGAGACTCCTAAAAATGGGTAATTCGCCGTATCAAGAAGCGATTGAGCATTTATCCCTTTTACTCGAAGATACCGAAACCAGCAAATCTTTTAAGGAGAAAGCCAAATTCACCATAGCCTTATTGCAGAACAATCAGGATTTGGCTGTTGATAAAGCTATCTTGGAATTGGAAGAATTAAGCTCTCAGGACCTGTCTTCCTATCACCGAACGCAGCTCTGGGACGTGATCAGCTTGTTGGAGAGCATGAAATAGAGGTTCTTAAGAATGGATTTATCGCATTTAATTGGAAGGCGGGGTGTTTATTTGCAAATTGGCCATCCGCCCGGGCATGAGAGCGGCATAACTTATTATGCCTTCACTGATAATAATGCCGTAGCTAAGTTGTTTAGAGAAGAACACAAGGATTTGGCGCATATTTATGGTTTTGTCCAGGAGATTCTTTCCCAGGAAGGGGGAATTATTCCTTTTCCTTTTAACTCGTATGTTCCAGTAACAATAACTAGCCATCAAGTTAAAGGAAACCGATTGAGCTTGGGTGGCTGTATTTCCAGTTCAACTGAAATTGATGGCCGGTTAAGAGTTCTGGATCAGAAAAAATTTGAATTAAAACTGAATTTATAGTCAAGGTCATCGGATAGAGTTCTTCAGTAACTTTTAAATGAAATAAAAATCTCAACCAGTTCACAGTCTCTTAGAGAATCTAGTTTAAAAGTATTGGATACTATATAACCAGGATACTTTATAACCAATAAAAAAACTAATTATTCAAAATTCTCTTTAATCTTTAACCCAAAACTTGCTTTTCAAAAATAACGAGTTAGGCACGTACAACAAATCGCCATTTTCAGTTCTGATCTCCGTTTCCAGAAAGCCAATTCTCTCTACCCGGCCGCCAATTTCCCTGACGTTTACATGATGTCCTTCAATCATACGGCCTTTTCTCTGGAGTAAAACCCAAGCCACAAAATTGGGAATTACATCTTTTAAACCGACTATCGCCGTCAGTACGACTAACATTAAGACTGCTCCCAGAATTAAAATTAACACGATGGAAGTGATGCCCAACTGTTCTAAAAAAAAGATCATGGTGACTAAATAAACCAAATACGATAAGATAGAACTGATCCAATGTTCCAAGTTGTAAGTTACTCCTACCCGGCTCATTATTTTATTCAGTTCGATTTCTTTTAAAATTCTGAATACCAGCTTTTTAACCAGCACGCCGAGAGCCAACCCAATAAGCAGAATTCCAATTCCAACAGCAATCGTATAAAAATATTCCTGGGCTAATTTAAGGATCTTAACAGCCATATGATAACCCATAATTGAAGATATTTAAACATATCGGAGAAAAAAGGCTGGTTATTGCCAACAGAGGTACGAATTCAAAGAAGACTTAATAATCTAATTCAAATAAAAAGAGTTAAAAACTACTTCTTAAAAAGACTTAATAATCTAATTTAAATAAAAAGAGTTAAAAACTACTTCTTAAATAATACCCTTAATGGTTGATTATAATAAACAGATCAAGGATTTGCAGGATGAATTAAGGAAAACCAAGTATAATAAGGCTACGCAGGGCCACATCGGAATTGTTAAAGCTAAAATAGCCCAATTAAAGGAAAAGCAGGAATTAAGGTCCGTTAAAAAAACAGGCAAATCTGAACACGGTTATTCGGTAAGAAAATCTGGCGATGCCACGGTCTTGTTATTAGGCTTTCCCTCCACTGGAAAATCAACGCTGTTGAACACTTTAACTGGGACTAGTTCGGAAGTGGCAGCTTATGCTTTTACTACCTTAACGGTAATCCCTGGAATGCTGGAATATAATCAAGCTAGTATCCAAATATTAGATGTTCCGGGAGTTGTTTCCGGAGCAGCTTCCGGCCGCGGCCGGGGAAAGGAAGTTCTAGCAGTGATCCAAAATGCCGACTTAGTATTGATGGTAATTGAAGTAAACTATCCTGAGCATTATCCGGCCATTTTAAGAGAAGTATGGGAATCAGGAATCAGATTAAACAAAACCAGGCCGGAAGTGTTCATCAAAAAGAAAAGTTATGGTGGAATTCAAATCGGCCGCACGGTAAAATTTGACCTTGATGATGATACCATTAAAAAAGTTCTCCGCGAATTTAAGATTGTCAGCGCTGATGTTTTAATCAGAAGCCCCATTGATGTGGATGATTTGATTGACTGCATTGAAGGCAATAAAAAATATCTGCCGGCTATAACCTGCATCAGCAAAGCTGATATGGCAACGGTATCGCAAGTTGATGAGATCAAAAGAAAAATTAATGCTGACATTGCCGTATCTGCGGAAATGAACCTGAACATTGAAACTTTAAAAGAGCTGATTTTTCAAAAATTGGATTTTATCAGAGTCTATATGAAAGAGCCTAAGAAGGAGGCGGATATGAAGGAGCCGATGATTATGAAGAGAAATTCTACCATCAAAGATGTTTGCGAAAAAATGCATAAAGAGTTTGTTTCCAAATTCCGGTTTGCCCGCATTTGGGGCCCCTCCAGCAAATTTCCCGGGCAGCAATTTAGGCGAGTAGATCATGTATTAATAGATGGGGATGTTTTAGAGATACATTTGAAGTGAACTGCTATCTTTTTTGATAGGACGTTTGTCTTTAAATTCTCTCTAAACTTTTATAAAATACAGTTAAATATAGTTCCTAATGTGCGGCATCATTGGAATAATCAATCATCTTCAGGCGGAACAGCAGGTTAAAACAGCTTTAGCTTTGTTAAAAAATCGCGGCCGGGAGGGGGCTAATTCTATGAAGATAAGCGACCAGTCCATTTTAGGACATACTCTTCATGCAGTGGTAAATAATATTCCTCAGCCCATTAAAAATAAAGGAATCTTAACAGCTAACTGCGAAATTTATAATTGGCTGGAACTAAATAAAAAATATGGTTTTAACGCTGGAAACGATGCAGAATTATTACTGCAGTTTTTAGATCAATTTGGTTTAGAAAAGTTAGAAGAATTGGATGGCGTCTTCGCCTTTGCTTACTGCAATGAAAATAAATTAATGCTGGCTCGGGATATTATCGGAGAAAAACCGCTCTGGTTTGCTCAACCCGGGAATAATCTTGCTTTTGCTTCGGAAAAAAAAGTTCTGAAAGTGTTAGATTATGTCAATATTCAAGAATTAAATCCCCGGCAGATTTTGATTTATGATCTAATTGGTAAAACTATTGAAATTAAGCCCAGAACTTTTTTTTCTTGCCTGCCGGAACATCAGCTAAGTTATGAAGAAATAAAACAACAAACAAAAAAATTGCTGTATCAAGCTATTAAAAAAAGAATCCCCGATCAGAAGTTGGGGTTGCTCTTTTCTGGAGGAATTGACTCCACTTTTATTGCTAAATATCTTAAGGATAACGGTTGCGATTTTACTTGTTATACAGCAATTCTGGATACGGGCGGCGCAGAGCCATCGGATTTCATTTATGCTAAGAAAGCTGCTGAAGAATTGGGATTAAAATTAAAAATTAAAAAAATAAAACTGACAGAAATTCCCCTGTATTTAGAAAAATTAGTCCCCTTAATCGAAGATTCTAATGTGGTTAAAGTAGGGGTAGCCTTGCCCCTCTATTTAGCGTCTAAAATGGCTAAAGAGGACGGCTGCAAGGTTATTTTCTCCGGGTTAGGCAGCGAAGAAATTTTTGCCGGATACGAGCGGCATAAAAACTCTGCTAATGTTAATCAAGAATGCGTTTCCGGTTTGTTAAAAATGTATGAACGCGATTTATACCGCGATGATGTGCTCACGATGGATAATCATTTAGAATTGCGGCTGCCTTTTCTGGATTTAAATTTAGTTGATTATGCTTTAAAAATTCCAGAGAAATACAAGATTAAAGAGGGCGCAGGCAAATTAATTCTACGGGAAATCGCCATCACTGAAGGAATTTCTGAAGAGTTAGCTTTTCGGAAGAAAACTGCGGCTCAATATGGGTCCAAATTTGATTATGCGCTGGGAAAATTAGCCAAACAAAATAACTTTAATTCCAAATCTTCTTATTTAAAACAATTTTATTCCGCTCCTAATCTTAAATTGGGGGTATTATTTTCTTCAGGAAAAGATTCAACTTCGGCAGCTTACGTTATGAAACAGCAAAATTATGAGTTAACTTGCTTAATTACTTTAAAGTCGAAAAATAATGCCTCTTACATGTTTCAAACTGCTGGAACTGAAATGGTAGAACTGCAAGCCCAAGCCCTGGGCGTTCCGTTAATTATTCAGGAAACTGGCGGCGAGAAAGAACTGGAATTGCAGGATTTAAAAAAAGCTCTGGCTAAAGCTAAAGAGCGGTATCAGATTGACGGTGTTGTTTCCGGCGCATTATTTTCCACTTACCAGCGGGACAGGATTGAGAAAATTTGCGACCAGTTAGGGCTAAAGATCTTTACTCCACTATGGCATAAGCCGCAAGATCAGCATTTGCAAGAAATAATCAACCATCAGTTTAAAGCTATTTTAACGGCTATTGCCGCTGAAGGCTTAGATGAATCCTGGCTGGGCCGGGAAATAGATTCAAAATTTATTGAAGAGATAAAAACTAAAAAAGTTAATTATGCCGGCGAAGGCGGAGAATTTGAGTCATTGGTTTTAGATAGTCCATTATTTAAAAAAAAATTAAGCATTATTCGGTCTCGGAAAGAGATGGATTCTCCTCATTCAGGAAGATTAATAATTGAGAAAGCGATATTAAAAGAAAAATGAAACAATTAAGAAAAGGCTCGGAAATTTCTAAACCTTTTCCAAAAATAGTAATGTGCTTCGGCACTTTTGATTTATTGCACTTGGGTCATCTGTATTATCTTAAGCAGGCTAAGAAACAGGGAGATTGTCTGGTAGTAGTTGTCGCCCGGGACAAAACCAAGCAATTACAAAAAAAACTTACTGTCTTCTCTGAAAAAGAGCGGTTGGAACTAATTCAAAGCTTGCGTTGGGTGGATAAAGCCGTATTAGGCCATCTAAAAGACCATTTTAAAATAATCCAAGAAATAAATCCTCTGGTTATTTGCTTGGGTTATGATCATCCAATTTCTGAAACCAAATTAAAAGAAAAATTAGCTAGATTAGGGTTAAAACCAAAAATAATCAGAATTTCTTCTTATAAACCAAATCAGCAAAAAAGCTCTTTGCTTAAGGAACTGATATTAAAACATAACTTTTAAATAAAATCCTTTCTTTAATGTTTAAAAAGAAGATAATGATTACAGATACTAATGATTAAACAAAAGATGCTAATCGGAGTTTTGGTTATAAGCTTCATTATTGTTTCTGGCTGTTCTTCCGGCCCGCCCAATGAGATTAAGGCCCAATTTGCCAAGTGCCTTTCTGAAAAAGGCGTTACTATGTTTGGAGCTTATTGGTGTTCACACTGCCAGCAGCAAAAAAAAATGTTTGGCAAAGCTTGGGATGAAGTTAATTATGTGGAATGTTCTTTGCCTGGTGGAAAAGCCCAAACAGAAATCTGCAAGCAGGCAGGTATACAATCTTATCCTACTTGGGAATTTGCTCCAGGAGATCGGTTATCTGGATCATTGTCGTTTGAACAGCTGGGCGCTAAAAGCGGCTGTGCTTTATCTTAATAAAGAACGCAAAATTCTGTTTAGGCGGGGGAGTTTTTTGGTATAGGACAAGTTTGGGCAACAATTTTCTTGGCTAAAGAGTTTACAGCGGCTAACACAATAATTATTCCCAGTATTCCTATTTCTATTCCTTTAAATGGCAAAACGGCTAAAAGGCTGCTTAATCCCAGCAATCCTAATAATCCCAAAGCGCAGGAAGAACAAGCCGGAGCAATTACGCTGGCAATCACGCCGACTCCGCTGGCATAAATTCCATCTTTAATCTGTCTTCGCAGTAAAAAAATAGTCATGGAAACTAAAATACCTGTTAAAACGGAAATGATTACTAAAAAGATAATAGAATAGATTGACATTGTCTCATGAAAGCCTAAAATGAGTGAAATAAATAAGTTTGGTGTTAATAAGGCTAAGCGAAAATTATGAAAAACGGCGTTAAAGGAATAAATAGCTAGGGCTGAAAGAATAGAAATAAAATAATAATGTTGGTTCTCAGAATACACTTCCTGCAAGGCTTGTTTGATTAAACTAAGATCCATAGCTATGATGAAAGGCTGAATGATTAATAAAAATTGTTATGGAGATTTTGTTAAATTCAAAAATATTGGTATAAAGTAAAGAAATTCCTAAAATCACCCATCCCCGCGGTGGGTATATGGCCCAAGCGGGAATTAAAATAAGAAATTAAATAAAATTAATTTATAGCTAGTGTGATTTATTTTCGTACAATTATTATCACTAGCTATAACTAAAAATGGCTAAAAAAGTACGATTATTTAGCATTTTTAATTCAATTCAGCGTCAATTACTTGCTGGAATACGGTGAAAGGCTGAGCGCCGCTAACTAACTCGCCATTAATTAAAAATCCCGGCGTGCCCTGAATTCCGCTTTTTCCCCCGTCAGCCATGTCTTTCTGCACTTCTCCGGCTTTCTCACCAGAATCCAGACAGTTGTCAAATTTGGCTGAATTTAAGCTCAGCTCTTTGGCAAATTGCTTAAATGAGGCTACTCCACCCTGAACTCCTTTTTCAAACAGCAGATCATGCATTTCCCAGAATTTTTCCTGGTCGGCAGCGCATTCTGAGGCTTCAGCAGCTTTCTGAGCCTGCGGATGGAAACTTAGCGGGAAATCTTTGTAAATTAATTTAACTTTGCCGGTTTTGATGTATTGTTCTTCAATTTGCCCTAACGTTTCAGTGTAAAATCGTCCGCAGAAGGGACATTCAAAATCGCTCCATTCGATAATGGTTACTGGAGCCTTTTTTTCTCCTTTAATGTGATCATCATTATTGATCAGCCCTTCAAAAGCCACTTTTGTTGGCTTAGTGGGAGTTGGTTGAGTGTCGCCAACGGTATCCACGACTGTTCCTCCAGTGGGATTTCCGTCTCTAAACGCAAAAAAAGCTAATACCGCAATCAATACTACGGTGGTAATCTTCCAAAAGTTATCTGACTTTAATTTTCCCGGAGCGCTGGGCGCTTTATTCACCTGAGAAGTTTGAACTGGCTCTTCTTTCCATTCGGTCTTCTGTTCTTCCATAATATCCCTCCAAATTATTAATAAGGCAATTACATAATAAGTACTATATAATAATTGTGATATCCTAAAAGATAATTAGGCCTTATTTAATCTTCATTTATACCAAAGGACATAAATTAAAGATTGATAATTAAAGATCGATAGCATTTCAATCGATAGCATTTCAATTAACCTTCTTTCCAATCGTAACTACCGCAAATAAAAAATTTCTCTTCTGTTTTATAACCTGCAAACCGGCTCTTAAGAATAATTCTTTCATTTGTTTTCGTCTGTTAACTTTTACACAGCCCGGTTCAAATTTTTCAAATAACCAATGTATTGGCCGGAAAAAGAAATTGATGTCAGAGACAATTACCCAGCCTTTCTTCTTAGTTACCCTAACCATTTCTGTCAGAGCCTCTTTTTGGCGATCATAATGATGAAAAGCTTCAGTGCTGACGGTGTAATCAAAATAATTATCAGCAAAAGGCAGCTGGAGAACATTAGCTACTTTTAAAGCAGCCATCA
>JAGVYX010000073.1 GCA_018303045.1 Candidatus Woesearchaeota archaeon
CCGCTGGAAGCTATGATTAGCCAAGCTGTCCCGCAATCGGATATTTATGCTCTGGGCGCCACGCTCCTGCATCTGCTGACCAGAAGAGATCCCCATGATTTTCTTGATTCGCAATATCGCTTAATTATTCCGCCGGAAATCAAGGATCGGAAATTAAGAAAATTATTAGAAGGGATGACTCATCAGGAAGTTGGCAAACGTTATGATAGGCGGAAAACTGAAAAAGAATTGGTTTTGCTCACCACCAAGAGAAGTTTAGCCGTCAGGGCTAAAGAAACTTATTCTAATCTAAAAAAATATCTGACAGCTAAACCAACAGAGGAACCAGTATACTTGGGCCTTACAGTATTAGGTTCCGAGAGAGATATTCACGGTTTTTTGATTGGATTAATTAGATCAAAAGAAATAACTGTCGCTGGTGTTAATGCTGGCGGTTTAATTGCTGTAGCTCAGGATGTTCGTGGTGTTAATGCTGGCGGTTTAGGTGCTGGAGCTGATAATGTTCGTGGCGTTAATGCTGGCGGAGCAATTGCTGGAGCTCAGGATGTTCGTGGCGTTAATGCTGGCGGAGCAATTGCTGGAGCTGATAATGTTCGTGGCGTTAATGCTGGCGGTTTGGTTGCTGGAGCTGATAATGTTCATGGTGTTAATGCTGGCGGTTTAGGTGCTGTAGCTCAGGATGTTCATGGCGTTAATGCTGGCGGAGCAATTGCTGTAGTTGTGGGCGATGTCCGGGGCATAAATGTTAGCGCTGGCCTGACTATAGCCAAAAAAGTAAACGGCCTGGCTTTAGGTTTAGTGAATATTGTTGTTGAAGAAATGAATGGTTTAGAAGTTGGAGTGGTAAATTATGCCAAAGACGGTAATAATTTACAACTGGGAGCCTTAAACTTGTCTGGAGAAGGGCCTTGGTATAAGAAGAATGTTGGCTGGCCGCTAATTAATAGAAACAAGAAAAAAGATAAATAATTTTCTCAGTTCTTCAGTTGATATTTTTCTGTTAATTCCAGTGTAGGATAGATTTTAATTTTATTCAGATCTGTCAAAATGCTCGCGACCACTCGCGAAAACACCAGTGGTACGACTAGATTCAAAAAATACAAAACATCAGTAAAGGCCAGTTATCTTTTTATAGCTTATTATCTTCTCTCAAAGTAATGTATAAACAAGTGATTCTAGTCCGACGGGATCTGAAGCTTCCTAAAGGCAAGTTAGCCGCCCAGTGCGCGCATGCTTCCGTTGACGCGGTTCTAAAATCAGATAAAAAAACAGTTAAGGCTTGGGCAGAAGAAGGCATGGCTAAAATTGTTCTTAAAGTAAAGGATGAGCCAGAATTAATAAAATTCTTTCAGCAAGCTAAAGATAATGATTTAACGGCTTCTTTAATCACCGATGCCGGCCGCACAGTGGTGGCGCCAGGAACTAAAACCTGCGCGGGCATTGGCCCGGATGATGAAGAGTTGATCGACAAAATCACTGGCAGCTTAAGTTTATTGTAAATCCAATTTATTCTAAAGTTTAAGCTCTAGGTCTTTTCGGTTTTATATACCAAAAGACATAAATTTTTATACAATTAGTTATGTCTTTTGTATATAGTAACTGCTATTTATTGTTCAAAAATTAATGTCAGTTACTATAGGCCATAATAATTATAAGTAAATTTAAGATCTAAGTTATATTATGGTTAGCTACTGGCTTAATGCTGTTTTTGCTGCAGTGCTGGCTAATACTCCTGCGGAAAAAGCTAAAACTGAGGGCTTGGAACAGGATAATTATAACAAAGTAATTACCTCCACGGCAGCAGAACGGATTAGTTCCTCTTACAGCGATGTGGCCGTGCTGCTGATTGATATGCAAAAGGATTTTCTTCAGAATATTGATTGGAAAGAAAGAAAACGCGAACAGCCTAACATTCTGGAAGTGCTGGCGCAAGCCGGAAATTATCATACTCCCGTCGTAGTGTTAGAATATAATGGCCATGGCCAAACTATTGAAGTTCTTAAGCGTAAAATTATCTCACTACCGACAGACATTCGGTACATTGTAAAGAGCGGCGATGACGGGTTTTATCAAACTAGCTTATCTGCTCATCTTAAACAAATAGGGGTTAAGGATATAATTTTAATGGGAATTAATGCCACCGGCTGCGTAAAAACGACGGCAGTTGGCGCTTTAGAGAATGGTTTCGGAATTATCACTTCCCGGGACGTGATTGCCCAACCTTCATCCTGGGTTGATGACGAGAAATATGAGGGAGCAGAAGGATCCAGATGGTTCCAGCGGAAGGGCAGGCTGGCAGATAACTACCGGGATTTGTTAAAAATTATTTCCGAGAGCTCGCCACAAAAGCTGAAAGAATTAAATTCAACTCGGAATAAATTAAGAGAATACTTATAGTAGGCCACCGTCGCATAACTCGGTATTGCGCAGGTCTTGAAGCAACTTTAATAAAGTTGCATCGAATGCAGACATTCGCTTTCGGCTCAGTCTTGCAAAAACTTTGTTAAGGCGCCTGAGAACCTGTCCCTTGTGGATTCCCGGTTCGAACGAAGCGAGAAACGGGTCGCGAAGTGATTAGACTCGGTTCAAATTCCGATTTTCCGGGCGGTGGCGCTTTTTCTCATAATCTTTAAATAGGAAGATTAATTTAACCGAAAGAATACGGCCGTAGTCTAGCGGCAGGATATCACCCTCCCAAGGAAATTCAAAACTGGCGAGAGGTGGTGACCCGGGTTCAAAGGCCAGTTACATATCAAAACTAACGCGTATTGGCTTGAAAGTCCCGGCGGCCGTAGATGCCAGCATCGCCTAATCCGGTATGGCGTCGGTCTCGAACAAACTTTAATAAAGTTTGATCAAACGGCGGGTTAAAACCCACTTAGAGCAAACCGATCCCTCTGGGATTCCCGGTTCGAACGAAGTGAGAAACGGGTCGCGAAGTGATTAGACTCGGTTCAAATTCCGATTTTCCGGGTGCTGGCGTTTTTTTTTGATAATCCTTATATATAGATAATTCTTTTGATTGGGATACATTATTTTAATTATCCATCGTCAGATAACTCCTACTAAAATATACTCTAATTATCAGAATTATCTATAGTTAACCATTCTTCTTATTATTTATGGCTGATGATGATGTTATTAAACAAAATTTACAGATGAAATTAAGAGTTTCGGAAGAAGCCAATAAAGCTATCTCGGGAGATTTGGGAACTTTTGTGAAGAACGGGAAGCTTTACATTCATCCGGATACCTATGAACCGTTAATCAAGGCTGGCCTCTACCGGGAACATGGAACGGTCTTAGAATTTATTTCATCCTTGCAAACCTTCCCTACATTTATTGCCCAAACTTTGGGCTGGGAATCACCAGAACAAGCGAATCAAGCTTACTTGTTATTAGCTGATCAACTTACGGGTTATTTTCCAGAAGACATTTTGCATTTTAAGCCTACTAAAAGAGGATATGGTGCCAGAGATCCTAATGAAAATTAAATCAAGTCTTTCAGCTTAACTTCAGCTTTAATTACCGCATCAAACTGATTGCAGTAGGGACATCTTAATTTGGAAGAAGTAAATTTATAGCGGCAACGTTCGCAATATAAATTGGCCTTTCCAGGTGCTCCTGCCCTGGTTAAATTCTGCCGAAAACAGGAAAAACATTGAAATAACTGCTTGTTTTCAGTATTTTTTACCGTTAAAGCATTTCTTCGCTCAATATTGGTTTTGCAATAGTGGCATTCTACGGGAATTCTTAGCAGAGTCATATTCTTCGGAGGGGCGAGGGAGGTATAAAAAGATTTATATGCTGAAGAAAATTAGATTTATTATGCTGAAGAAAGAGAAGAATTATGCTGAAGAAAATTAGATTTATTATGCTGAAGAAAGAGAAGAATTATGCTGAATTATTTTTCTTGCCGATCTTAATGATTTTACTGTTCTTTTTTGTTGGCGAGTTATTCTTTAATTCTGAGACCATTAAAACTTTTATTCTCCGCTTTGGCATTTGGGCCCCTCTGATAGTAATTGTTTTGCAAATACTGCAATCCATGGTTTCGGTTATACCTTCGCAGATAACTACTATTGTGGCCGGCTTTTTATTTGGCCCTGTGCTGGGATTGTTATACGCATTAATTGGCGCGACTATCGGATCATCAGCGATTTTTTTAATTTCCCGCAGGTTTGGCCAGAAATTAGCCTTAAAATTTTTTAGCCTGCGGGACCTGTCGCATTTTGAAGCTTTTTTTAAGCAGAAAAAATCTTGGGCTTTATTCTTAGCTAGAATTGCTCCGATTTTTCCCAATGACTTGGTCAGCATCGCCGGCGGATTAACGAACATTTCCTTCGGCCAATTTACGGCATTATCCACTCTGGGATTTATCGCGCAGATGGCGGTTTTAGTATTATTTGGCTCCCAATTAGCTGAAGGCTCGGTTAACGCCAGTTTAATCATTATCTCAGTATTAGCGGGTATCTTATTAATGATCGTATTATTCAAAGAACAAATCCGGCGAATGGTGATTAAGGATTTGCATAAAGTAGAGAAAAGCCTAAAACAGGGGGTAAAAATTGTCTTTTAAGGAACGTTTTCTAACGAATGTTTTAGCTAAAATCAAGCCTGGTGAACCAGAGCGAACGGCCTTTAAGGCAGTTGCCGATTCATTTTTGCAATTGCTTAATGCTCGGCTTAAACAGGCTCAGGCCATTATGGGCGGAAGCGGAGCTAAGGATACCTGGCTGGCGGGAAGCCATGATGCAGATATTTTTGTTCTGTTTAACTACCAAAAATTCTCCTCCAAATCAGCAGAATTATCCGGCCTGTTAGAACCGATCTTAAAAAAGACTTTTCCCAAGGAAAAAATTAATCGCGTCCATGGCAGCCGAGATTATTTTCAGTTAAATTACAAACAGTTTTTTTTCGAGGTGATTCCGATCTTAAACATTTCTTCCGCTAAACAGGCTCTTAACATTACCGATGTTTCCCCCCTGCATTCTCGATGGGTTAACCAGCATACAAAAAAACTTAAAGAGGAGATTAGATTGCTTAAACAATTTTGCAAAGCCCAGAAAGGATATGGCGCAGAATCTTACATCGGCGGTTTTAGCGGCTATGTTCTGGAGATTTTAGTTGCGGCTTATGGCTCTTTCAAAAATGTCTTAATTGCCAGCAAAAATTGGAAGATTAATACTGTTATTGATGTGAAGAAACATTACCGAAACAGCCAGGCCTTATTTGAATTAAACGCTTCCAAGCGTTCTCCTTTGATCGTTATTGATCCGGTAGATAAGTCCAGAAATGCGGCCGCGGCCTTAACTTTAGACAAATTTTCTTTGTTTAAAGATAAAGCTAAGGACTATTTGAAAAATCCTGGCGAAGATTTCTTCGTAAGACAACCGCTAACCAAGGATGCTCTAAAGATAATTTATCCCGATCAGACTCTGGTCTATGTGGAAGCGCAGGAATTTAAAGGCAAAAGAGATGTGGTTGGGTCAAAATTGTTAAAGGCCTTTGCTTATTTAAAACAAAATCTGCAAAAATTCGAGATAGTTTTTGCCGACTGGGACTGGAATAAGTTCTATTTTGTTGTGAAAAAAGGCCAGTTGCCGGAATTTGCAGAGAAATCAGGGCCTCCGCTGGCTATGGAAGAGGCCGTAGCTAATTTTAAAAAGAAAAATAAATCAACTTATGTTAAATCCGGCCGTATTTATAGTAAAATCAAAATTAAGCATTTCCGGCTGGACTCCCATTTAAAACAATTGTTTGCTGATGATTACTTTAAAAAAAAGGTTCAGAAAGTAAGAATCTGTAGGTTATTGTAAAGAAATCTATAAAAAGGCGGACATTACTGGTTAGTTCTATGGATGTAAATAGTTATATGGATGTAAAATCGCTCTGTCGGGTGTGCAATAATTTTGTGTCAGCCAGCCTGTTTAGATTGCATCATGATTATAAGCAAATGGTCTGCCCGACCTGCTTTTCTGGAAAAACCAAGCAGAAGGAAGAACAGGAACGGGAGTTAAAGCAGCAGGAAATTAAAGCAGCTAAAGCTAAACCTCGGGGATGGGATGCGGATGATGAATATTTAGAGAAAATGGCGCGCATTAAACGTGAAGAGAATCAGGCTCAGTTTACTAAAATTGCCGGAACCAATGAAGTGAAAGCTCAATGCAGCGCCTGCAAGTATGTTTTTAAATACGACCCTTTCAAAAAGAAGCCTTACAATTGCCCGTACTGCAATGTGGAAGTTCCTAAGCTGAAAAATTATAATTTGTTATGAAGGGCTTAGTAGAAAGTCTCTGGATATTTAGTTCCTATGTTGTAAGCTATCATTCTCATGTAGATTTCTGCTCGCTGTGTGCGAGCAGTTAAACCACGAACGTGGTTTCCAAATAGTCTTTTCAGAGCAGAAAGAGACATTCAATCAAATTCCTCTGCCAATATTGACTATAATCAAAACAATCCTTAAGTTGTTTTCTTAACTGACCTTTAGCCCAGTTCTTTTTAACAGGAATAATGCTATATCTTCCTTGCTCACGTAAACTGCGATGTAGCTTCTCTGAATCATACAACTTGTCCATCAGGATAAGTTCGATTTCTTCTGGGCATATCAGAAAATGAAACGCTATGGGGAAGCATAGCCAGAGCTATGCTTCAATTATGCAACACAGCAGGTTTCTTATCAGAACCATAACTGTATCCAGTTAAGGCAGGTTTCTTATCAGATCTATAACTTTATCTGATCAAATAACTTTACAAATAACTTTATCTGGTCAAGGCGCGCAAATGGCTAAGCAGAAAAGACAACGGTTTTCCCAGAAATTGCTGCAGTCCTTCGGATATAAAAAACCGGCGATTAATTCCTAAATACTTTGAATAATCTTCTGTCTTTTCATCCAATAATCTCCTAGCCGCATAATCTCCGCAAAATGCCGCAAAAGGCAGGCCAGCACAGCCCATAACGTATTGTATGGACTTATTTTTGGGATCATAATCCACAATGGGTATCAAATCTTTTGTTACATCAATTAAGCCATTCCAATAATAAGGAAATTTAACATGCTCCAAAAACGGAAAATGGCTCCTGAAATCTTTAATTACTCGATTAATTACCCACGGAGAGTTAAAATGCTTAGGGTACCAGGTAGTCAAGGCAGAACCGCCGCCGATAATCAGGCGGTTATTGCCGATAATGCGATAATGCGTGTATTCATGCCGGGTATCCCAGCACATCATTCTCTGGCCTGGAAAGATCTTTTTTATTTCTAATTTGCTTAAAGGCTCGCTTACCGCTAGAAAGGACTGGACATGGTAATATTTCTTGGAAATGTCCTTATCAAATTCATTGGTCATCTTATCTATGCAAACAATAATATTATCCGCCTGGCAGGAGCCCAGGTGGGTTTTAGCGGCATTATTCTTTATTTTATGCGCCTCCGTCCCCTCATAAACCCTAACGCCTTTTTTTAACAGCGCTTTTTTTAATTCCTGCGCATACACTAATGAGTTAATACCATAACCATTGCGGGATCTTAAGCCAGCATGATAGCCTCTGCTGGGATGTATTAACTGGAGTTTTTTTGAATTGCAGAATGCGGACGAATAACCGAGTTTCTTCAATGCGCGCGCTTCTTCTTTTAATATTTCTATATCTCCCCGGCTGATGGCTAAATAAAAAGCATCCTGCTTTTGCAGGTCGCAGTTTAAATTATTTTTTTTAATAGCATTAACGATAAGATTAATTCCCTGGACTGGAATCTCATAAATCAGTTTTGCTTCTTTAATCCCAAATAATCCAATAAGCTGTGTAAGATCGCTCTCTGTTGAAGGCGTCAGAAATCCCCCGCTTTTTCCAGACGAGCTTCCTCCGCAAATGCTTCTTTCCAGAAGAACAACGTCTTTTCCGCTTTCAGCAAGGCGAAGCGCGGCATGCAATCCGGCAAATCCTCCACCAATCACCAGAACATCGCAGGAAATTCTGCCCATCAAGGGAGGACAAAAATTGGTTCTGGTATTTAGCAGATCAGTGTGCAGCCAATTTTCATAGATCATCTGAAACCTCTTCGTTAATTAAGGAACGCTTAATAATATATAAATTTTGGTTTTGAGCGGTTTTGAGCGATAGACTATAATAAACAGTTCTTAACTCTTAAATTACAAGAAAAATATATATTGACAAAAGAGATTATCCACCAAATGTTTAATATTCAATGGAAAGAAGTCTTAATTGCTTCCATAGTCATTGGAGCAATTAGCCCATTTCTAACGTTCACTTTATCATTTTATGGGAATGCCAGTTCTTTAATAGTTAATCCATTGTTAGGAGTTATTGCTGCCGGATTAGTATTAAACAAGCAGTTGAATGCAAAATCATCCTGGGGAATTTTTATCGGCATGATTCTGACCGGGTTAGTTTCCTGGATTATTGAAATAGTTATGGATACATTGAAATTTTTATGATTATACTACTATTTTAAGGGGTAGTTTTCTAAAAATTAATTAAACTTTTCGGAGATACTGAAATAAAACGAAGTATTTATAAATCGGGGTGATTTTGATAGTTAAAGATGTACCAATCACTAAAACTAATAGGGCCTAGTTTAAACCAAACTAAACCAGTATTAGATTTGAGTTCAGTAAGAGAAGCAGCAAGCACTTTATATTCTGAAGCCATTCGTCAATTAAGAATTGAAGCAGAGAAAAGACAGAGAGATAATCAAGCGAGAGGATTATTTGTTAAAAAGTATGACTTAACAACAAATCTTGACTCAACTGTTTCTGCTGCAGCTATTTCTAGCCGATATGAAACATTAGTTCGAGAATATATGCTTAATCCTAATAGACTAAGAAAAGGTGATACCGAGAGTAATAACATTCAACTATTTGATAAGGGATATATATCCCAGAATAATGGCCCTTATCAACTTGAGAACTATAATAACCGTTATCAACTTATGAACTATAGATACGATGGCCCTGTAGAAAGTCTTTCAGGCAATAACGACGACGATTGATGTGGAAAAAAGAAAGTTTTTGGCAGGAACTTTCTTTGCTAAGCTTCCATAGAAAAGTAAAAAGACTCCCAACTTTGCATAATTCTAGAAAATTATTTAATTATTACTGCTTATTAGCTTAAAATGTTCTGTAAGACTTGCGGTAAATTATTGCAGCCTAAAACAACTCCTTACGGCAAGTGGATGGCTTGTTCTGAAGGGCAT
>JAGVYX010000008.1 GCA_018303045.1 Candidatus Woesearchaeota archaeon
CTCCCTATCGCGGGTTCTTTTCAACTTTCCCTCACGGTACTCTTTTTCTATCGGATTCGGCACGTGTTTAGTTTTAGAGGTTAATGCCCCCCATCTTCCCACTCCAATTTCAAGGAATGGTACTCCGGATACTCACTAAAACCTACTTCTATTCCTTTACGGGACTATCACCCTCTTAAGTGTTTCTTTCCAGAAAACTTCAAGTTTAGAAATAGGTTATAAGGTAAGTCCATGCACCACATCTCCATTATATTACTATAATGAATTCAGTTTGAACTTGGCCGCTTTCGGTCGCTCTTACTAACGGCATCTCTTTGATTTCTTTTCCTGCAGGTACCAAGACGCTTCAATTCCCTGCGTTCCCTGGCCTATAAGGCCCTAATGAGAAGACTCATTCGGAAATCTCTGGTTCAAAGCTTACGTTCAACTCGCCAGAGCATATCGTTGCTTGTCACGTCCTTCTTCGGCGTTCCGAGCCTAGTCATCCACCTAACAGTGTACGATGTGTCAATCTTTCATACGGCTCATCAATATGATATGTAAATTAACATTTACATTAAGTCAGATCTCCGTCAAGGAGACATCATATCTAACCGATGCTGCCAAGAATCAAATTCTCGAAAGCATAATTTGGATTTACAGATCCACTATTGAAATGGACCCGTCGGGATTTGAACCCGAGACCTCCTGCTTGCAAGGCAGGCGCTCTACCCCTGAGCTACGGGCCCAGGATTTGATTTACTTCTATGATTGGCAGTTATTTATAAAGGTTTCGTGAAAGTAAAACCGTTGGGAAAATCGCGGCTTCATCCAATAAATCGCCGCCGCCATTAAACGAACGATGCAATGCTCATATCGGTGCATGCGGAGTGGCTTGTCCCTTGCAGGGAGGTACCGCATATCGCGATAACCGATGCTGAGTGAGTCTGGCGTGGCGATTGTTTTTTGGATGAAGCACCACTGTAATAAAATCGGGCAGTGTTAATATCTGACTGATTCCTTAGTTAGTTATAATCTTAAATAAATAGTTTTTATCAGCCAAAGGATTACACAACCTAAAATCGAGCAAACTAATGTTTGCGAGCAATCTGTGGCGAAGCCACTTATAAGATCGTTCAGCCCCTGTTCGTATGCCTTCTCCTATTGGGTGGGAGAAAAAATATTATTTCCTATTTCTTAACTTGAATTTTGAGGCGTCTTGAATTTTGAGGCGTCTCGAATTACACCTAAACATCGGAATTTAACGAAGTTTTGACCCCTCAAAAAAAATTCTCCTCGTGAGGTTTTGAGGCAACCCACAAAACCGAAACAGAGTTGAGAATTTTTTCAGAGATGGCAGACAATTTAGACGGAGAAACCTGCAAGGTTTCGTAGTCGGTAAATCGCTGTTAGTTGCCCACGAACACTTGGAGTGATTGATTTTTAGTGCAACGATGCTGAAGGCAAAAAATCAAAGTTTGCCCCCGTCCCGCCATAAGAAACAGGAAAAAATTATTCAAAAAGATTCCATCTAGATTTCATGGAGAAATATAATATTACTGGACCTATCAGTCCAGATATTGCAGCAAAAATTCCTAAACCGATTGCCAAATTCATTATAAATGCAATAATGGTTGTGCCACAAAATGCAAAGAATGGCCATTTTTTCCACATAAACAAAAGTATAACGAAAACAAAATTAGCCAATGCTACTAAACCATATATATACCATATCCAAAGACCAACATTTGGGTAAAGAGACGCAATCGTTTTGTTTAATACAAGATAAGTCAATGCAATAAAAAAATTTGCAATAAGCATTATTACTAACCAAATAGTTAACCATACGCCTCGTTTTTTTTCTGTTTCTACCATAATTATTATTGTTATAAATTAACAAGTTTATAAAACTTTTTATTTTGTATTTTGTAGGGACGGGGGCAAATTGCATTTAACTGATATTAAACCTGCTTCTGATGATAACTTTTCCTGCGGAAATGTTTAACTAATTCAATAATTACCGGAATGAATGACAGAAAGATAATCAGCAAAATAAACAGTGAAAAATTTTCTTTAACCAGCGCAAGATTTCCTAAAAAATATCCGCCCAGGATAAATAAGAAAACCCAAGCCAGGCCGCCAATTAAATTATAATATAAGAAAGAACCATAACTCATTTTTCCAATTCCAGCTACAAAAGGCGCGAAGGTCCGAACGATGGGAACAAATCTGGCCAAGACAATTGTTTTTGAGCCATATTTCTCATAAAACCGCTGTGTCTTGGCAACGTATTCCGGATGGTACCACCGGTTTTGAACAAACAGCTGTTCCCCAAATCGGCGCCCGAGAAAATAATTAAAACTATCTCCCAGAACCGCAGCCAGGCTAAGAGAAACCAGCAAAATAATTAGATTTAAAGAACTGTTGGCAGCAAGAGATCCAGCAGCAAATAACAGCGAATCTCCCGGGAGGAAAGGCATCAACACCAAGCCGGTTTCAATAAAAATAATTAAAAAAATCAGAGCATAAGTTAAAATTCCATAATTTACTACAATAACTGCCAGGTATTTGTCCAAATGAAGAATCGCGTTAATGAAGGATAATAACAGGCTCATTCTACTGCTAATTTAAACTTTTATTAATAAAGATGGCGGTTTAGAAATTTTATTAAAATCCCAGCCTAGACAAAATTTTACGCTTATCAAACTCTTCCAAATCCTGATATCTCTGCCCTACGCCTAAAAATAAAATCGGCTTGCCAATAACATAAGAGATAGACAAAGGAGCACCGCCCTTGTCATCAACGTCAGCTTTAGTTAAAATCACCCCATCCATCTGCACTAAATCATTAAACTTCCTGGCTTGTTCAATGCAATCATTTCCAGTTATACTTTCACCAACAAATAGTTTCAAGTCCGGCTTGGCAACACGAATTATTTTCTGCAATTCAGCCATCAAATTAGCGTTAGAATGCAGCCGGCCGGCGGTGTCAATCAGCACGGCATCAACTTTATTTTTTTGGGCGTATTTAATGGCATCAAAAGCTACCGCTGCCGCATCAGCGCCGTAATCCTGCTTGATGACAGGCACGTTTAACTTTTCGGCATGCTCCTGCAGCTGCTGTATCGCCGCCGCCCGAAAGGTATCGCCGGCAGCTAAAACGACGGATAATTTCCGTTCCTTAAGATAGTAAGCCAATTTGGCGATGGAAGTAGTTTTTCCTGCGCCATTAACTCCAAAAAAAGCCACCACAAACGGAGACTTCTTGGCTTTAATTTTTTCAACAATTTTCTCAGCAAGATTCAGCCGGCCATGAGTTAAGATATTTTCTAAAGTTGACTGCAGGGTATCTTCGATTTTTTGAAGGACATTCCGCGGCAAAGGCTTTTCCACCAGTTCTGACTTTAAGTCCTCTTTAATTTTTTCAATCACTTCCACGGCTACATTATTCTCCAGCAAAGCTAATTCCAAATCCCAGAATAATTCCTCAAACTTCTCGGCAGAGATTTTCCTAGTAGTCAAAGACTCCTTGACTTTGGAAAAAAAACTTTTTTCTTCTTTAGGTTCCTCCGTCTCTGATTTAATATCTTTAATTCCAGCCTCTGATTTAATATCTTTAATTCCAGCTTCTGATTTCTCTTCGGTAGTTTTATCTGAGGTTTTTTCCTTCTTAAGCTGGACTGGCTGCTTGGCCTCAACTTTCAGTTCTGGCTCTGCTGCAACTTCTTTAGATTTCTCTTCTTCTTTGCTGAAAACGCTCTTCAGCCGGCCAAAAAAACTTTTCTTTTCTTCTTTAGGCTCGACCGCAGTTTCGAATTTAATATCTTTAATTTCAGCTTCTGATTTCTCTTCATACATTTTTTCCAGAACGGTTTTGCCCAGGAAAGGCTGCTCTTCAGGCTGTTTTTCAGGCGGTTCTTCTGCCTCAACGGCTTTCTGTTTAGCTGATTCTAATTCTTTAACTGAGTTTAATTTTTCTCCAGCTGCTGGTTTTTTTGTTTTGGATTTTTTTGCTGATTTTTTATCTTTGTTCTCAGTCTTAGGCCTAGTTTCCTGCTTAATCTCCGGCGATTTAATTTCAACAGGCTGGTTAATAATTTCTTCTTCAGCTAGTTCTTTGTTAATAGCTTTCTCTTCAATTACAGCCTCTTCGGCCTTCTTGGAAAAAACTGAAAGCGCTCCTTTTAATTTTTCTTTAAGTTTGCTGAACATATTTACTCCCTTGCTCCATTATTCCAGAGCCTCGACTTCTTGATAGATTTGCGCCGCCTGCTGCTGAAATTCCTGCAACAATTTCTGCGTTTCACCGGCCTTTTCCAAAGTTTCTTTTTGCCGCTCTTTAAGCAATTCTACTGCTTGGGAAACGGTTTTCTCCACCACCGTATCTGCGCCGACATTAATCAATAGATTCTGGTTATCTTTAAGCTCGGCTTTAACAAAGATTCCGTTGATAATCGGCGCCAAAATTAGGCCTTTCTCGGTTTTCGAAAACTCCTGCAGCGCTTCTTTGGAGTTCTCTAAATCCGCATATTGTTTGTTCAACAAGGCTAGATGTTCTTCCACCTGCTCAATATACTGCTGCAAAGTTTGGAACTGCATGAACTTCTCCTTAAGCTGTTCCTGCTTTAAGTCTTCATTTTTTACCATAATCTACATTTGCCATAATCTACAACTTCTTCTTTAATTCCTGCAGAAATTTTTCATATAAAGGAATGGCTTTCAAGAAAGGCAAGTCCGGACTGCCTCTTTTGGTCAGAAAATCAGCATTGCTGATCCGCAGATTCTCGCCATCTTTCTTAATATGGCTTAATTCTTTTTCTATCAGAATTTTCAATACATCTTTATCTTCTTTGGTCAGCGCCATGATCTAGTTAAAAGGACGGAGATTTTATAAGGGTTTTGGTCAAAGTTCATAAAAAATTCTAACCAAAGTTCATAAAAAATTCTAACTTTTGATTTTTGATATTTCTATTCTAAAAGATCATTCTTCATAAAAACTTAATTCCCTCGCGCTTTCATTAACAAAGATGTGCATTTCCGGGTGTTCCTTCAAATACCTTTTCTTAACCTCTGAAGGCATGCCATCCAATGTTCCCTTGCCTGACAAGCCCGCTTGGGGAGTTTTAATGCTGTAATCCTCTGCTGCAAATTCTTTCCCGAAATTGACCAACTGATGCCATTTTGGAAAATCAATCCAAGTGCGCCAGACGCCATTTATTTTACATTTCTTTTTAGCAAACATTACTACGCGTGAAGGAATGTGTTCTGAAACAATTTCATAGTCCGGCAGATATTTAACTAATTCTTTAGAAAGAGCAACTATCTCTTCATGCAGAGGCATATTTTCCCTATTTAATCTCTTTCTGGAAGGGCCGACATGCATGTAAGATTTAACTTCGATGAAATCAGGGCCGCCTTTCATAATCAGTTCAGCATACTTATCCAACATCGAATTATTGATTCCTTTGATTATCGTTAATCTAATGCAAGTTCTCTGTTTTTTTTGCGACAGATATTCTAAGCTTTTATTCAATCGCTCCCAGAAATCAGCAAATAACGGCTTATCCACTTCTTTCAGTAAATTAACTTCCGGCGCATCTAAAGAAAGATACAATTGAGTGACCGGCTGAAGATCCCTTATTTGTTCCGGATATTGGGCATTAGTTACCAGAAATGTTGAAATGCCCTCCTTATTGAACCGTTCCAAAAGGGGATTAATTTTAGGATAAATAATCGGCTCGCCAGTTAAAGATAAGGCAACATGTTTAATTGTTTTGGATTTTTCGTAAGCTGTTTTGCTGGCCACTTCATTGCCGCCAAAGCCAACCAGCAGTTTATGATGCTCTTTAATGCTTTCCGCAAAAATAAAATTATGGTCATCAATATCCCATTTCCAGCCCTTGCTGACTGGAGCCTTATATCCCCGCCAGCAGAAAGTGCAGCGGTTGGCGCAGCTGATGGAAGTAGTCATCTGCATACATTGGTTGCTCATGATGCCATAGAATTTTAATTTGTAACAGCCGCCCTGTCCGCGGATCATCGTTTTAGTCCAGCCGCAGGTTTTAACCGCGCTGTGGCTGCCAATAATCCGGTACTGCTGTTTTTCCAGTTCCTGCTTGGCTGCGGCAGTTAACATATTAATATTGATATTTATTGATCTATTTTGTGTTCAAGACCAGCATTACTCTTTTTATTTTGCAACAGACTTAACGTAACAAATCTGTCTGCAGCTCTACCTACAAGATAAGCTGTTCCGCCATATAAAATATTTAAAGGTTTATGATCAACAATCTCTATAACCCCGGAAATAATTCCGGTATACTCTATAAAAGTTGGCAAATAGGGGGCTGTTTCAGCAATCTGCGCAATTACTGGTTTAAGTTTTAGTTCATTTTTCATTGTATTTCACTCCTCCATCTTTGTGCCTTTACTAATAACTAGAACTAGTTTCTAATTTAAATGTTTTGATGTAAAATGGGAGAGTATAGAAAGAGGTACTGCCTAGATCTGTGATCTAATAAACCAAGAGAAATTTATTCGCATCAACTCTTGATTATTTTCTTAATCGCTTCTTCAACAAGGAGATTATTTTCCACCAAGTTCTCTAATGATAGGGGATTCAACTGGCGTTCCAGAATCTGCAGCTGTCGCGCTCGGCCGGCTTGACAGATCATCTCATTAAATAAGCTTCCCAAGCCGTAAAGACAGCCGCCGGCAATCAGTTCCTTAACCTCAACTTTGCCCGCTCCAATCGCTCCGTGAATTCCCAGCAGCAACCCAGCATATTTTGTTGCGTAAGATGCAGCTAATCCAGCCAAATCGCTTCCCTTAAAACTGGGAAGATACCTGTTTTTGTAATTATATCTAGCCATAACAGGCTCAAATAAGATTTTAGGATTAATAAAAATTTCGATTATAGGGAGCACTATCCAAAAAGTGAGTGATTTTGTACATCACTGAAAAATCGAATTGTGCTGATTATAGCGAATAAAAAATTAATCGCTTAGAACCAATTCCAAAGTCTTTCTTTTCACAATTCTGGCAATAAAGTGAACACAGCCATTATTTAATGTTTCTCGTCTAACGACTGCTTGCTCGCCCAGCTGTTCTTCCAGCCGTTCGGCCAGCGCTTCGCCATAAGCATTAAATGCCAATGTCCCGCCCTGTTTTAATGCTTCATGCCACTGTTGAATTACTTGATTAGTATTTTTAAAATATTTTTCGATATATTTCAGGCCGTTATGGCAGGTTATCAAATCAGGCGATTCTCTAAGCTGATATGATGCTGCATTGGCTTTCTCAAATATTAGCGGAGGATCAAGAGCCAGCGGTTTAATTACATCTACGCCGACAATTCTTAAATTATCTGTCTGGCCGTGATGCCCTTTAAGAAAATCTCTTCCCGCGTAAAATCCGCCGCAGCAGAAATCATACCAGATAAAATGACCTTCCCTTTGTTGAACTTCTCGTACCAAATCCAGCTGAAATTTAGCTTCGTAAATTTTCAGCGAATAATCCCTGCGGCAGTAGGGTTCATTCAGAAGTTGTTCGGTTAACCGTTCATTCGAGGGATTTAAGTTTGCCTTAGCCATTTTTCCAACTATTCCTGCCGTAACGCTTCCACTGGTTTAACCTTCAACGCCCGGTAAGCCGGCCAGAATCCAGAAATGGCCCCAATTAAAAATGAAAATAACCCGCAACTAATGATCAACCAAGCTGGAATAGCTGTTTGTAATAGCGTTGTTCCCAGTTGTTTAACAGCAATATATTCAATTAGTTTGCTGGCCAATATTCCAACAATTACCCCGATAACGCCGCCCAATAAGCCCAGCAATCCCGACTCGATAACAAAAATTAATAATACATCATTCCTCTGAGCTCCGACAGCTTTCATCAGGCCAATTTCTTTAGCGCGCTCTAAAACAGAAGTATACATCGTATTGGCTATCCCCAAGCCGCCGATAATTAGCGAAATGCCCGCCACCGCCAACAAGAAAGAAGTTATTACCTTCAATATTGCCGCAAAACTTCCCAGCAGTTCTTCCGGAGTCAAGACTGTAAAATCAATTGTCTGTTCATCAACATGGCGAAACTTCATCAGTTTTTTCTCTACTTTTTTAGCCACTTCCTGCAGGTCCTCACCTGATTTAATCTGGACAACTATGGAGTCAATGCGCGAAGGAACCTTAAATAGCGGCCGGAAATCTTCAAAAGACATGTGAATCATGCGGTCATCCGAAGGATTGCCCAGAGGTTTTAGAATTCCTGTTACTGGAAATTCCCGGCCATTGATGGAAAGTCTATTTCCAACCTTAACCTCCTGGCCCAGATACAGGTTATGCTTATACTGGCTTCCGATCATTACCTTCCCCTGGTCTCCTTCCAGAAGAAGCCGCCCCTCTTCAGCCTGGTAAGCTCCCGATTCAATAAATAAGGGAGACGTTTCCAAGTCAATGCCCATCACTAAAGTATAACGAATACGGCCTTGAAAAGAAAGTTTTGCCGGAGCCAGCGTCCAGGGGGCTAAATCTTTTACGCCAGGAACATTGCGGATAATTTCAGCATCATCTTCGGTAAGCTCAACTGCTCCTTCAGCGCCAGGGCCAGAGAACTGCCCGCGCGGCTGAACAAAAAATTTATCCGCGCCCAGCAGCCTAAATTGCTCGGTTACTGCTGCCTGCAGCCCTAAAGAAACACTTATCAGGATAAAAATGGCAGCTACAGAAATAATGACGCCTATCAGCGTAAGCAGCAGCCGCAATTTTCTTTTTCGCAAATTCTTGACAGCGATATTGAAATATTCTAAAATCATTTGTTTCTGATACCTCTGCTGCTTTCCGTTAGGAAAGCCGCAAACGAAGTGACTCGGCTTGCGGCAGATTGGTTATTTTGCATCAACTCGCTATTATCCCAAAAGGGTATCGGAAACATTGAAAACTCCCAGCGCTGTCGACAGATACTCTGCCTTTTGAAGCGATGGGGAGTGTTCATTTTCTGAGCGCCTCCACTGGAGGCAGTTTAGCCGCCTGCCAGGCTGGAAAAATTCCTGAAATCATACCCAGAAACAGGGAGAAGCCTATCGCCGCCAAAATCCACGGCCAGGAAAAGCGCATGATTAATTGAATTCCGCCAGGAGCTTGCGAAACAATACCCGCTATCCCCGAGGCCAGCAGCAGCCCGATAATTACCCCGACAATCCCGCCGATCAGCCCCAGCAACCCGGATTCTAATAAGAAAATCAACAGAATGATCCTGCGTTTCGCGCCGACAGCTTTCATAATGCCGATCTCCTTCGTGCGCTCTAAAATCGAAGTGTACATTGTATTAGCTATCCCCATGCCGCCGATAAGGAGAGATATCGCCGCGATGCCCGAAACAATAATATTAATAATGGTTAATATTGTATTAACCGCCGACAAGCTTTGCTGGGGAGTTTGAATTGAAAAATCCTCTTCGCCGATTTTTTGTCTCCGGTCTTTTCTAAACGCCTGTTCCAGACGCTGGGCAACCGAAGGCAATTGATTCTGGTCCGAAACCTGAGCTGCAATAAAATCTATTTCATTTCCAATCCTTAAGATCTGCCGCAGGTCTTTTTCCGGCATTAAAATGAGATGGTTTACCATAAAATTGCTGCTTCTTTTAAGAATTCCGGCAACTTTAAACTCTTGGTTTTGAATCAAAATAGTCTTGCCTATGGCTAGCGGTTTGCCAAAATGATCTTCTTCTAAATAATGGCTGCCTAAGATAACTTGTCCGCGGGATGTTTCTTCCAGCAGTCGGCCCTGCAGCGGCTCAGCATCTAAAAAATCATACACCAGCTGCAATTCTTTGGGGGAATCCGGCAGGGAAGCCGCGCTTCCAAAGACGGCTACGCCATTATATACTGCTTGCATCGGGCGAATATACCGTTTAACCGCCAATTCCACGCCGGCAGTGTTTTGAACCAGCTTAAAATCATGATTAGTTAACTTAGCTACCGCTGTCGATCCCGGAGGGCCAAAGCCCGCGCCCAGATTTTCAATAACTAATTTATCTGCATCCAAAGCGCCAAACTGGCCGGTAACCGCCTGCTGCAGCCCGGATCCTAAAGAGATTAAAGAAACTACAGCCGCAATGCCTAGAAAGATTCCCAGCATGGTTAACCAAGACCTAATGCCGCGCCTTCTAATATTCCTTGCAGCTAATAAAAGATAATCTGTAACCATTTGTATCCCTAACCATTTGTATCTCTAACCAGTTGTATCCCTAATCAATTGTATCTCTAACCAGTTGTATCCCTAATCAATTGTATCTCTAACCAGTTGTATCCCTAATCATTTTTATCTCTAACCAGTTGTATCCCTAATCAATTGTATCTCTAATCATTTGTATCTCTAACCAGTTGTATCTCTAACCAGTTGTATCCCTAATCAATTGTATCTCTAACCAGTTGTATCTCTAATCATTTGTATCTCTAACCAGTTGTATCTCTAATCATTTGTATCTCTAACCAGTTGTATCTCTAACCAGTTGTATCTCTAATCAATTGTATCTCTAACCAGTTGTATCTCTAATCAATTGTATCTCTAATCAATTGTAACACTTTTTAATCACTTTTAATCACGTTATAATACACATTATAATGCTAAGGCTGTTCTTTACGCAGGCTGTTCTTTAATCTCCTTCTTTTGGAGATCGCCTTCCAAACAACAAAGATAATGGCTAAACAGATAATTAATCCGATAATCAAGACAGCATTATTCTGTTTAATAATACCCAGCCGCAGAGCTTCTTCCCTGGAATAAATCGTTATAGGCAGGTTTATCTGTTCAATACGATCCTGATTCTCAAAATCCTTGTATTCAACCGCGGCTTTAAATCGAGCCTGATTTCGGTCAAACAAAACCTCAAATTCCGCCGTTTCAAAGTCATCTGAATCAATTGTTCCTAGATATACTTCTTCTTCAGACAACAGCACAAAATCGCCGGTAATTATTTTAACAGAAGCGAAACGGGCATCGGCAAATCCCCTATTGACAATTTTCAAAGAAATTTTGCTCTGCTGATTTTCCACCGGCTTGTCTGCAGAGAGGCTGTAGGCTAATTCCGGCTCTCCGCTGATTCTAATGCCCAAAGATCCCTTCCGCGATTGAAGACTGCCGTCCTGTTTATAATTTAAAGTATACGGAAGCTCATAATCTCCCGGCCGCGCATCAGAGGCAACCCGGACACGGAAGGAAAATTTTTCTTTATCGCCTTCATCAATTTCTGAAACCAATTGTTCTGAAGACCCGCTGGGAGTTAACGGCAGGCCAGCAAATTGCAGTTGGAGTGAAACATCATCCGCGTCTTCATCCAGATTATTTTCGATTATCAAAGAGATGGTTCCATCAGATCCTGGCGTTAACAGGCTGGCCTCTATTGAATCAACAGTAATTGCAACAACGGAATTTATTGATAATAACCCCACAAATAATAAAATTATTAAAAATGCGAAAATTTTGTTCATGATACTGCCTCCCATTTATGATTAATTTTTTTAGTTATTTTTTCAATTTTACCATCTTTCATTGAATAGATTATTTTAGCATGATTCCTGGCTAAATTTCGGTCATGAGTCACCAGGATTATGGTTTTGCCCCGGCGGTTTAGTTCCTGCAAAAAAGCCATAACTTGTTCTCCAGCTTGGGTATCTAAATTGCCGGTGGGCTCATCAGCTAAAATAATCTCCGGATCATTAGCCAAAGCCCTGGCAATGGCCACCCGCTGCTGCTGCCCTCCGGATAATTGATTAGGATAGTGACCCATCCGGTCGGTTAAATTAACCAGTTGAAGCAGTTCCTGCGCTTTCTGTTGGCGCTCTTCAGAACTGGCGCCTTGAAATAATAACGGCAGCATTACATTTTCTTTAGCCGTCAGATTAGCAATTAAATTAAAGCTCTGAAAGATGAACCCGATTTTCTGGCCCCTGATTTGCGCCAGCTGCGATTCATCTAACTGAGAGATATTTCTGCTGTCAAGATAAACTGCTCCTTTGGTAGGCAGATCTAAAGACCCCACCAAGTTCAGGGCGGTGGATTTGCCGCTGCCCGACGGGCCCATGATAGCCGCAAAATCGCCGCGGTTAATTTTAAGGGAAATCCCATCAATAGCTCTAACGAGAGTCTCGCCCATCTGATAGTGCTTTTCTGCCCCGGCTAATTCGATCAAAACCACGGGATCATTTTAAGCTGGCGCTTTATAAAACTTGGGGAGTAAAAATTAAGTCAACTAAACGTCATCTTTAAATATTAATTCTTCTTTCTCTTTTTTGAGAGGTAATTGATATGATTATTTGTGAACTGTGTGGATCACATAATGTGGTGAAAAAAGGGATGAGGCACAATGCTTCTGGCTCAAAGCAAAAGTTTTTCTGCCATGATTGTC
>JAGVYX010000074.1 GCA_018303045.1 Candidatus Woesearchaeota archaeon
TTTTTACTGCGGCGAAGCCGCTTCAAAAAATTTTCTTAGAAAAACGACCTAAAGGTCGGGGTATTAGACCCCTTGCTCACTACGTTCGCAATAAAAATCCCAACCGCCGCAAGCAGAGGAGGTATCAGAAACAAATCAGAATTTACCGACAATATCTTTTTTAAACTGATCCAGTTTTTCCTTAGCCGCGCCGGCTTTGCGCGCCAGGATCGCTGAATAATTTTGGCTGTACTTCTCCGGATCACGCAGCTTATTTTTCCATTTATTAAAATAAACCACCGTTTCTAACGGAAATTTAGCCGGCTTATTGGGAACTTCCTTGGCATAACCTATCGCCACGATAGCTTGCGGCCGGACAATAGCGGGAATTCCGCAAATTTCTTTAATTTTATCCTCATTAAAAGCGCCCACCCAACAACCACCCAATCCTAGAGAATGGGCTTCTAACAGCATATTTTGAATCGCCGCAGCGCAATTTTGAATGGTATACAGCCGCTCTCCCCGCGCTCCAAAATAACGCTCAGCCTTCTCCGGCTCCGCGCAAACAATAATCAATACGCTGGCCATGGCAATATTAAACTGGTCATGGGTCGCTTCAGCTAACTTTGTCTTTAAGTCCGGCTCTAGCACGGCAATGAATTTCCAATTCTGCAAATTGCCGCTGCTGGGAGCATGCCTTCCCGCATCGAGAATTTTAGCTACTTGTTCCCAAGAGAGAAATTTTGCTTCAAAGCTTTTTATAGTTCTTCTAGACTTAATTATTTCAATGATATCATTCATAGATTTAACTTACAAATGTTTTTACCTTTTTAATTATTTCTCTTTCTTGTAGGCGCAGGTATAAATCCAAGCTAATGTCAAAATTGAAAACCAGTTTTCACAAATGAAACGAGATATAAACCACCGGCCAATTACTATTATCATGAGTAAAAAATAAATATTGACTGCTTTATTAGATAACACAAAATAGCTATTCTGAAGATTATTTTAAATGGCAATGGGTTGGCCTTAACAAGATTGCCAGCTAAAGCCAGGTTTCTCTGGCCTCAACTTACCGGTTACTGCAAGAATTTGTCGCTCTTGATTTAATTGAAAAAAGTATGGAAAAATAACAAAACTTACCACTGTAGAAATAATGAACCAGCAGCTTTTTTAAAAGAACTGTTAGTGGAAGAATTTGCTGGCCAGCAGACTTTTTTACACGCTGCAGCAGAGATCACTGGAATTAATATTTACACGCTGCAGCAGAGATCACTGGAATTAATATTTACACGCTGCAGCAGAGATCACTGGAATTAATAAAATCATCCTGCATGGGAAAGCCAGTAAAAACAAGGCTAATCTGATTTTAATTGGTGAAAATATCGTTCTCCCAAAAGTAAAACAGGTTTGTTCTGAAATCAAAGCCAAAGGGTTTAATCTTAGTTTCATACCTCTGGCGCCAGATCAATACCAACAAATGATGAAGATGGGACTTTATTCTGGAGAGAAAACGGTGTTAAAAAGCTAGCCACACCAAAATCCATTCTCCATTGCCCGACATCTTTCGCCAAATTTGAATTTACCAGTCAATCTGTACCGATTCCCTTCTCGACTTTCATAAATACAGGTTAGTTGGTTTCCAAAAGAAATCGAGGTATCTACCAGGGTGTTGCCGTTGATGGAAACTATTCGGAACGGTGAAGAAAATTTAATTAAAAGGCTATTGCCGCGAATACAGGCTTCATTGGTATAAGTTAACGGACAAGGTATAAACTCTGGCGATAAATACCCTTTTTCCTGATTAGCGCTTTCTCCAACAACAGCATAGCCCATTAAACTAGAATTAGACGATAAAATGGAAATCAGTATTAATAAACCTAAGAAACCAACTCCTGAAAATAATGCCCGATAAAAGGTTTTAGGCGTTAATGATCGTTTAACCATTTTAGATTATTAACCATTTTAGATTATTAACCATTTTAGGTTATTAACCATTTTAGGTTATTAACCATTTTAGGTTATTAACCATTTTAGATTATTAACCATTTTAGATTATTAACCATTTTAAATTATAAACCATTTTAGATTATTAACCATTTTAGATTATTAACCATTTTGATAGCCGGATAAGAGATTTGCTCGCCTAAACTTAATCCAGGAAAATCAGCTAATTTATTTAAGACAAAATTAATGGAATGATTTAAGGATGCATTTAACTGGCCTAATTGTTCTTTAAAATCCATATTAAAAAGAAAGAAAAAGAACTATTTAAAATTATTGTTTGGTCTTATTTTCAGCAGCGGTTTTTTCATCTGCAGTTTCAGCAGGACCTAACTGTTGCGCCCCTTCCTTAACCACTTTTAGATTAATCTGATGAATTATTTTGGTAATCATTTCGCCGCAAACCGTTCTTCTTCTAACCAGCCCGTTTTGATTTTTACGAACCGTTTTCTTGCCCAGCCGGCGCTTTTTGCCGCAGAAGCCCACGCTTTTTCCAATCAAAACTTTTTTTCGGGCTTCCTGAATGCCTTTCCGCATGGGAAAACCGCACTTGTCTGATCCTCCCGTAACCAGAAATTCATATCCAGAAAAACCTAATTCATCGCCAGAAACAGTATCGCCAATTCGGGCTTTTAATAAATTATCCGCTTCCGGGCTTTTTATTTCTTTTTGATGGCTCTTGCCATCCTTAGTTCCTAATACTAATTTAAAATCCACCATTATCGTTCTCCCCGAGACTAAAGAATCTTTTTACCAGATTCAGCCTTAAAGGCATCTCAGCTAACTAATGGCTCAATTAGTTAGTTACTTATAAAGATTTAGGAAAAATTAAAGAAAATTTTGAATAATTAGTTTTTCATCAGAAAAATTCTCAAAGAGACTGTGAACTGGTCAAGGTTTTATCAGAAATAGATCAAAAAATCAGCAAAATCCCTCTTTTTCAAAGTCCTCCAAAGCTAAAGCTATCAAAACCTCGGAAAGACTTTAACCGCAATCTCCTTTTTGCTCCAGAGTCTGCAATTCCCCTAAACAATGGGCATGCTCTTCTTTCAGCCGCTCATATTCTTTCTGGCGGAATTCATTAATTTGATTTCGGCTGGAATCCCATTCCAAAGGCCTGATGCGCCGTTCCAATTGAACTAAGCGCTTCCGCAACTCTACTAATTGTTCCTGGGACATCTTTAGTTACCAGAGCCCCGAGATATATAAAGTTTGGGGAAATATTTAACAATTGCCATTAAAAACCAAGAATACACATGCAAGAGCAAACCTTATTTAAAATCGCCCTGATCTCAGCCATTATTGGCTTAGTCTTTTTATTTCTGTATTCGCAAACAATTGATTTAAAACAAGTTGAACATTTGGATGATGCTTTTCTTACTGAGCAGATCAAAATTAACGGCGTCATTGAAAGCATTACCTCCACCAATAAAGCTACTTTTCTTAAAATTGCCGGCAGCAAAATAGACACCTTTGATGTAATTTTGTTTCCAGAAGAGAAAATAGATCTTAAAGAAGGCGATGCAATAGAGATAACCGGCAGGATTGAAGAATATAACGGGAAGAAAGAAATTATTGCGGATGAGATTGTAAAGAATTAAATAGCTCTTTCTAAAGTTTGATCCCCTTGCGACATCCGGAACGCCTGCTCCACTTCCTTGCCCGTCCAGCCAGTTTGTTCGCGCAAGATTTGCTTGACATCTTCGGTTGAAGTCCCCATTCTTAATTCAGCGCCAATCCAGTTGCTCAAGTCGCCAATATTGTAAGCTTTCTTTTTCGTTCTGAATAGCAGCCAGAGCAGCAAGGCTAGCAATCCCCCGCCTGCAACAATACCGGCAATGTATAAGGGAATTTTATATTTCTCCCAGAATGTTGGTTCCGGAATAACCGGAGGCGGCGCATAAGGCGGGGGAGTATATCCACTGGAAGGCATTGGACAGCTTTGCTGTGTAATTGGCTTGGTTCTAGCTGTTCCACAAACATGCTCATCGGTGCAAGTTCTGGTTTGTGATCCACCTGAACAAGCAGACCAAGATGAACACACCCAAGATTCATCGCATTGGATACAAGCTTGTGTTTCCACACGCGGCTGCCGGACACAATTCCTTAAATCAGCACAGGTCCTAGTTTGCCTTAGTTGATTATTACAGTAAGACCAGGCGCCGCAGTTCCAGCTGGAGACACAACGGGTTCCGCCGCCACCACCGCCGCCGCCCGAAGGAGGAGTTTCCTGAGCCTGCAGGCTAACACACCGCCCTTGAGCAGTGCATTGCTGGTTGGCCAGACAATTAACTGCGCTGTTGCACTGGCGGCACTGGCTTTCATCAAGAGTGCATTGCGAAGTGCATCTCAACGTGCCACCCAGGTACAATTTTCCGAGAGCCCAATCTCCATCGGTGCATACTGTTCCTCCAAATGGATCGGCAGTAAAACTAAGATCGCATTCTTCATCATCCTCCAAACGGTCATTGCCGCAGGTGGATAATACGCACAGGCCGTTTCTTAATACATAATTAGTTCGACAAGTATACTCGCATTTTCTAGCGTCGGTGCAAGCGGAAACTATTGAATTAGCAACACTGGCAGTTAGACTAGTTCCATCGCCAGCGCATAAAGCAGCATATGCTGGAGCAGAGCCGGTGCATTGGAAAGCTGAAGAGGATACGCAAGCAGTTCCGGCAGAATTTAATTGGAAATTCGGAGGACAACTGAAACTGCACGCAGGAACATTACTTGCTGGAACAAAACATTAGCAGTATTGGCTGCAGTTGGAGCAGCGCGATTAGCGCAAACTGCTGCGCCAGCAGGACGAGGAGTGGCGCAGGAACCGCCAGAAACGGATTCGCAAGCAGTCCCACCAGCGTTTAATCGGAAACCTGTTGCGCAAGTATATTCACATTTTCTAGCGTCGGTGCAAGCGGAAACTACTGAATTTGCAACACTGACAGTTAAACTAGTTCCATCGCCAGCGCATAAAGCAGCATCGTCTGGAACTGAGCCTGCGCATTGGAAAGCTGAAGAGGATACGCAAG
>JAGVYX010000057.1 GCA_018303045.1 Candidatus Woesearchaeota archaeon
GCATATGTTAGCCTTTCCTTCTAAACTTCTTTTCCAATTCCTCTACGGAAACTTTAATCATTGTCGGCCGGCCATGCGGACAGGTAAACGGCAATTGAGTGGCAGATAATTCCCGAAGAAGATTATTCATTTCCGCAATGGTTAATTCTTCTCCGGCCATGACCGCCGAACGGCAGGCCATTCGGATAATAATTTCCTCTTTAACCAGTTCTAAATTCTGCTTACCCCACTTTTCTATAATTTCATAAATCATTTCTTTAGCCTGCAGCCGGCCAAAAATGGCGGGAATGGTTTTGATTACAAAAGAATGATTCCCAAATTCCGAAATGGCAAAACCTAATTTTTCCAATAACTGGATATTTTCCTTAATAACTTCTTCCGAAGAAAGAGCAACCTCCAGTATCTCCGGCCGCAATAATTGTTGAACTCCAACATTGCCTTGAGAGTACTGCTCCATAAATCGTCCATATAATGCCCGTTCATGAGCCGCATGCTGATCAATAAAAAACATTCCTCCTACAGTTTCAGCAGCAAAAAAAGTTTTATGGATTTGCCCCAATAACTTTAACGGCGGCAAGGTGGAATGAGCAGTCAGTTCAGGCGCAAACTGTTGTTCCGGGATAATTAATGGTTCTGCTGAAGAATTATCTGCTAAAAGATTATCTGCTAAAAGATTATCTGCTGAAGAATTATCTGCTAAAAGATTATCTGCTGAAGGATTATGATCATAGTTAGCTGTATTTTCTTTTAAAGCAGTTCTCAGAATAGCCTGCTGGCTATGGTCAAAAGAATATTTAGGGGGCAAAGAAATCTTTTTTACTGGAGGAAGGGAATATTCTTCCATACTTACTTCTTCCATACTTACATCAATTTCCGGCAGTAAATTGTGCCTGGCTAAAGCTTCCCGCACAGCTTTAGTTACCGCGCTGCAGACTAATTCCTTTTGCTCAATTTTAATGTCCAATTTAGTTGGATGAACATTCACATCAATAGTTGCTGGATCCAATTGCAAATTCAAAACAAAAACCGGATGCTTGTTAACAAATAATATTGAATGATAAGCTTCATAAACGGCATTAGTAAGATCTTCATTTCTAACCCACCTTTCGTTAACCAGCAGCGTCTGCCACTGCTTGTCATTTCTGGCAAAATAAGGCTTGATAACCATTCCCGAAAGGCTGACCTGATTATCATTATACTGCGCCGGAATCATTTCTCTGGCAATATCCAAGCCATAAATTGCCGCTATAGAGTTTCGTATCTCTGCTGTCGCCGGAGAATTAATTAGTTCCCGATAGTCATGAATTAACTTAAAGCCAATTTTATGATGAAGCAAGGCATAATGAGATATTACATTAATGACCTGCCGCAATTCTACAGCATTGGTTTTAAGAAATTTTTTTCTGGCCGGAGTATTAAAAAATAAGTCCTTTACTTCAACTGTGGTTCCAGTTTCGGAAGCAGCGATTCCCAATTCAGTAATGGTTCCGCCAGTAACTGCCAGTTTGCAGGCTTCCAACTGGTTGGCTGGTTTAGTCGTTATAACTAATTTTGAAACCGCGGCAATGCTGGCCAGCGCTTCCCCGCGGAACCCCAGAGTTTTAATTGAAAACAAATCTTCAGCCGATTTAAGCTTGCTGGTGGTATGTCTTAGAATAGACCTTTCAGCATCTTCCCGGCTCATGCCGCAGCCGTTATCAGAAATTTTAATCAAATCCTGGCCGTAATTTTTTAATTCAACAATAATATTGGTGGCGCCGGCGTCCAAGGAATTTTCCAGCAATTCTTTAACTACGGAAGCCGGCCGCTCAATAACTTCCCCAGCGGCAATTTTATTAATAATTTCTTCACTAAGAATCTGAATTTTAGACATAATAGAATTGATAGCAGTTAATTTATATGGATTATTGTAGTTTAGAGAATACAAAATCATAAATATAAAAGAATAATGACAGAAATCATTGAAATTCAATCCCCTGAAAGTTACTGTTGAATATGTCCTGGGGCAATATCCTAGACAGTTAAAACGAGAAAAATTAACTCCAGAACGAATTGCTGAACTAATGCAGTCCAATTATGGCCGAAAGGATATTCATATTAACACCAGCAACATTGAAGAATTATTAACAGCTTTAAAAGAAATTGATTTTAAAGTTAATCCAGCAGCTTCAGAAAAATTAGTTATTATAACCGATGGCGGCTATCAGCGAGGTCCTTATGCGCACCCTCTGAATTACCCCGAAACTGATGGGGCCCGTTTAAGCCAATTGACGCTTAAGAGCGGTCATGATGAAGAAATAACTTTAAAAAACGATTATAATTATATACATGATGCTCCTTTAGCTATCGTCGCGGCAAGAATTGTTTATCAAGCTATTAACCAAGGATATGAACTAGAACTAGAAAAAATCAATTCGGCTTTAGACAAGGTTCTGTTAAAGTAATCTTTTTATACTCTCCTTTCTTTCCTCTTGGTGATGAATAAAATTATTTTAGCTGTGTTATTAGCTGGTTTTGGCGCTCAGGTAATAAAATTAATTATTTACTGGTTCAAGCATAAACGATTATCTGTTCATGATTTATTCCTAACTGGAGGCATGCCTTCTTCCCATGCTGCTTTTGTAACTTCACTAGCTGCCAGTATTTATCTGCAGGAAGGTAATTCCACAGCTTTTGCTATCGCGTTGATATTAGCATTTATTGTCCTGCGCGATGCTTACGGCGTGAGAAGAACGGTCGGGAAGGAAGGGCAGGCGATCAAGAAATTGTTTGCCATTCACCACCTCCAGTCCAAAGACCATTATGCTTTGGGACATACACCGTTAGAAGTGGTTATTGGCGCCTTGATTGGAATTATAACTGCGCTGGTTATTCTTATTTGAAACTTTGATCGAGTGAAGCTGTAACTTCACTTGCGCGCAACAATAGGCTGGATTATGCGGTGTTGCATAATTCAACTTTTAATCAAAAATCGCTAAAATATTTTAATAGATAGTCGTGCTCTGTTAATTGATGATTATTAGTTTTGGATTTATGCAACACGGTAGGATTAAAGATAGTATTAAGATTAAATTTTTGAATATTTTCTTTAAATTATTTTTACTTCTGATCCTTAATATAAACGCCCCACAGCTCTGAGCCTCCATAATTTTCTTCAAGAAATTGGCCGCCATTTTTGGTAACGAGGTAAACTCCGCTCAAGTCCGGCTCGACATATCCTGCCAAGGCTAACACACCCAAAGCTAAATTAGCTCCGTCAAAATTAGGTTCCAGTTTTTGAGCGTACTGCTTAGGACAGGTATGCTGATTGGTAGCTCTTCCATAAGCAAAAGCCAGTACCATCTCCAAGTGCTGCTTCATAGTTTCAAAACGTTCGCTTTGAATAATTTCCTGCACCAGTTTTTCAATAGGATCGGTCATAGTGTCAGTTGGTTAAGTAAAGTTGTGAAGTATCCCCCAGCCCTATTTTTATCATTAAATTACTTAGTTTATAAATATTTCTAGGTTAAAATGTATCCAATTGATAACTACCTCTTCAAAACTCGGTCAGCTTCTTTTCAGAAGAATAACTAACAATAGTAGTGTTCCCTTCTTTGTTGGAAACTTTCTCGGTAGAGATGAATTTTCCCTCATCTAATTTAACAATTCTGCGCTGAAAGCTTTTATAGCTCATCTGACCGCCCAGCCCGGTATATTTAGCAAACAAATCGCCAATTTTAGAATTGCTATTATCTTTAATCAAATTTAAAATTAACTGCAGTTCCTCATCCAAGCCAGCCATGGGCTTAATGCGGAATTCATCAGCCTTCTTAATGGCTGCCGCAACATGTTCCTGCAATACTTTTCGGGAATTTTTTTCTTCAGCGATATTGCCGGCTTCTTTCATTAAATACAAGCCTGCGCGGATATCTTTTGCTTCAGCGCATTTTTCAACAATTTCCTTGAACGCTTCCTCATCCCAGCTCTGCTGAGAAAACGCATAATTTCTGCGCTCGGATAGAATTCCAGAAATCTCCGCTTCAGAATAAGATCGAAAACACAAAAATTCCGGCGCTAACCGGCTTCTGATCCGCTCATCCAGTTCAGAATAAGAATCACGATAGTTGGTTATCAAAAATATCGATTTGCGGTAAATGTCTTCCAGAAGGGTGTATAAGAAATCCAAATCCTCTAATTTATCAATTTCATCAAAGATGAAAACCACTGCTTTCTTGTTTAATTTCTGCTGAATTAACTGAAACAATTCTGACGTTTTTTTATTCTGGATAAATTTGTAGCCTAGATCCTCGCACAGTTTTATAAAAACCTTAAAAGTGGTGTTTTCTTTCCAGCAGTTAACATACAAGGGGACAATTTCATCGGTTTCTTCCTCTAACTCCTTTAAAACGTGCCTGCAGGCGGTAGTTTTGCCAATGCCCGGGGGGCCATAGACAAAGACATTCCGCCCGTTATGCCCTTCCAATAATGGCCTAATAGCAGCAGCAAAGCGCAGCTGCTCATTTTCCCGGTATTTTAAAATTTTAGGCTGAAAATCATAATCTAAGACCACAGTGTCGCGGAACAGCGATTCACCGCTCCGCAGCATTTCCTTAAATAAAGACATAGATCAAAGAGAAAATAAATTGTATATTAAAGTTGTGGTTTAGAATGATTATTTTAGTTTTCTGTAAGGCGTTTTATGAGGGTTAGCATCATCCCAGTCAAAATCCAGCTCCTTAGTAGAAGGACACCAATACAAATCAAGTCTAACTCGAGTCATTTGATTGGGGTTATCTAAAATAGAAATTACTGGAATTCTCCCTGCTAATTGCTCTGGAGTTAAATTAGCCACATAATTCGATAAATCGTTATTAGTATCTGGTATTTCACGAACTAATTTATCCATAGAACTTCCTTTACTTCGATTAGTAAACCTAAAATTCTTTAAAGCATCTTCCAGTTCTTGCATACAAAATTATGTTCAACAAAGCTTTAAAAAACTTATGAATTACCAATCTCCTTAACTCCATTCATATACGGAACTAAAACGGCAGGGACTTTAATCGTACCTTTCTTAGTCTGGTTATTCTCAATAATCGCCACCATGATCCTGGAGGTAGCCAAAGCCGTGTTATTTAAGGTGTGCACTGCCTGTCTTTTGCCATCCCGCTCTAATTTGATATTTAATTTTCTGGCCTGGTAATCGGTACAATTGCTTAAAGACATTACTTCCCCGTAGCTTTTAGTGGTAGGCCGCCAGACTTCCAGATCAAAGCTTCTTTGTTTCCAGTTGCTTAAATCACCGGCGCAGATTTCTAACACTCGATAGGGCAGTTTTAAGGCCTTCAAAATTCCTTCGGAGTTTTGCAGCAATTCTTTAAACAGTCTTTCGCTGTCTTCCGGCTGGCAAAAAATAAACTGTTCCACTTTGTTAAATTGATGCGTCCGCCATAAGCCTTTTTCATTGATGCCATGCGCGCCGACTTCTTTCCGGAAGCACATTGAATAAGAAAAATATTTTTTGGGCAGCTGCTTTTCTGTAAAACAATCTTCAGCATGAATGCCCAGCAAGGCGTGCTCGCTGGTGCCAATTAAAGCTAAATTTTCTCCTTCAATAGAATAAATGGCCTTATCCCATTCCTGGGCATTAATAGCCGCATTTAAAATTTCTTTGCGGATCATTAACGGCGGTTCAATATACAGATAACCTTTCTTTTGCATAAAATCTACCGCAAAATGAATTAACGCTCGATTCAATAATCCTAATTGCCCTTTCAAATAATAGAAACCATTTCCTGAAGTTTTAGCTGAAGCATCGAAATCGGCCAGTTTTAATTGTTCTAACAGTTCCACATGGGTTTTTACCGGAAAAGCAAACGCTGGCTTCCTGCCCCAGGCTTTAATTTCCACATTCTCCGAATCATCCTTGCCTGCCGGAACAGCTGGATGCATTAAGTTGCCGATATCTTTTAACAGATCATCTCTCTTTAACAGCAGATCATCAGCTTTTTGTTCTCCTTTCCTAATCTCTTCTGCTACGGTTTGCATTTGCTTAATTTTTATTTTAGCTGTCTGTTCATCCTTAATTTTTTTGGCCTGATTAATTTCCTGAGAAACGACATTGCGCTGATGTTTTAACTGTTCAACTTTCTTTAACTCTTTGCGCCACTGTTCGTCAAATTTAAGAACTGCGTCTATTACTGTTGCGGAACGGCTGCGTTTCTTTTCCGAAGCGCGAAATGAATCAGGATTAGCCCGCAGTTGGTTGATATCAATCATTTATGTTTAAACCTCCTATTCTCTGAAATAGTATTGCTGGTTATTTAAAGATTACTGGCTGGCGGCTGTTAAATAACTGTTGAGCAAGAAATCCCCACGTTTTATCGTTGGGGAGGAGGTCAATTCCAGAGATTTTTCAAAGTTCTCACTAAGCTCCTATTCTTCTCTCTTTATTCTGGCCACTTCTTTTTTCAGCCATTCCTTAAATTCAAATAAAATCCGGTCGTTAGCGGCGGAACTTCCGTTTCCCTTAATTTTATCTGAGAGAATCAGGAATTGATCATTGGCTTTGATAGTTAATCCGGCTTCCAATAAAGAAGGATCGTTATTTTCCAGAGCTATATCTACCACGGCCTGCTTGCAATTGGCTCGTAATTGAATGTTATTCCAGATGGCGTCCCAGTCGCCGGCAAATTCTTTAATGCGCCCAGCCATGCGTTTCAAAATATCCGAATTGCCGTTTTTTAAGTCATCGGTGATTTCCAGCTGGTCAGTTTTAGGGTTATATACCATCAAATCAACAAAAGCTCCTTCGCGCAGCGGATCGTCATCCCATTCTTTTCTTACTTCGGTGATCTGTAAAATCCGCTTGAATTTTTTTAATCCAGAAATAACTGGGTTAGTTGTCACGATAATATCAATAGCTTTAAAAGAAGTTTTAGGAACGCCGATATCGTTGACCACCCGGTCATAAACGCCATAGGGCGAATCGGCATGGATCGTTCCGGCTACCACATTGGCCGCTGCTCCGACACGCATGGCTTCAAATAAAGCTACGGCCTCCTTGCTTCTCACTTCTCCCACAAAAATCGCTGAATCCCCCAGCCGCAGCGTGGATCTGATGCCGATAGCCGGGTCTACTTCCGATCCCGGCGAAGCTAAGGCTGAAGCCACTTTTAATGATTCTATATTGTAGCCTAATTGCCGTAATGATTCCTGTGGCAGTTCAAAAGTATCTTCAATGGTAATTACTCTGGACCTTCGTGGAATTTCAATTAAAAAACTGCCTAACAAACTGCTTTTGCCGCTGGATCTGGTTCCGGCAACAAGAATAGTGGCATTGTTATGGATGATAAAGCTAAGCAATCCGGCAGCCAGCGAATTCATATACCTGATTTTAGGCTGGGTATATAACGGAAAAGTCCATGGATAATCACGATGCCGGCGAAAGGAGAAAGCCAGCCCTGAAGGGTTTAAGGGAGCGGAAAGAGCAGCCACCCTTGATCTGAATCCTTTAACGGCTAGCTCCGTATCTAAGATTGGGTTGGCTTCATCTAACGGCCGGCCGGACAGCAATCTTAGCTTGGTGGCCCAGGATTCCACTTCCAGAGCCGTAGGATAAATGTTGGTATAACAATCGCCGTAATCCTGATGCACGATAAAAATGGGCAGTTCACCATTAGGCGAATTGATGTTAACATCTTGTATCCTTTGGTCGGCTAACAGCAGTTCAATTAATCCAAAGCCGACAGTATACCTTAGCAAAGCATTAGCTAATTGCTCTAACTTGGTTTCTGAAAGCCTTAAATTTTTTTGTTTGCCGAGATCTTCCAGCAAATCTTTTCCAATGCTGTAAAATACTTCCCGCATGCGCTGCGGGTCAACAAATTCCTCTCTTGTTGGCTTATGCTCGGACATGATGCGCTTGGCGTCATCCAGCAGCTCATATAATTCCTCGGCAAATTCAAATTCCGGCGGGGTTAAGTGATACATTATTTTAATATTGTCATCAAAGCCAAAAATGTTTACCGTGCAGGAGTCTTGCTCTTTCTGGAATTGGTAGCTTTCTAAAATCTCTCCCTCCGGGAAATCGGTTACCAGTTTAGTGTACATAAAATCCGGCCTGGTTGTGGGATGAAAAACATTGCTGTAAATTTCCCGGCCGCCTAAAGCATAGTCTTTGGTATGGGGCATTAGCAGCTTGATTAATTTTAAATTTTCAATTTGCAAAATAGCCTGTTCGAAAATGTTAATCAATTGCTGCTGGCTGGAAAGCTGCCGCGGGTCTAAGATTTGGTTAAGCTTGATTTTCTCCCGGCGCTCCAATCGTTTTAATTCTACAAATGCCGCCAAAGGGTCTTCTTTCAACCGCTTGGAGACTAACCGCTGAAACTGGGCATAGCTTCCGCTAATATGCCGCTCGTGTTCCGGGTTAGTGATAATCTGGGAGAATTTATAGCGTTCATCCCGATTTAATTTTTTATAAGCTGCGGCTAATTCGTTAAGCAGAGAAACCTGGCTGTAATCGTATTCATATTCCCTCAGCTGGGTAATGGTGATGATGGTAATGCCGGAATTCTCCAGCAGCTTGTCAATAACTTTAGCCATGCAGATATCGCTGTACTCGATGGAGGGGGGGAAAGAACAGGCTTCCGCCGAAATCCGAAGAATTTTGTTTTCTCCTTCATGATACGTTTCCGATTCAAAGCAGGTTTTGTTGGTAAGCGCCATTCTTTATTGTTATTTTCTTCTATTTTTATCTTCCAGTTTTCTCTTCTGTTCTGGCTCAGAAAGGTAATTTGCTTTGGTTGATACGTTTTCTCCGCTTCTTTGCTCAAGTTCTTTTCTCGCAACACCTGCAACTGCTCCGCCTTGCTTTGCACTTTTTTTGTTTTCAATAAAACCTTTAGCATCTTTGGTTCTGGCTATCTTTGTAGTTGATGCTTCACCAAGCATAGTAAAAATCAACTCCAAATCATTCATGTGGTCTCGCAAATTTTCTTTTTTCAATCCTTTGAATTCTTTGTATTCGCTGGGCGTCATGCCAAAAGTAGCCTTCGAAATCTCTGCAGTAAGTAGGGCATATTCTTTTTCTTCAAGCAGGCCTCTTTTTTTCCACTCATCTGTAAGTTCGTCTCTTATAGCAATTCCTCTCACTCTTTTCTCGATCCAACTATCAGAATAGCCTTTTGCTTTGTATATCTCTTTCATACGTTTTTGGGCTAATTCTGGATTTTCTATTTCCTGCACTCTATCATAACCTACTTGGGCCAACCATTGCTTAAATGGTTCTGTCTTAGGTGAAGGGATTGATTGAATAATTCTGAAGATATTCTTGGTGTTGGCACAATCTGTAAGCCTTAATTTGCCATCATCAGCCATTAATTTCAACTGTCCGATTTTCTCGGACACTTCAAAACCTTCTTCTGTTAGTTTAACTTTTAAGTCAGACCAATACTTCCTAGCCCTATCCGTTTGTGTCAATGCTCCGATGATATCGACTACTGAGAACCACCATTCGTCATTAAACCAAGTTCTTCGTATACTTTTTCCTTGAAATATCGCCAGAGACTTATTCTCTATTGGTTCATCTGCCATTTTCAGCACCTAAGCATGAGCTTCTGATAATTTTTAGGAAATAAACCTCATATTTTCCAAAATTTCTTCTTCTTTCGTGGAAAGTTTCCGATTCAAAACAGGTTTTATTTGTAAGGGCCATCTTATAAGGTTATGAGTTTGCTTTTGTTTATTATGTTTTCTGTGGTAAGTAGGTATTAAGCCGTGATAACAGAATAGTTATAAGTTATGCTTAAAGTAAGCATGAAGGATTGTTGAGAACTTCTGCTCAAGGGATTGTTGAGAACTTCTGCTCAATAAAAAATAGTTATAAGATAAAATAAAATCCCCAGAGCCAATATTATCCAATTAGCGACTGCTTCCCAAAAAAGCAATATTTAAGTAGATTAAGCGATTATTTCAACTAAATAGAGGTTTATGTTAGATGAGGCCGGAAGCAGTATCTGTAGAAGCTGATTTTACTCCAGCTAAGATTTATATGTGGGTGAAAAGCCTGGAAAGCAAAGTTAATAATCTGCTGCGGGAAGTGGATGTCCTGAAAGGAGATTTTATTGCCAAGAATAATTCTATTAAGCGCGATCTTAAAGCATTTAATGAAGACTTGATCGAATTAAAGCATCAGCAGGATAAAGTATTGCAGAAGATTGATTTGATCATCAAGGAGCTGCAGAAAACTGCCGGCGCGGAAGAAGTGGCCAGTTTGCAAAAGTATATTGACTTATGGAATCCGCTTAATTTTATAACTCAGAGAGATGCGCAAAGGATAATTGAAGATCAGCTGGCGGGTGTTCAAAAGACCATGAAACGGCACATTTATACCAGAAAAGCCAATCGAAGAAAAGCCATTAAGCGGCACCGCGCCAGCAGAAAGAAAAAAACAGTTGAAAAACATAAACGGAAGGTGATCCACCATGCCAATTAATAATCTGGACAGTGAAGTAAGAAATTTAAGAGAACAGGGGCTGACGGACAGCTTGATCCATGACGAGCTGTTAAAACAGGGATACTCTGAGAATGATATCTCCGCAGGGATGTCTTCTCTGGAAGATTTGCCGGTGCCTACTCCGGAAGGCGGAATGTCCATGCCGGAAATGGATTATTCCATGCCCTCTTCCCGGCCGATGAGGGGTTCTAATGACGGAAATGTCTACGAGCGGATTGAGGAATTAGCAGAAAATTTGATTGATGAGAAGTGGGATGAGCTTATTGCCGAGGTAAAGAAAATCGTGGAGTGGAAGCAGAAAATGGAAGAAAAACAAGCCGGCATGCTTAACGATTTGCGCAAATTGAAAGAAGATTTTGCTATTTTACATCAAGGAGTATTAGGCAAATTGAGCGATTATGATTCGCAGATGAAAAATGTGGGATCAGAATTGCATGCGGTCAGCAGGGTCTTTAAAGAGGTCATTCCCGAGTTTGTAGAGAACGTTAAGGAGCTGAAGCATATCACGGAGAAGAGAAAGAAATGAATTCGTTAAGATCTATTGCGGTAGGTTTAGGTATTTTTGTTTTGGTTCTCTTTATAATTGAAACAATCTTTTCGATCTTTAACGATTTACTTGGATTCCAATTTCCATTTGCCATTAAATATATAGAAATTATATTAATTCTACTTGCTTTAATTCTGGCTGGAATTTCTACATTTAGGCGCAAAGAGGTGTTAAGATGAAAATTTCTGATATTATTGAAAAGGCAGCAAATTCAAATATTTCGTTTTTCCTTGGGTTTTTGTTTCTATTGGCTTCTACAGGGATTATGTTTTTTATAAATACTCTAACTGGCTCTTTTTATACCACATTATTTTCGTCTTATGTCTGGGTGATTATTACTACTTTAATCTATTTTATCATTAGTGCTAGTATTACCCAGGGAATTGCCAAGTTATTTGGTGGAAGCGGTTATTATATCGGTTTCTTACGAGTTATATCCTTAACCTTGATCTTAGATACATTTAAGCTTCCAATTAAATATGGTCATTGGCTGGGTGAGATTATGCAATTAATTGTTTTAATACCAATTCTCGTTATAGTACATAAGTTTTCAAAATTAGAAGCTCTGGCTGTTGCTGGACTTTCTTTTGTTATTTTTAAGATACTTGGAATATTTTCTTTTTTTATTATAACTGCTTTAGGTGGTGGAATTTGATTTTTCATTATGTTAAATCTTTAACGGATATTGGGGCTAAATTATGAACCTTTTCAAGAAATGGTGGTTTTGGGTAATTTTAGCTGTTTTGTTGATCATAATTATTTATGCAGTTAATTTTTTGGTGTTTGCTTCAAGAATA
>JAGVYX010000058.1 GCA_018303045.1 Candidatus Woesearchaeota archaeon
ACGGATGAAATTTGCCGTCCCCGATATACAGGTAAGCCTCTATTTCAGTTAGTTCTTCTTCCTTCAAATTCAGTGAATGATGATAGTTATCACAGCCCAACAATTGGGAAACCGCATTGGCGCGATTAGGTTTGGAAGTAATGATGGCTATATTATTTTCAGCTAATTGTTTTTTTACGATTTCCAACTTATTGACAAATTGGATGGAAGCATACATGGCTATCCGGGAGTATTTCTTTTTTCTTAAATAATCTAAAGCATCATTGCATAATTCTACTTTCCCTGTGTATTCTGCATTAATATATAATGTTTCCATACTACCATCCGTCCTTCTTGTTAAAGCGGTTATGCCCCCAGCTGATCAACAAATCCACGCCCATTCTTTGCAAGCCTAAGGGAATGTCGCAGGCGCCAAAATTGCTGCCCAGCCAGATTAAAATGCGGGCGTTAGTTTTATCTGCCAGCTCTTGTTTGATTTCTTCAGCCTGCGGTTTCATTCCCTCAGGCAATTGAATGCAAACAGTTTTAGCTTTCTTTTCTTTAATGGCTGTAATTGCTTTTTCTAAATCGAGATGGTATAAAGTCATAGTAATTCTTCCAGCCCCCGCAGTTCAATCTGAAGCCTAACTTTTTTTAAAGCTTCTCGTTCCAGTTGCCGGATGCGTTCTTTAGTTAAATTTAACTCATCGCCAATCTCTTGTAAGGTTTTATCATCATAAAGCCTGCTCGCCAGGACATATTCTTCTCTGGGCGTTAATGTAGCAAGAATGCCGCCAAGTTTCCTTCTAGCTTCGGCAGCGATAGCCGCATTTTCAATGTTTGACACGGGATTTTTATCTGGAATTAAATCAGCATAAGTTAACCATCTAGAACTTCCTACTCGAGAATTTATTTCTCGGTAAGAACCAGTAAGCGCGAAAGCTATCCCGTTAGCAATTGCCGATGCGGTTTCTTCATCCCCTCTCTGAACATTGATTAATGCTGCCAGCTGGTTGCGAACGTTATATTTGCTGTCGTGATTGGTTCCTTTGTCCCTGAGAGGAAAATCTGAATTTACAACTTTTGATGCTTTAAGATGCATCTCAACAGAGAGACGAATCATTCCTTGGTTTTGAGCAAGGTATCGTGAAATTTCAGAATTTATTCTGCCAGTACAAGAAGTAAGAAACTGCGATCCTGAACAGGGAATATATTTTCCCAGCGCCTTCATAATTCCTATCCCTCCTATTCCTAGAATATCATTCGCTGAGAATTGTTTTCGAGAAGAGTGTCGGGAAACGGCACTGCCGTTAATTTTTACATAAGAGTACAATACTTGGCGAGCCTGCCGCCTTAAGTACGGAATCATGTTCTCAATAACTTCATTAGCAATAACTTTTTGTTCAGGAGTCCGCAGATCAATCAAAATCTTTTCTTTGGTTTCCGGATCAGTCCCGGTATAAATTTCCTTTCTCTTGGGAGCGGTAACTAAGGCAGCATACATTCTAGCAAATTCCTCAATTTTCTCCCATCCAATCGAAGTTATACCCATTTGAATATAAAATCCCCCAAACCCACCAGCAGATTTTTATAGGCATTATTTATATATCTTTTCATGGAAAAATTTGTCTGGGAAATGGTCGTCAAATTTCGGAATTGCCGCACGCAAAAATTAAGGTCTGTTGCAGAGTATATTATCTCTAAAAAAATCTCTGCCAATAATTTAACCTTCCTGTCTTTAATTTGCGGAATACTGGCGGCTTATTTTTTCTTGCTTAATTGGTGGCTGCTCGCTTTATTCAGCCTGCTTCATTTATTATTTGATTCTTTGGATGGAGTGATTGCCAGGCTAACTACTGAAACAGCCTATGGCCGGTATTTTGATCTAGCTGCAGACAGCCTTCCGGTAATTTTAATTCTAATCAAGATCGGCTGGTATTTTAAGGAAATCTTTTCTTATTTAGCCGCAGGATTATTTACCCTGTCGCTGCTGTTTTTCTTTCTCTCTAAACTAAATTCGGTTTTTATTCCTCTCCGAACCTCGGCCTTGCTAACGGCCTTGATTTCCACTCTGCCCTTTTTAGATGCCCCTTCATTACCGATAATTACCGTTGCTTATTTAGCCGGTGGTGTTTGTTCATTATATGCTTTGGCCAGGCAATTGCAGTTAGCCGCTTCTAAAAAATGAAAGATAACTTTTTAAATAAAGCGCCCAAAAATAGAGGCAATGGTTTCCTACAAGAAAGCTCTGCAAATTAAAGCTGACCGGCAGCCAACCATTTTAGAAGAATTGGGTTTGGATCAAGAGGGTTATAAACGCTTAAGTACTGATGAAAAGAAAATTAGGCAGCTGGTAAATAAGCTAAACACCAGTCTGCAAGTAGACCAGATTGTAGCTTCTCTGGACACTTTAGAAGGAATGGTTAAGAAAGATGCCCAAATTATTTATGACGATGTTGCGGGGGAATTAGCTTCTTTTGCCCGGCAGGGAATTGATGTAAAAAATGCTGGAAGTTTGAACTTTGCTTATTCCCTGCTTGAGGAAAGGTATCGTGAACTGGGCAGCTGGGGCTATGCCGGCAAATTAGCTCGAATCAAAGCTTTAGCTACCAAGGAAGAAACATTTACGGGAATAGTTAAACAACGCAGTTCGGCTTTACATGAGCAATTGGAACAAGTGCTGGAAAGAGAAGTCAGAAAAGTGGAAGAATATTTAACCGGATCTTTAAGAAAAGTATTGAGTTTAGCCTCTGAAATAATGCCGTTTTCTGTTAATGTCCAGAACCATACTTTTAAGATTGAACTGGATGCGGCGATGATGCCGGAATATTTAGTTGGCGGCAACGATAATTTCCAGCGTTCTAGCGAGCTATACCACCGAGCCATCATTGGCCAGGGGGGGATTAAAATCTATGATCCAAAGGCGTACACGTACGACGATTTTGAAGGGGATCATACTACCCGAAGGGAAGGTGCCTCTATTATCATCGGAAGCCCGTTGTGCTTTCCTTTAATTAAGTTAACTTCTTCTCAGCAAAGTTTAAGCGGTTTTTATGGCTTGTCCACCCCCTTTCCGATAAACTACTCGTATAAAGTTATCCCTGTCCAGTTTATAATAAATATAAGCACTAAACCAATAGTTAGAACTTTGAGCTTAGCCGGGCCAAGAACAGGAATGGGATTATTAATAAAAACCGAGCAAGACAAAAAAGTATCTCACTGGCTTAAAGAAACCTTTTCTGAACCAGAAGGCGAAATAGAAGCTTTAACCTTTGTTGAAAAACAAAGAGAAGCGCAAATAAATTTAGAAGATTCATATGCTTTTGTTGAGGTGTTTAAAGGAGGGGGTTTGTTAAATCAACGTTACTGCTCGCGGTTTATCAAATATCGTCGGCAGGAGAACAAGGTTCGTTTAGAATTATATACTAGGGTAGGCATTACTGCTGATTGGGCTGCCTTAGCCGAAGAAGTCGAGCCGCTGTTCGTTTTTCCTCAGTTTAAAGCCGAGGCGGTGAAAGTTAATGAAGCGCCAGAGTTTTTGGAAATACTGCAGGCTTACGCTCATTTGCCAGCAGCCATCATTAAAACAGTAGAACAAGCTTATCAGAAAACGTATTTGCAACGGCATCCCAAGATAGATGTAGATGAAGCTAAACAAAATTTGGATTCGGCGATGAAAAGCTTAGAGCAAACTTCCAGCCAGATAACTTCCAGTTTAAATCAGGGCCAGCTGCTTCTAACCTCAGGTTAATAACTAAATTTTGCATTTATTTATCTTCAATAAATATCCAATATAATTAACTAGGAGATGCAACAACGGGCTAATTACTAATAAAACCACTGCTACTTCTACCGGTGGAACGTAAATAAAAAAACCCAGCGCCAGCCCGCCAATAACAAAATCTATTTGATCGAAAGGTATCCATGGCCTGCCCGGAGCAATTTCCGCTTTGCGCTTGTAATAACTTTTTACTAAATCGCCAAGCAAGGCGCCTAATCCCAGTAAGAAGCCCAATAAAAAGGAGAAATCATTATAATCAATAAGAGCTAATTTCTGCCAGCCGGAGTTATGAATTATTTTTTGTAGGGCAAAGATTAATCCCCCGGCTAGTGTTCCAGCCAGCAATCCCCGCCAGGTTTTGTTTTCTCCGAACAGCCGTTTACTAACAGGCCTGTTAGCAAAGGGAATCCAGCGCAATAAAATAGGAGCCATATTGGCAACATAAGCCGGCAAAAAGAAATACAATGATTTTAGAATTAATTCTAGAGCCATTATTTCTAATTAAAGCTTTAATGGTTTAAATGTTTAACTGTTTATAAAAAATGTGGGATAGTTTTTCAATATTTTCGATAGTCTCTGCTAGCAATATTTTCTGCTGGCAATATTATTATAAATCTGAAGCTGATTCCCAGAATTAATGACTTGGGTAACCCTCGAACGGCCGGGATATTTTGGAAAAAAGCGGGATGAATTGCAGCGCTCTTGGGATCAGCAATTTGGCGCGGATAATTGGAGATTAGCTTATCGGTGGGGAAATCTGGTTGTTCCTCGGGAAATGGGGCTTCAGATTTATGAAGACGGTTATTATGAATATTTTAAAAAAGATATTCCGACTTTAGATTGGTTAATTTCCACGGCTTCGGACGTTTATGATACGGCTCCCAGGAAACATCTAATAATCATATTCATGACATAGCTATTCGCCGGGCTGTAGCTAGGTTGGGAAAATGGTTTAAAGGCAACCATTTGATGCATGTCCGCTGGAAGGACAGCGAGGGATTTAAAATCAATCCGGGAATTGTTCCGTTCCATTTACCAGAATTTATTGTTCCGGGAGAGATTAAGGATTATGGCGGAAAGGGATGGTGGTGGAACCCCAATACTGTTGAAGATTTTTATCAGCGAAATAAGGTCTTTCAGGCAAGAACAGATTAAGTCTTTATCCTCAATCTTCCAGTTAACCACATCTACTTATCAATGGCTTTCATCAATAATTAAATCTTCCAATTGCTTACGCCCGTAAAAACTAAAAATAGTCTACAATCGTTAATTGTTTTCAATACTTCAAAATACATATTTCCGAACAACTATTTCCTAAACCTAAAAACTATTTAAATCATCTTTTTCTTCAGGTAAATAACACAATGTGTTAGGGGTGGGTGTAGTACTGGGGTGTTTAAAAAGAGGTTAATTAGATGTATTTGTATTATTTATATTTTGTTCATAGCCGGGTTTTAGTAAGTTGGGATTTCAAGATTAAATTCTTTCTTAAACAACTATTTTGGCTTCAAAATTATACTTTCCGATTAACTTTCAAGCGAAAGGACTTTTATCTTCATCAGAATGCTTAAAAGTGTTATGGCTAAAAAATTGAGGTGTTAACCGCATGAACCGGCAGGAATCAATGGCAGTTGAAAAAAAAGGATTGGAAATTAAGCGTTATTTTACCACTGAGAATGTTAGCCCTTACGATATGTTTACTTACGAACGGCGAAGCTCGATCATTAGAAATCAGGATGGTTCTTTAGTATTTGAAATTAATGATGTGGAAGTTCCGGTTTTTTGGACCCAGGTGGCTACCGATATTCTGGCGCAAAAATATCTGCGCAAGGCAGGTGTTCCCTTATACAATAATCGCGGAGAATTACTGCTGGATGAAAATGGCAAGGTGATTACTGGAAGCGAGACCAGCATTAAGCAAGTGGCTCACCGCCTGGCCGGCTGCTGGCGCCACTGGGGCGAAAAATGGGGTTATTTTGCTTCAGCTAAAGACGCGCAAATTTTCTATGAGGAGATGGTGTACATTTTGATAAATCAGGTTGGCGCCCCTAATAGCCCGCAATGGTTTACTACCGGCTTAAATTGGGCTTACGGGCTGACTGGCCCGGCTCAGGGGCACAGTTATGTTGATCCAGTTACCAAAAAATTAGAATACTCTCGGGATGCTTATACTAGAAGTGTTCCGCATGCCTGTTTTATCCAATCTATCAATGACGATTTAGTTAGAGACGGCGGAATATTTAGCCTGCTTACCAGGGAAGCCCGCATTTTTAAGTATGGCAGCGGCACGGGAAGCAATTTTTCTAATCTCCGCGGCAGGGGCGAGCGGTTATCCGGCGGTGGCACTTCCTCGGGATTGATGAGCTTCTTAAAAATTTTCGATGTAGCTGCAGGCAGCATCAAATCCGGAGGCACTACCAGAAGGGCAGCTAAGATGGTTTGTTTGGATTTAGATCATCCGGAAATTGAAAACTTTATCTGGTGGAAAGTTAGGGAGGAAGAAAAAGTAGCCAGCCTGGTTGCGGGCAGCAAGATTCTTAACAAAAAATTGTCTAAATTGATGGCTGCAGCTAAAGGAAAAGGAGACCCGTTCCAGGATAAAGCCGTGCTTAAGGAATTAAAACAAGCCGCTAAGTTAGACATCCCCCTCAGCTATATTGTCAGGGCTATAGAGTTGGCCAGGCAGGGATACAATCTGCCTCTTAGGGAATTTGATACGCATTACGAATCGGAAGCCTATTTAACAGTGTCAGGACAAAACAGCAATAATTCAGTGCGGATACCTAACGCTTTCTTTGAGGCTCTTAATAACCAGGGGCCGTGGGAGCTTAAGGAAAGAATTACCGGCGATGTGCTTAAAACGGTTCCTGCAGAAAAATTGTGGGATGACATTAATTATTGCGCCTGGGCTTCCGCAGATCCAGGACTGCAATTTGACACCACCATCAATGAATGGCACACTTGCCCTGAAGATGGAAGGATTAATGCCAGCAATCCATGCGGCGAGTATAATTTTCTTGACGATACTGCCTGCAATCTGGCATCCATAAATTTGCGAAAATTTTATGATGAAGAAACGGCCTCATTTAATATTAAAGCTTACAGGCATACCCTTCGGCTGTTTACCATTGCTCTGGAAATATCAGTTTTGATGGCTCAATTTCCTTCGGCGCCCATCGCCGAGAAAAGTTACTTATTCAGAACATTAGGGCTGGGTTATGCTAACCTCGGATCATTACTGATGGTTCTGGGCATTCCTTATGACAGCGACCGGGGCCGGGCTATTGCCGGCGCATTGGCAGCTATTCTTACCGGGGATGCTTATGCTGCTTCGGCGGAAATGTCTAAAGCGCTGGGGCCATTTGAAAGGTATGAAAAGAATAAGCAACAGCTGTTAAAAGTAATCAGAAATCATCGGCGGGCAGCTTACGGCTGGAATGATTATGAGGGCTTAACGATCAAACCACGGGCTATTGATGAAGAATTATGCCCGACAGATCTTCTCGATGCGGCTCGTGATTCCTGGGATAAAGCTTTAGAGTATGGAGTTAAATGGGGCTATCGCAATGCCCAGGCTACTGTTCTTGCTCCAACGGGAACTATTGGCTTAGTTATGGACTGCGATACTACCGGCATAGAGCCGGATTACTCTCTGGTAAAATATAAAAAGCTGGCGGGCGGCGGATTTTTTAAAATTGTTAATCAGTCGGTTCCTCTGGCCTTAAGAAAATTAGGATATTCAGAATCAGAAATTAGGGAGATTGTCGCTTATTGCTTGGGGCGCGGCGCCTTGGAAGGCTGTCCTGCCATTAATCGAAGCAGGCTGCTTCAACTGGGGTTAACTAACGAACAAATTACTCGGGTAGAAAGTCAGCTAAAGACCGCGATGGACGTTCGCTTTGCTTTTTCCATCTCTGCCTTGGGCGAAGAATTTTGCCGGAAATTCTCTGGAGATATTTTAGCCGGCTTAGGTTTTTCTGAAGGGGAAATTGACCGGACTAATGAATATGTCTGCGGTTCCATGACCTTGGAAGGGGCTCCTCATTTGAAAGAGGAGCATTTGGCCATTTTTGATTGCGCCAATAAGTGCGGAAAAAAAGGCCGGAGGTATATCCATCCTTACGGGCATCTTAAAATGCTGGCGGCCGCTCAGCCGTTCATCTCCGGAGCCATTTCTAAAACCATCAACATGCCCAAAGAATGGACCGTGGACCAGATTAAACAAGCTAATTATGATGCCTGGAAGATGATGATTAAAGCTGTGGCTTTGTATCGCGATGGCAGCAAGTTAAGCCAGCCGCTTAATTCAACGTTAGAAAAATATCCGGAATTGCAGCCGATTCTTGAAGATACTTCTGGCGAAGAAATCCAGGTTAATGAAGTAAGAAAGAGCGTTAAGATTGGCTCCCGAGACTTGTTATTGATCGGCCGGCGCGAAGGGGAAAAACTTTCTGAAGTATCTTACGTTATGAATGAAATCGCTCCGGCTCAAAAAGCCATGATGCAGGCCTTGATTAATTCTGTAAATTTGGGATTAACCAGCGGATTAAATCCGAGCCTGATTGCCGCAAATAGTTTACAGGTGGAAGGCAATCCTCTAATTAAAGAGTTGGCAACTTTTTTGAAGGAGTTTAACTCTTCAACAATTAAGGAAACAGAAATTACTGGATCTTCAATTCAGGATAGTGAAGACGGAATACAGGATAGTGAAGAAGGAACACAGAAATGCGGGGGTTGCGGAGCTTCCCAGCTCAGAAGAAACGGCACCTGCATGCTTTGTGAGGTATGCGGTGAAACGACGGGGTGCAGTTAGAACCAAACAATTTTTAAACTGAATTTATTTTAATTATTTATCTGATGACTACCAACAGCCTTTTAATCAAAAATACCATCAAGCGCGATGGCCGTGTTGTCCCTTTTAATAAATCAAAGATAGCTGAAGCGATTTTTCGCGCCGCTCAGTCGGTGGGAGGCGATGACCGCCAATTATCCGAGAAATTAGCTGAAGAGGTTTGCAATGCTTTACAGGAAAAATATTCGCAGCAGGAGCCTACTTCCGAGAACGTTCAGGATATGGTGGAAAAAATTTTGATTGACAATGGCCATGCTAAAACAGCCAAAGCGTTTATTCTCTATCGGCACAAGAAAAATGAGGAAAAGAACCGCCAGGCGTTAATCATGGGCGATGTTGATCCGGAATTTAAATTATTATTTTCTGACGAGGCGCTGAAAATTTTGGAAAAGCGCTATCTGCTTAAAGATGAGTTTGGCGTGCTGGTGGAAACGCCCAGCGCGATGTTGCGGCGGGTGGCTAAGCATATCGCTTTGGCAGATGAATTGTATGGATCAACCCCGGAACAAGTTAAGGACAGCGAAGAGAAATTTTATCATCTGATGGCCGATTTGAAATTCCTGCCTAACTCTCCTACGTTAATTAATGCCGGCACCAATATTCCCCAATTAAGCGCTTGTTTTGTTCTGCCCATTGAAGATAAAATGGAAAGTATTTTCGGCTCGCTTAAGGAGGCAGCCACTATTCATCAATGGGGCGGCGGAACCGGTTTCAGTTTTTCCCGCCTGCGTCCCAAAGGGGATAAAGTTAGAAGACATCTGGGAGTGGCTTCCGGGCCGGTATCTTTCATGAAAGTTTATGATGCAGGCCTGGAAGTGGTTAAACAGGGAGGCGTTCGTCCCGGCGCTAATATGGCGGTGCTGCGGGTGGACCATCCGGACATTTTGCGGTTTATAGAAGTTAAGCGGGATAAGGAATCTTTAAAAAATTTTAATATTTCAGTAGCTGTTACCGACCGCTTCATGAAAGCCGTGGAGGAAGACAAGGACTATCTTGTTAAAAATCCGCGCACGGAAAAATATATCGGGAAATTGCGCGCCCGTGATGTATTTAGCGTTATCACGCAGAATGCCTGGAAAACCGGCGATCCGGGATTATTGTTTATTGATGAGATTAATCGCAAGCATTCAGCTAAACATTTGGGCGAAATTGAAACTACCAACCAGTGCGGCGAAGCTCCACTGCTTCCTAACGAAAGCTGTGTTCTGGGTTCTATTGACGTAAGTAAATTTGCTAATATGGAAACTAAAGAATTCTCTTGGAACGAATTGGAAGAAACCATTAAAACGTCAATTTATTTTTTAGACAACTGCATCGATGTGAGCAAATATCTGACTGCCGAGATTGAAGAAGCTACCAAAAAAACCAGAAAGCTGGGTTTGGGAATCATGGGCTTTGCCGACATGCTTCTAAAACTGCACATCAAATATGATTCTGAAGACGGCTTGGAAATGGCCGATAAACTGTTATCCTTTTTCCAGCATGTGGCTCAGCAGACATCCATGGATTTAGCTCAAAAAAGAAAAGTTTGTCCGGCTTGGGAAGGTTCGCAATATCAAAAAATCGGGCAGAAAATGCGCAATATCTGTTGCCTGGCTTTGTCGCCTACGGGAACCAGAAGCATTTTAGCTGACACTTCTCCCGGATGCGAACCTAATTTTGCTTTAGCCTACCAAAGAACGATGCTGGGCGCCAGCGGGTACATCTTTATCAACAGGATTTTTGAGAAGATAGCTAAATTACGTGGATTTTATTCCCCAGAGATTTTAAGAAAAGTTTCCTGTTCAGGAAGCGTCCAGGAATTGAAGGAAATTCCTAAAGATGTTCGCGATGTATTTGTCACGGCTCAAGACATTTCTCCAGAATGGCATATCAAGATGCAGTCTGTGATGCAGAAATATGTTGATAATTCTATCTCGAAGACGATCAATTTTCCTAAAACCGCGGCTATCCGCGATGTGGAAGAAGCCTACATGAAAGCCTGGAAGGCTAAATGCAAAGGAATAACTATTTACCGCGACGGCAGTTATGAAGACCAAGTTATTAATATTGGAGAATGAGCCAAGATAAAATAAAAATCCCAACTGCTCTTGGGGGACAGGGTATTTTTAATGTGTCTGATACTCCGTCTGATAGTGGCGAGTTGATGCAAAACAATCCAACCCCCGCAAGCAGCAGGGTATCAGAAATAAATGAAAATTTATACTAAAATTGGCGATCAGGGGCAGACGCAGTTTTTCGGCTGCGGCCTAGTTAGCAAAGATGATCCGCGCATCGAGGCTCTGGGCGCGTTAGATGAATTAAATTCCGTTTTAGGCGTGACTTTAACTTTTATTCAGGATGAACCTTTAATCCAGGCAGTGAAACAAATTCAAAACGATTTATTTCAGGTTGGGGCCGATTTAGCCGGCAGCGCCCTGGGGAAGGACCAATTGCCGCGGGTTAAAGAAGAGCATATTTCCGCATTGGAAAAGAATATTGATGAATTGGAAGCTTTGTTAGGCATGCCGCAGAAATTTATTCTTCCCGGTGGGACGCCAGCCAGCTCCTTTTTGCATTTGACCAGGACTGTTGCCCGAAGAGCTGAACGCAGCCTGGTCAGAGCTTCCAAGACCATTAATTTAAATCCGGAGATGTTGAAATACATTAACCGGTTAAGCGATTATTTATATGTTTTAGCTAGAAAGGCCAACAAAGAAGTAGAAATTAAAGAACAGCATCCGCTCTACAATTTTTTTGAGGGAAATTAAGTTATGGCGCAAATCAGAGTCCAGAAACAGTTAAAACTAGTTTCTTAGTTCTTCAGCCAGCAATGAGCTTACATCCAGATTATTGCTCCGGTGAAGAATGGTATTGGCAGTTACGATTTTATTAATTCCTGCTTTCTTTAACTTTTCATAAGCCTGTTCAGTAAATATACCATGCACGGCTATTGCTGTAACCGATTTGGCGCCTAATCTTTTAGCTAATTTAGCCGCTTCAATGACCGTATGGCCGGTGGAAATAATATCATCAATAATTACAATATTTCTATTTTTAAAATTGGCTTTTTCGGTCAGCCTTACGGTTACTTTTCGGGCATGATGCCTGGTTTTTTCCAGAATGGCTGAATCGGCGCCAATTTGGTTAGCGATGCGCCTGGCCCACTGAGAAGATTCCCAATCCGGACCCATTAAAAAAGGATGATTAAATTTTTTAACGCAGGCAGCAATTAACTTATTGGCGCTTAGGTTTACCGCCGGAATAGAAAACAGTTTATCTAAAGTCCTAAACCGGTGCAGATGAGTATCAATAGTTATTATTTTGTTAACGCAAGAACCTAACCATTTAGCCATAATTTTAGAAGAAACGGCCTCGCCGGGATTAAAGCGCTTATCCTGCCTCATGAAAGCCAGGTAGGGAGCAACCAGAATTACTTTTTTAGCGCCTAAATCCCGGGCTGTTTCTGCGGCAAAGACAAGGTTGATTAGGGATTGATTTGGATTGGGCTGAAAAGAATGGACTAAAATTACCGTTTCATTTTTTACATTAACCATATACTTCAAGTAAATATCTCCATCTGGAAATTTGTCAATCAATAGTTTAGAATATTTTGCTTTTAATTTTAGAGCAAGCGATTTAGCTAATTTATCTGAGTTGCCTAAACTAATTATAATCATGAATTAGCCTCTTTTTTTGTAACTTCTATTTACTGATTTTGTAACTTCTATTTACTATAGATATTCTTTTATATTCTTATATCTTACGCTTTAAAGTTATGGCCAGAAATATCTTAATCAGCGGCGATGTTGGTTCTGGAAAAACCAGGCTGCTGGAAACCATTCTGTCAGAAACGCCTGGCGAACGTTCTGGTTTCATAACCAAGCCTAAAATTGTTGGCGACATTGTTTCTGGATTTGAAATCATTGCCAGCACCGATGTCCGCTGCGCTTTTGCCGATGTTACTTTTACTGAACATCGCCGAGTTGGCAAATACGGCGTTCATGTCCAGAGATTTAACGCCATTCTTAGCTCATTGGCCAGTTATTCTAAGCACAGTTACCGTCCTTTTCTATATATGGATGAAATCGGCGCCCTGCAGTTAGTCTCGGGAATCTTTCCTTACTTTGTAAGACATTTTCTGGAAGCGCCAAATCCGTTTATTGGAACGATTCCTCACGATAGTGTTCAGCACAAGCTTATTGATGAAATTAAGCAGCGGCCGGATGTTACTCTACTGGAGCTGACTAAAGATAATAAAGAAGAAGTTTATTCCGTAGTGAGAGCTTTTTTAAAAGGGTATTCCTGAGGTTAAGCTTCTGTAATTATTTCTTTTACTTTTTCAAATAGCGGAAAAAAACAACTCTTAGCAATGCCGATAGCATCTTCTACCTCCGTTTTTTTCGGCTGGTAACCATAATAATTAATAGAATGTCTTAGGGTTCTCAAGCTTTCTATCAGATAAATCGGCCTAGTTGTATTTACTTTTAATTTAAGGAGCTCATTAATTGGAGCAATATGGTCTTCTGATTTTATTCCTCTGGCAACTAGTAAGGCATCACCGAGCATTCTAAAACATTCATAAATATTACGGACAATGGTAGCTGCAGCTTCATCAGTTGGTTTTAAAGATAAAGTAAACTGCAATTCTCTTTTAGCGGCTTCTACAATACTATTTGCATTTTTATAATCTGGCCTTTTATACCTCATAAACGAACCTCCAGAAATCCCTCTAGAATAATGCCGTTGGCGATGTTAGCAAACAAGTTTAAATTTATTTTGTTTCTGGAGAATATATGGATATTTACTGGAACATTAGATCTATACCCCAGTTGCGGTATCATCCCCAAATGGATTATTTCTAAGTCCTTTTCCTCCAGAACTTCTACAGCAATGTCAATGTCGCTTTTTTCAGTGTCATCGCCTTTACGATAACTGCCAAACAAAATTATGGCTCGTGGATTGAGGAAAACCTTGCGTATTTCGTTAATAATTCCTGACTGGTAAACTAGGTGCAAGTTGTAAGGTATCTTCCAAACAACATTATACTCATGAGACAGATCCTGGGAGATTCTCCACAAATTTCCAATAATTTCAATTTTTAGGAATCCCTCCTTAGCCAGCTTGGCTACTATTCTGTTGGCTGTTGTTTTAGCAATTTTAAGATGGCGAGATAATTCAGTTAAACCTATTTCCCTGACAGGGTATGAAAAGAACCAGTGCATTATCTTGAGATAAGCGTCATCTTCTTCTCGGGGATTTAATTTGCTTAGAAGCTGTCTCGGTAGGCTGGTGACGTTGTTTGAACCTTGTCGTGGTCTGCTTAGCTTTTGGTTCCTACTGAGATAGGCTCTTAATTTCTTAACCATATACTTGGTAACCTCCAGAACTATATAAACTTTCCTATTACTTTATGGTAACCCGAGAAACCGAATGAACTTTTAGGTTACCATTATGTTTAACTCTAGAGTTAGGCGGAAATCAAACCAAATATAAATATGGTTAATTACAATATTTAATCATTGGCTATTCTGGATTTTATTTATGCAACACAGCAGTTTGGTATTTAAGCAATAATCAATTCCTGGAAGCAATATTTAAATAATCATCCCTTCTCTGAGAGGCAATGGCTTCCTCTTCTGAAAAGAAAATCAAACGCAGCGAAGGTTCACAAGCCTTTCATTGGACAGATATCACCGCTGAAAAAATCATCCGCGAAAAAGGAGATAAGGACAGTTACGTTGTTGCTGCCGGAATCACTCCCAGCGGAGTAGTGCATATTGGCAATTTTCGGGAGATTATTACGGCAGATTTAGTCAAGCGAGCCTTGGAAAAAAAAGGCAAGACCGTCCGCTTCATTTATTCTTGGGATAATTATGACGTTTTTAGAAAAGTTCCTAAGAACATGCCCAAGCCTGAAATTCTGGAGAAATATTTGCGAAAAGCCATAGTTGATACTCCGGATACTTTTGGCTGCCATAACAGTTATGCCGAGCATCATCAGGCTAAGGTAGAGCAGGATGTTCCTAAAGTAGGCATCCATCCGGAATTTTTATATCAGGCGGCTAAATACCGCAGCGGCAATTATGTCCCTGGCATAAAAAAAGCATTGGAGCATACGGAAATAATTAAAAAAATCTTAAGCGATTTTCGCGAAGATCCGGTTAGTGAAGATTGGCTGCCGGTAACTTTGTTTTGCGAGATGTGCGGCAAGGATACCGTAAAAATTCTTTGGCTGGGCGGCTATCAGATTAAATACAGCTGCGGCTGCGGCCATGCTGAAGCGTTTGATTTTAAGAAAAAACCTATTTTGAAATTAAAATGGCGGATTGACTGGCCGATGCGCTGGGACTATGAGCAGGTGGATTTTGAGCCCGGCGGCAAAGACCATTCTACAGTTGGAGGCAGTTATGATACCGGCCAACAAATCGTTAAGGAAGTGTATGATTTTACAGCTCCCAGTTACGTGATGTACGATTTCATTGGCATTAAAGGCGGAAGAGGCAAAATGTCCAGCTCCTCGGGGGAAGTTATTGATTTAAGCGATGTGTTGGAAATTTATGAGCCGGAAATTGTGCGCTGGATTTTTGCCGGCACTCGACCGAACAGGGAATTTGTCATCAGTTTTGATGCTGATGTGTTGAAGGTGTATGAAGACTTTGACCAGTGCGAGCGGATTTATTTTGGCGAGGAAAAAGTTAATGAAAAGGAATTGATCAAGCAGAAAGCGGCTTATGAATTAAGTTCAGTGAAAAAAGTCCTGCCTAAAACCATTCCTTACCAGCCTGGCTTCCGTCATTTAACTACCCTGCTACAAATACATAGTTTAGATATTGATAAAGTGGTGGCGATGTATGAACAGGAGCTTAACAACAGCCGCGACCGCGAGCGGGTGCGGGTAAGAACGGAATGCGCTAAAAACTGGCTGCTGAAGCATGCTCCGGAAGAATTCCGCTTTACCGTGCAGGAAAAATGTCCCATAATATTAGTGGAACAGGAAAAAAACATTCTTAAGCAATTAGCTAAGAAGTTACATAACCAAGATTGGACCGATAAAGAGCTTCATGAGGAAATGTACATATTATGCACCAATAACCAATTTCCCCATGCCGATTTCTTTAAATTGGCTTATCGAGTATTGATTAATAAAGATAAAGGGCCGCGCTTGGCTTCGTTTATACTAGCGATTGGCAAAGAGAAAGTAGCTGAATTATTGGAGAGAGTTTAAAATTGCTCGCTGAAATGGTTAAGATGTTTAAGAATATAAAAAAAGAAGCCACTATGATGAGTTTCTCCATAAAATTCAGCAAACTAAGATGAAAGAATTGTGGGATAACCAAGAAGATGAAGCTTGGCAAAATGCCTAAAGCTGGCGACATTATTCTAACAAACGTTCAGTTTACAGATACATCTGAGGTTAAAAAAAGACCTCGCTAATTTTATTCTCTTTGTCTAGCGAGAAGAAAAAGAAGGTTTTTGATGAGTTAGTTGAGCGATTGATTGACCTATTTTTACTACTACAATTTTATCCTTTCAGTAAGATTTATCTCCAAAGATTG
>JAGVYX010000015.1 GCA_018303045.1 Candidatus Woesearchaeota archaeon
TTTCTGCCCCGGCGGCTTAAACTCGCCTTGGGGCGATGTGCCGCAATCATATAGCGGCCATGAACCGGCTACCATGAGAGGCATTAGAAATAATTATAACTCTTATCTCCAGGTTATGAATCGGCTGGAACAATACGTTATACTGGGCCATTCTTTCGATAAAATTGAGTTAATTGTTATGGGCGGGACTTTTCCGGCAACAGACCGAAATTACCAGGAAGAATTTATTATGGGAGCGTTCAAAGCAATGAACGATTTTTCTGAATTATTTTTTTCCAATGATGAATTTAATTTTCTAGCCTTCAAACAGTTTTTTGAATTGCCTGGCGATATTTATGATCACGAAAGAACTAAACGAATTCAAGCTAAGTTATTAGAGTTAAAACATAAAACCAAGAGTTCTTTAGAACAAGAGCAATTAAGAAATGAAACTTCTAATGTTAGATGCGTCGCCTTATGTATTGAAACCAAGCCCGACTGGGGATTCCTAGCGCAGGGCAACGAAATGTTAAAACAAGGGTGCACCAGAGTGGAGTTAGGAATTCAATCGGTATATGATGATGTTTTAGAACATACTCATCGCGGCCATGATAGTACTGATTCAAAAAAATCGATCCAAATTCTGCGTGATTTGGGATTTAAAATTAATTTTCATTACATGCCAGGGCTGCCCTTAACCGATCGGGAACGCGATTTAGCTGGAATGGGGCAGTTGTTTACTGACGATGGCTATAAGCCGGATATGATTAAAATATATCCCTGCATGGTTGGCCCCGGGACGGCTTTATATTACCAATGGAAACAAGGATTATTTGAGCCAATTTCCACTGCAGAGGCGGCTTTTCGCATTGCTGAATGGAAAAAATCAGTTCCTGAATACTGCCGCATTCAGCGGGTGCAGCGGGATGTGCCAACTAAGTATTGGTCGGCGGGGGTGGATAAAACTAATCTGCGGCAGCATATTACAGATAATTTTAAGGTCCATTGCCGCTGTATCCGCTGCCGAGAGCCAAAAGGAAAAACAGTTAATTGGAACAAAGTAGAAATTAAAGTAAAGGAGTATAGAGCTTCTGGAGGAACAGAATTTTTTATTTCTGCTGAGGACCTAGAAAATGATTTATTAATCGGTTTCTGCCGCCTGCGCTTTCCTAAAGAATTTTTAAGACCGGAGATAACTCCTGCCAGCGCTTTAATTAGAGAGCTGCATGTTTACGGCGCAGCTACGGCCATTGGAGAGGAAGGATTAGTGCAGCATCGCGGCGGGGGCAGGAAATTAATGCAGAAAGCTGAAGAAATAATCGGTCAGTCCGGCAAGGATAAGATGGTAGTAATTTCCGGCATCGGGGTTAAGGAGTATTATCAGAAACTAGGCTATGTTAAGGAAGGGCCGTATATGGTGAAAATGTTATAAGTAATTGCAGAGTTTGGATTGTTAATTACTTTACAGGGACAAAAGATTTAAATACTTATCCTTTTTTAGATCAAAAATGACCTCCGACAACCCTTACGAAACTCCTAAAACTGATTTGGAACTGCCTGCAACACCTACAGTTGATTTAGAGCTGCCTGCAGGAATAGTTAAAAGAAGCCTTCTGCCAATATTAAGCAATGTTTATGTTGGCGCTGCTATTGGCTCTCTAGCCGGGCTTGTTGCTGGATATGCCCTTTCTCCTTATTTTCATGAAGTTAAGGGCATTCCTGCCAGTCTGGATGCTATTCTCGGCGCATCTTATGGCGGCGCTGGCGGCCTGCTTATTGGCGCTGCCCTAGACATTGTAAACTATCTTAAATTAGGCGAGATTAAAGATGACTGAATACAGTCCTTATGAGACACCTTTATCTGCTGACCAGGATATTCCGTTTCCGGAATTATATCAGATTGTCGGCGTAGCCGCTCCTTTAATAGTTTTAGGTTTTTCATTCCGTGAGTATCTGGAACGGGGAACCTGGCCCTCCTTGGAACAAATGGGTTCGATAAGTTTGATCAGCGGTTTAGCGGGATTAACTCTGGGTTATGCCGCGGGATATCTCTTTGATAAAAGTTCGCTGGCCTATGGACGCTATCAATTTAAGGGAATGATGAAAAAATGAATGAAAAAAATAATTTAATTACTTTTATAAGAAATACAAACTAGATAAATAATAATATTCCATATGGCCCTTTATTTGATAGGATTAGGATTAGCTGATGAAAAAGATATTTCAGTGAAAGGGTTAGAAATAGTTAAATCCTGCGATTTGATTTATTTAGAAAGCTATACCTCCTTATTGCAACGCAGTAAAGAATGTTTGGAGCAATTTTATGGCAAAAAAGTATTTTTAGCTGCCCGGGAATTTACTGAACAGAAAACTAAAAAAATAATTAATGAAGCCAAAACAAAAACGGTAGCCTTCTTGATCGTTGGAGATCCCTTCTCAGCTACTACCCACATTGAATTATTCAGGCAGGCCAAAGAAAATAACGTTGAGGTTAAAATAATCAACAATGCTTCCATTTTAACTGCTGTGGGAATTACCGGCCTGCAATTGTATAAATTTGGCAAAATCACATCTATTCCGTTTGATAATCCAAATCTTGAAACACCATACCTGGTATTGAAAGAAAATTTATCCTTAGGATTGCACACTCTATTCTTATTAGACCTTAAGCCGGAGGAGAACAGGTTTATGGCGGCCAATGAGGCAATTAAAATTCTGGAGAATATTGAGCTTAAAAAGAAAGAAAAAATAATTACTGATGATACTTTAGTTGTCGGCTGCGCTCGGTTGGGTTCAGATGATTATTTAATTAAAGCCGGCAGATTATCCGAAATTAAGCAGCAAGATTTTGGCAAAGCTCCTCATTGTTTAATAATCCCCGGAAAATTGCATTTCATGGAAGAAGAGCTGTTAGATTTGTACAAATAATTTTAAATCTTATTTCCCGTTCTTACTTTAGATTATGAATCATGTTATGAAATTAAAAGAAAAGCCTTTTGACAAAATAAAAGCTGGAATTAAAACGGTAGAGATCCGATTACTTGATGAAAAAAGAAAATTGTTACAGATTAATGATACAATTACTTTTCTTAAATTGCCAGATTTAAAAGAAAAAGTTCAGGTTAAAATCAGGGGCCTGTTAATGTTTAAGACTTTTAAGGAATTGTTAGGCATTATACCTCTTACTGGACTTGGCTGTCCTGTAAATTATGATACAGCTGAATTTATTAATTCTATGTATGCATATTATACGCCGGAACAAGAAAAAAATTATGGCATCTTAGCAATAGTCATTAGCAACGAGATTCAGTCATTAGCAATAGGATTCAATATCCCCGGTAATTAACCTCTCTGGTTAAAGAATCTCGTTCAATTAATAGCCATTCTGAGGGATGGGTCATAATCCATAAATTCATATCTCTAAGGTCGGTATTAGTTGCCGCAGTGGTAGATGTCCCAAATAAAGCGGCATACTCCATTTTTTCCTTGATTTCTTTAGCTTCAGAGATTTCCAATAAAGCCGTTTTAATGTCTTCTGCAGCCGCTGGGTTCATATAGTTCTCTTCATCAAATCCGGAACTTAATTTTCTGTCTTTTGCTTCATCATAATTATTAATAACAGAAACAGCTTTGGAACCATAAGTATTCTGAGCCAGAATCAGTTCATTAAAAGAATAGTTAGCTTGGCTTAATGAATTATTGTCTTCGGCCTTTTCAACATTTTCCACAGAAGCGCCCTCTATGCGTTTTCTTTCCAGTTCATCCCTAGGCAGTTCATCTTTAGGCCGTTTTACAGACTCTAGTTCTGCTTCTTCTTTAGCCTTTTCTTCCACAACGGACAGGGCTACCGGAAAAAAGGGGTACTTCTGGCCTAGCGAATTAATCGCGTCTTCCAATTCCATAACTGGTTAAAAAAAGAAATTATATAAAAAAGTTATTATTTTAACATCTTTTTACCAATTAATTTTCAAGTATATTTCAAGTATTAAACTCTGCCCGGAATCAATTCAAAATTCTCTGATTTAGCCGCTTTTTTGAGAAAACTAATTTCATCTTTAATTAATTCATTAAACAGGTAAGATTTCTGTTTTAGCGGCCATTTTTTAAGCTCCCAGGAGCTGATTTGGTTATCTTCCACGGCGATCTGGACATACTTTTTAGTCTTGGGAACAACCCGTTTTGTTCGGCCATCCATCTTATATTCATCTCTCCAGGTGTCGGGGTGAAGCAAAATCCAATCGCCTTTGCCTTCCTCAACATAATGCTCATGAACATGCCCCAGAATATGGAGATAATTTTTTTTCATTAACCGCTTTCTCTTTCGCTTGAACACGCTTACAATGCTATCCACATCCCAATGCACTTTCTTAAACCTCCGGTATAATTCTCTTAACAGCGTTCTGGGAATAAAATAAGTTGGATCATTGATATAGCGTATTGGATAATAAATCAGGCTTTTAATCAAGTATTCCAGCGACCGCCAGCTAAGCTTTTTAACTACCAATTTATGATGCGAAAACAAAGTGGGCCGGGGAAAAATTCTTTCCAGGAAAGGGTGCTCTTCCTTAAGGGTAAGAAAATTGCTGATAATTCCCAGTGCCACCCAGGGGATATTTAATATTTTTTGTCTGCGGTAAGTTATAAACGGCTTATTTTTATTGATTTTATTAAGAAAATCATACTGCTGTCCGTGTTCAGCATAAAGGCCGTAATTTCGGTAATAAAGGCCAAAAGAGACATTTTTCTTAGCTGTAATCATTTTTTTTAACTCTTTTTGAACTTCTTTAAAAAACAAGTCATGATCATGATTGCCAATAATGAAAGTAACCTTATTTTTCTCATTTTTTAAGAAAAATTGCAGCGCCTCAAACACCCGCCGATGCGCTAAATGAATATCCTGCAATTTTTTAAGCGAAACCTGAGCAGTAATGTACCGTGGATAGGATCTTCGCCCGTCAGCGTCAATATAAGGGCATTTAAGGAAGTCAAAAGTGTCGCCATTTAATATCAATTCCACCGGATGAGCCTTTCTGGAATACAGCTTAATCAATCGAGCTAGTGATTCATCAGCGACAAAGTCGTCTGTCAGCGTGCCGCCGCCCATCTCGATATCGCCCAGAACTATTATTTCTCTGTTCATAGGATATAATAAAACGAGGGGAATATTAAAATCTTCTTTTTCAGGATTCAGACTTGGCAACTACTATCAAGAGACAAAACATTTATAAAGAAGGTTGGGGCAATGAATAAAATGCCTTTAGAATTAACAGTTAAAAACCAGGATTTATTTTATTTCAGCCAGCCGGAGAACACAGAATATGTTGGTGCTCATAATGGCACTTTAGGTTTGAAACCGATCGTAATTATGAATCCGCTAAACCTGAATCGGTGGGTTAAGTTGGGAGAAATTTTTTCACAAAGAAAATATTTGATTGTTGATGGGCATAACCGGGCTTATGTTGATTCCGGGCAGGGAAGGGAATCACGAGCTGTTCTGTTAACAACCGACGGAGATCTGCAGCAGGTAAAACCGCATTTAGAACTGGATGTGCCGCGAGGCATTAAGCACTCTCTGTTAACTGAACCAATATCTACTTTGCTGGCTTTAGACCAATTTCTGCTGGAGGCTGTTTATAAAGAACTAGCCTGGAATGAAAGTTATCCGGAACTGTTGCATACTCATTTTCATTATGGTGTTTCAGTTTAGAACGCCTGGAACCAAATTTAACATCATAGGAAACTTAACAAAAGTTGTAATATTAATGGAACTAACCAAGTAATAGCCGCACCAATCAAAATCCCCCAATCAGAACTTTTATTTAATCTTCTATTTAAAATAAAACCGGTGACAAGTATACCTCCAAGGAAAGCAACTGCGCCAAAAGCTTCGTGTGATACAAGGCCTCCTAAATTTGTATAATCACTAGAATTTACTCCAAGAAATGTTAGAACACCTACAATAACAGAAACTTTGAATGCCTCTTTCTAATCCATACTTCAATGAACGAGTTACTCCTTTATATACCAAAAGACTCAAAATTCCGAACAGAATTTTGTGCCTTTTGTATACGCAAAGGGCTTAAATTTTTACGAAAATTTATGTCCTTTGGTATATAACTTTCTAGTGCATGATTCTTTTTACTCTTTGGCATATACCTGTTTAATCAAGTTTAACAGTTGAAACCTCTCTCCTAATTCTAACTTTATCTTCGCCCTTTCTGCTGGTGTTCTCCACGTTTTTTCTTTTGGAACCCACATTTTTGTTTTTCACCAACTTTAATCTTAACGGAGGGGTTTTGAGACATACTTGACGTGAACTTTTTTTAAACAGAAATCTTTATAAATTAACCACTAAACTAAAAGAAATACTATGGTAAAAAGACTGGGTTCCAGAAGAAGAAAGACCAGGCATAAGTTTATGGCTGGCATTCGAGAAAAAGGCAAAATCTCTTTAAGCGAGTATTTTAAGGGGTTGCAGGATGGAGATCTGGTTAATTTATTGATACACCCCAATGTTGAGAAAGGAAGATTTTACCGGCGTTTCCATGGAATGGGCGGCATAGTTGCCGGAAAGAAAGGCCACTGCTACGGGGTTAAAATAAAGGATGGGGAAAAACAAAAATTAGTGTATGTTCACCCTATACATTTAAGAAAACAATAAAAATGGTCAGCCCGCAATTTATTGAAGAGCAATCTGTTACTTTATCAGAAGCTAAGGAAATATTGAATAAAATTGAACAGAAAGATGGCCAGCTTAATTATATCTCTAATAGAACTAAGGAATTTTTAGAGAATATTAAAGTCCTGTCTAATGAAAAACGGGCTGAATTAAAGAAAAAATTAGAACAATTAAGTTTAATCCGGTTAAAAGCCGAGCATATCACTAAGATCATGGATTTCTTGCCCCAAACTATGGATGAGCTGAAGATAGTGCTTCAGGCCTATCCTTTAAGCCTGCCCAAAAAAGATCAGGAAGAGATTGTGGCAGCAGTTAAGGCGATTGCTTAATAAATACATTTTAAAAGCATAATTTTTATTAAGTTCTTAAATATCTACGTTTTAAAAACTAAAATGGATCAAGATTTAACTCTAAAAAGAATCGTCAAGGAAGAGACGGCCATTGTGCTAGACTTCTTGCCGCATGGCTATGCCTACGAGCAAAGTGCTGTTAAAACTCCCATTGCCCAAGCTATTGGCAAGGAACATTTATCACTATTAGAGCTAATTCCTAAAAAGGATGTTCATCTTCAGCCGCATCAGGAAGTATATATCGGAGAAGGCAAGCGGGAGGAAATACATCATATTAAAGGAAGAATCAGCGCCGATAAACTGACTTCTACAGCTAAAAATGAGTTATATCCTGCTGTAGAAAAACTGGTGGAAAATAATGAACAGAAATATATAGATTTCTTTAACAAAGCCCAGCCGCTGAGCATGAGAATGCATCAGCTGGAGTTGCTGCCTGGACTGGGAAAGAAACATATGTGGGAAGTATTAGAAGCTCGGAAAGTTAAGCTCTTTGAAAGTTTTGAAGACTTAAAAGCCAGGGTTAAACTGCTTCCGGACCCTAAACAGGCTGTAGTAAAACGAATTATTTCCGAGTTGGAAGGTAAGGAAAAATACCGGATCTTTGCTGGATAGAGTCAAAAAAATCACCCCTGCACGCTCCGCCTGGAATGGTTTTTCAGCCAGTTTAAGGGAATAAGTTTTTATAGTTTTGGGATTAATATTAGTTTGTGAATTTAGAGCAGGAAATCAAGGAGATCAGAGAAAGAAATAAACGAGTAGAATTAGACAAAGCCTGGGAAACTAGTTTAGCCCGAAAAATAATTATAGCTGTCTTAACTTACCTAGTGATTGTCCTCTTTTTTTATTTTGCCAGCTTGTCCAAGCCATTTATCAACGCTATTGTTCCAACACTCGGGTTTATCCTTTCCACCTTATCGTTATCATTATTCAAGAAATTGTGGATCAAAGCTAAATCTTAAATTAATCCAAGCGCCATTTTTTCTGCTTCTCTTCTGCCAGATCACCCATTCCCTGCTGCTGAGCCTCTTCCAGCAGTTTCTCCGCCAGATGCTTAAGCCGAAGACCATTAATGGCCACATCACTTTCCATAAATTCGTACTGTTCGATAATCTTATCGAGCAGTTTAGCCTGCGTATTAATATTAATATGAACAATACCTGAAGCTGCAACCTGGCGCTCCTGTTCTAATTCCAATAAGGTTTTGAGATCGCGATACAGGGTTTTAACATCAGCCTTGATGTCTCCCAAAAAATCAATCATCGCCTGCAGTTCTTGTTCAGAATCCAGTTTTTTTCGCGGTGTTTCCTTAAATAATTTCTTCCACCATTTCTGCTGATACCATTTCATGCTTCCAATAAAGCAATTTATAAATATAAATCTTTTCTTTATCAGGATGAGATTTAAAGCTAAAAAAAGTTACGGAAATTATAAAACAACCCCCTGTCCATTTTGCCAGAGAACAGCTACGCATAAAAATACTCAAGGGATAGAAACGTGCCATCGGCATGCTAAAGACGCTTTACCAGAGATTAAATGCCTCTGCGGCTCCTGGCTGGAGCAAAAAGCCGGAAAATTTGGGCCTTATTTTAACTGCGCCAATTGCGGGAACATTAATTTTAAGAAAGGATTGGAATTTAAAGAAATTACAGTTAAAAGATTAATCTCTGAAACCATCCCTGAAACCCGAAAATTTACTCCAGAGAAACCAATCCTAAAACAGAAAAAAGAAATAACTATCAGTTCTAATGATGTGGAATACTTTAGCTAGGAAGCAGCCCTAACTTCCGGCACAGCTCTTTCTGGTTATCGGTCAGCTTATAAAAATTCTTTCTTACAAACTCTTCAAATTCCTGATCTATATCCTGCATCTTGCACCACCTCTTCTTATTGCTGTGATTTTGAATGAAAACAAGCTAGGGATCATTTATTTATAAAAATTGTTCATTCATCCAGAGAAGTAAAAAAAAGTTGCTATCAAAAAGTTGCTATCAAAACTGAGTTAATTTAAGTTGTTGTTTCTTATTCTGCAATAACTGGCTTTCCTTCAATAATAAATTTAAATCAAAGCTAAATTTATGTTTAATAAAAGTTTTAGCATAAGCCAGCATTAGCTCCTGGCTGGAGAACTGAAGCGGCTTGTCTTGGGCACTTTTTCTCGCCGCTTCACGGCAAACCCACACCCCCAGAGGAATGTTGTATTCATTCGTAATAAATCTTAACGCCAGACAGGAGTACTGCCGCTGGTTTTCCTTCATTTTTTCCAGCGCAGATAGTCGAGCGGCGTAATAACCGCCAGCCGTTTCTTCAGCATAATCTTTTCTTCCTGGATAACCTTCATAATCTGTTGAGTAGGCATACCCGCGTTTGCTCCAAGGATTTACTGGTGATAATAAATAAGTTTCAAATAGCTCATAACTCCAAACTTCCGGAAGAAACAAAATTAAATAATAATTCCCCCAAGCCCCTCCAAAATATAACTGGTAATCGCCAACAGAGTATTGCTTAACTTCCTCAATTAATTGTTTCCCAACAATATCGTCAACGGCAGTGATGCTCCATCTGGTAGGCACCAGTTTACGATTGTTCTTTAGCCCAAGATGGCCTACCGAGATCAGTTTAGTTAGGGTATTTTCTTCAAAACCTTTTTTATACAAATCAATAATCGCCTGAGCAGCCCTTAAATCGGTATCCCTTACTGCTTTCTCAACTCTGGAATCTACTATGGTATTGGCAGTAATCCTCGCCGTTTGCATTTCGCTGCCCGGACCGAAAGGGATAATTTCTTTTTCCGGCTTAAGCGATAATTGCGGCGGCTTTTTTAAAGCAATTTCTACCTCTGAAGCCGTTTTGGCCATGCCCACTTCCTGCGCGATCTGCAGAAATTTCCCGGTTAACTGTTTTACTGAAGCAATAGAACGCGAGTTTACCAGTGAATAGCGGTTGGCGGCAATTTCACCGATTCCAAAATTGTTCTTAGCCCATAACCGCGGCGAGTCGTACTGTTCCATCTCGCCGGTAAACTGAGGACTGAGAATGCCAAGGTTAACATTAGGATAACCGAACCGGCCGATGAAGGGCGCTGGCGCAGAGCCTTGAAACTGCTGCTTAAAGTTCTGGTTTATCTTTAACTGAGGCATTTGTTCAATGTCCTTGAATTTGATTCTGGCTAAATGCATGTTAATTGTTGATTCGTGTAAATATTTATATATTCTAACTTTTCAATTAGTTTGATAGTTCTCGAGACGCAGATTACTAATCCAGTTAAATCTGCTGTATTAGCCGGAGTAGTAACTACCAGTGTCGGAATATATGGGGTATTGCTGATCTTAAGGAATAGTCCATACTCTCGCCTCCTTAGCTATTCAACATGCTCCAGATGGTTTTTTTCTGGGAATGGAAACGCCCAAAGTGTAAAAAATATTGGCGTAAATAAAGATTTTTTTCCCCCGCATATTTTCAAGGCCATTAACAGCAGAAAGATCTGTTTTTATTGCGCTAATAACCGCCGGATCTTGGAACTGCGGTCTGAACCTGCTGAAGCCAAATTTAGATTCAACCAGAGCTACCAAAGTAAGACGGCCGTCTTTCTCCTGAAAATCATGAACCGCGCCTTTGTAGCGGCCAATAAATTGTTCCAGGCCGGGAATAATTCTGGCATTATGGCAGACGTAAAAATCTTTATGGGGACGATAAATCATGCTGCTTGGTTTGTATAACTAATTTATAAAGCTTATTGCTGGATTTTAGCAAGTTAGAAACTTTAGAGAACTTTGAAAAATAGAGATTTTGTTAATTTTTTGATCTGTTACTGACAAAATCTCGACTATTTCACAGTCTCTTAGAGAATTTTGTCGATAGCCCACTACTTTCACGATTCAAACTTCCGGCTGCGCGGCCAACCAAGCTGATTCGGAGCAAATGGCTGGGTTATTGCAGAAAGCCGGATTTCAATTAGTTGATAATTTGGAAGGGGCTTACATTGTTATCTTCAATACCTGCACGGTTAAGTCGCCAAGTGAAACGGCTTTCTTTAAGCAATTAGAAGCTTTTAAACAGGAATATCCGCATAAATTGTTGATTATTGCCGGTTGCGTTCCTCAGGCTGATGCCCAGAAATTAAAAGATTATTCTCTGGTGGGCACGAAACAGATTCATAATATTGTTCAAGTCGTAGAGGAAGCACTGCATGACAATGTATTGCAGTTATTAAGCAATGATGAACTGCCGCCGTTGGATCTGCCGCGGGTTAGAAAAAACCCGATTGTGGAAATATTGCCCATTAATCGCGGCTGCTTGGGAGCCTGTACTTTTTGCAAAACAAAACAGGCTCGCGGCAATTTAGTGTCTTATCCAGTTGCTGAAATTGTCAAAGTAGCTCAAAAAGCTGTGCGTGAGGGGGTTAAAGAAATCTGGCTGGCCTCGCAGGATACGTTTTGTTATGGATTCGATCTTGGAACTGATTTGCCGGCATTGCTGGATCCATTGGCAGCTTTGCCGGGAGATTTTAAAATCAGAATTGGCATGGGCAATCCAGATCACCTGCCTAAAATCGGCGACCGGCTAATTCAACTATACAAAAATCCAAAAATCTTTAAGTTCCTGCATCTGCCCCTGCAGGCCGGAAGCAATGCAATATTAAAACAGATGAGGCGGCGATATACCATTAACGAATTTAATGATGCCTTAAACAAATTTAAAACAGAAATTCCCAGGATTAATATTATGACCGATATCATTGTCGGCTACCCTCCGGAAACCGATGATGATTTCTGGCAGACTTTAGAATGTGTAAGAAAAAACTCTTTTGATTCCATTAACATCTCCCGGTTTTGGCCCAGACCAGGAACGACAGCCGCGGAATTAGAGGAGCTGCCGGGAGAATTAGTTAAAAAAAGGTCTAGAGTGTTAACGGATATCTTTACTAACATTTCCACTTTGCAGAATGAAAAATGGCTGGGCTGGGAAGGCGAAATAATCGTTGATGAGAAATCTAAAGAAGACCAGCAATGGATTGGCAGAAATGATTCTTATAAGCCGGTTATTGTTGAAGGCAGTTTTAAGTTGGGCGATATAGTTAAAGTTAAAATTGTAAAAACTAGCACCTTTGATTTGCGGGGGCAGGTTATTTCAGAAAAAGTTCAGGTTTATTGAATTGTAAATCCTTAACCATCTGTTCTTTTTCTTCCTTGTTCAAACCCCAAGCTGTTTCAATGGAATTCCTGATGGTTTGATTAACAACGCCTATTCCATAGGCATTAGCTGCCAGAGCTAAATTATCGGCCACATCTCCCTGTGGCCACATCATCGGGTCATCAGGATTAATTGTAACTTTAACTCCAGCTTGCAGTAACTGATCTAAGCCCAGATCGGCTGGATTTTTAATAAATTGGCAGTGAAGATTAGATCGGGGGCTGGATTCTATTCTAATACTACGCTTGGCAACAATTTCCATCAATTTAGGATCTTTATGCAAGGAAATAGCATGGCCAAGGCCATCCGGCCTTAAATGCTCTAAGGCATAGCGAATATTTCTTAAATTGGCTTCATCAGAGCCCATCATTTCTCCGGCATGGATAGTTCTCTTCAATGGCGTGTCCAAAGTTAAGCGGTAAGCGGAAACAAAATCGTCCGGCGGAGCGCAAGGCTCATAACAGGCTAAATCAATCCCGGCAATTCCGTTTTCGGCATATTTGATCGCTGCCTTTACTACATCAATAGAATTAACTGGGCTTTTTCCGGCGATAAAATTTTTGTCAATTTCACGGTTAATGCAAATGATCGGCCTTACTTTTACTTCAGTGTTAGCTTCTCCTAGTTTAAATCCCAGCAAGGCCTGCTCAATAACATCGTTCAAGTGAAATAATCGCCCATATGGATTGAGATGATAAGGTGGCGCAAATCTGGTTTCGGCATATTTTACTCCTTGCTGCAGCAGATATTCGCAATGGGCAATAGCAGCTAAAATTAGATCGTTATCAGTTTTCATCGCGCCAATAGGTATCTTGAAAACGTCAGTTATCCCCCAGTGGGTGAGAAGCCCCTGCTGAAATTGAGCTAATTTTTCCGGCGAATCAAGAACTCGTTCAGTTTGGTTGCGGTGATTTATTTTATTTCCAGAAATATCTTTTTCCGGCAGAAGAGGAAATTCTCCTTTATGCTGATAGAATTCAAATAATCGTTCCACGGGAAGGGAGCCATCCCAATGAAGGTGATTAATAACTGGCTGTTTTCTGTAGAAATCTTGGGCAGTATATTGATCTGGCATGTTAGTTTCCTTCTGGTTATTAGTTTATATTTCTTTAGATTTCCAACCAGGGGGGTATTTTTTTAAAATTATGACTCTCAGTTTCTTGTTTTCATCGAAATAATTATAAAATCATCTTTTATTTATGGTAATACCATGGACTTTAATGAATTGAGGGAAAAATACTTTATCTTTTTTAAGAAAAAAGGCCATCAGGCTATTGAGTCGGCTTCCTTAATTCCACAAAATGACCCTTCGGTTTTATTTAACACCGCCGGCATGCAGCCTCTCGTTCCATATCTGTTGGGGCAAAAACATCCTTTAGGGAAAAGGCTGGTAAACGTGCAGAAATGCCTTAGAACGGTGGATTTTGAGAATATTGGCGACGATACCCATCATACTTTTTTTCAAATGCTGGGAAACTGGTCCTTGGGAGATTATTTTAAGAAGGAAGCTATCGAATGGAGTTTTGAATTTCTGACAAACATACTTAAACTGCCCTTAAAACAATTAGCCTTCACGGTCTATCAGGGCGATGAACAAGTTCCTAGAGATGACGAATCCTTCCAGTCATGGAGGCGATGGGGAGTTCCAGAAAAAAGAATCGCTTATGTCGGCAAGGATAATTTCTGGAGCGCTGGCGATACCGGCCCCTGCGGCCCTTCTACGGAAATGTTCTACTGGACGGGCGCGGGAAAAGCTCCTGATTTATTTGATCCGAAAGATAAGCACTGGGTGGAAATCTGGAATGACGTGTTTATGGCTTAT
>JAGVYX010000014.1 GCA_018303045.1 Candidatus Woesearchaeota archaeon
CGCTTTGCTCGGAATTGATTAAAAAGCTAAATCTGAAAAACTACGGTGTCAATGGAATTTTCGACGACAAAAAACTCACCCCGCTACGCTTCGTGGCACGTTGCACTCTCGCTTACGCTCGGCTCACTTAACAGCGCGCATTTGTTAGTCAAAATAAAAAATAAATTTTACTAAAAAGCCCAGCCCACTAACGGGACACTCGCTCACACCAACTCTTCGGTTTCCCTCCGGGACGTTGCACTAAACCTCGTTTTTCTCTTCGAGAAAGCAGGGGATAAATCCAAAAATCTTAACAGCAATAAATATATTTCTATTGAAGGGATGCTGCAAAGATTCCAGGAATTGAAAGTTCTGCATACTAACCCCCGCATCAATCAAAAAGTGGACTGGCCTTATTCAGCTATCTAAACAGATATTCCAGGTAAACAATTTTAGCTTGTAGGAAATCATCCCAAAAAATAGAATTTTTACATTCATTAAAAAAAGCAAATCCGCCGCCGGGGGCTATTTCAGCGGCATTAAATGATTTTCTTGCTTGTTTTACCGCGATGATAAAACCTTTTTTTCCCATCCATAACTGAATCGTTAAGGGAAACTCGGCATGATTTATAACATTAGAACTGGCTTCGTTCAGAAAATAAGCCACTTCATCTTCACGATTATGGTTCATCCAATTATACAAATCGAAGGGTGAGGATAATAATTGGGAATACTGTTCATTTAACATGTCCACAATTTCCCATAGTCTGTCTTGAAAATCTTGCGCTGTCGGCATAACCAATTCAGCATACTGTTCTTTCTCGATACTATTTCCTATATTAATTAATGCTTCCGCTAATGTTTTAGAAGGGTTTACAGCCACGGGCATCATTTAAATCAATTTTTTGGTTAAAATTAACCATTTCCCAGAGTTTTTTTCTTTCTGCCGGAGAATTATAAACTTCCGGCCGGGAATTTACGGTAGAAACGTAATGCCTCATAATTTTTTGGTTTAGCGGATGGAATCTTGTTCCAGTTCGCCAATCGCCAAGGAAATATTCCGGGCTGGGAATAAACTGTCCCTGCCGATAAATTCCTACCTCTCGGGCAGCATAAGCTTTGGCGGCCACTGCGGTAATTAATCTGGACAAAAAGTCTGCTTTTTCCTGTTGATGGCTCTGTTCCGGCATAACTAGATCTGGAATAATAAAGCCAGTATTAGTTTCTAAACTGGCTTCATAAGGGATTCCCGTAGCTTGAACGATAGCATCTTTATATTGGCAGTTGGGCGCATTGGCTATCCTAAATCCTGCCAGGGGGGGTTTTTCTCCTTTCTGAGAGAATAAACTTGCGTTTAAAACGCAAACCACTACATCAAGATTTCCTAACGGCTCGAAATGTTCTATTAGCTTTAGGTCTTGAAAAGCAAGGCCGGCTTCACTAAATCGATCTCCTGCTTTAATTAGGGCTTGTTCTAATTCATCAGTTTTAACCGCAGAATCAGCATTATAAATTCTCAATTCTCCGGCAGTAATCATTTGCTGCAGCGCTAAACTGGGATTTGCCCACAGAATTCCTACAGCAGAGCCAATCCCGGCTAGGGCTTCTCTTCTGGTAATCATTATTCGTTATTTACCAATCATTTTTAAATAACTTTCTGAAAAAAAAGCTTTATTCGAAAAATGGCCGGCTGCCTGGGAATAATCTAGCTTATAGCACCAAATTTAAATAGATAAAAATAAATTCAAAATCGTGGTTAATGGAATTCATCATCGGCTTAAGCACCAGAAATGGCTGCATAAAGCTGTTTATGTGGCTGGAATTTTAGGCCCCTTGATGACGATTCCACAGATCATTAAAATTTGGCTGTACCAAGATGCTTCGGGGGTTTCCGCCTTGTCTTGGGGAAGTTATTTTGTTTTATCAGGATTTTGGCTGGCCTATGGAATCGAAGAGCGGGAAACTCCAATAATTATTAACTATGTTTTTTGGATGGTCATGCATCTGGTGGTCGTTACCGGCGTGTTAATTTATGGATAAGCATTACCTTAAATAAATTCCTTTCCGTTTAAACCAGCGGTCTTTTTTTTCCTTACAGCTATCGTAATTGGCAATCAGGCAGTCGGCAGTGATAATTTGATAGCCAAGATTTTTAGCATCCTTCCCTGTGCTTTCCACGCAGAAATTGGCATTAACCCCCATTAGATATGTTTCAATCGTTCCCCAGATTCTAAGCAGAGCGTCTAAATCTGTGCCAGTAAACCCGCTGTCGCAAGTTTTGGTTATTTGTTCTGTTCTCTTTAATTGTTTTATCTCCCTGGACAACTCAGCAATTGTTTTTCCACAAAGGTCATATCTTAAGACGGCTACAGGCAGATTGCGCCTCCGGCAATAATCCAGCACTGTTTTTTGTGAAGTAATCAATCTCCGCGCGCCGCTGGGCTTTAAATACTCCAAGAATTTTTCCTGCATGTCAATTAGAACAAATGTTCTTCCAACTTCCGGGTCAGCCTGGTAGTCGCGGGGAAAAGTGCTTTTGAGGTATCGCGGCGAGTGCCAAATTCCGTCCATAGACAGTTTTAGTCCAGAGTTTATTTAAAAAAGTGATGAAATTTAGACGCAGGGATTAATTAAAAGAAGGATCTCCTTCTGATGATAATTTAGTTTTTTTCAATATCGGATTAAGTTGGTTTGATGAAGAAAAGAAATATATTTAAGGAAAAGATTCTCTTTTTTTATCATATATGAACTTTCTTAGGCTTCATCCAAAAAATAATCGCCACGCCAGACTCACTCAGCATTGGTTATCGTGATCTGCGGCGCCTTCCCATAAGGAATGCCCTTCCGCATGCGCTTAATTGAGCTGTAAAGTAAACGTCACCTAGAATAATAGAAACTTTATTAAAATACGCTTTATAACTGATAATCATGGAATTGGTAAATTTTGTAGTCAAAGCCAAGAAACAGACTTATGCAAGTGGAAATCCTGCAAAAAAATTAGAAGATGGTTTTGAGGAATTTTTTTATGAAGAAGGAGATTACAGATATAGAGATAGGTATCATGCGAGAGATCCAAGACCATTTGGTGGAGAAGAGATTGTTTGGCAAAATGGCAAAGCTGTTTGGATAATGAATTATTATGGTTATATGCTATCTGATAAAATAGATAGCAAAAAGGTTTATGGTTTTCTTAGAAAAGCAATGAGCCGCATAGATAAACAAAGGCCTTTCAGAGGCCCTTCACATTTTAAAGAAGAAGATTTCAAATATATTGATAAAAGTGAGGGTGATTTAGATAATTTCATAGGAACTGAAAGAATATTGTATACAGGAGAAGAGGTTTATAGGCTAGAATATCATGGAGGCAGAATATAATAAAGGAATAAAGGTAAAAATAATATCAGTAGATCCTCAATGAGAATTTAGCGCTCCATGTGGTAAACATTATAGGCCCCATTTTCTTTACATTAAAAATAAGAACTAAAAGATCGGGAGGTGAACTTATGACCCAAACCAATGAACCTTGCCCCTGCGGTAATGAAGAAAGTTATGGAAAATGTTGCGGAAAAGGCAAAGGCAAAAGCAGCGGCGGTTGCTGTTGCGGATAACGTAGTAGGCACCACTTGTCTGCCGACCAGACCGTAGCGACCGAGAATCAAATTTTTGGAACTTAACAGCCATTTTTCACTAGAGTGGTGGTTACGGGATAGGTTTTGGTAAAGTATTTAAAAATAGGTTAATTTAATGATAATTAGAATGGATCCAGAAGCGTCATTGATTGTTTTTCAGGGAAAAGGTATACGAAGGTTATGGTATATTGAAGAATGGTTCTTTTCTATTATAGATATTGTGACCGTATTAACGGGTAGCTCTATTCCTAGAAGATATTGGTCTGATTTAAAAATTAAGCTTAAAGATGAAGGATTTGAGTTGTACGAAAAAATCGTACAACTGAAGTTACCCTCTTCTGACGGTAAATTCTATGAAACTGACTGTGCCAATACTGAAACTCTCCTAAGGATAGTTCAATCCATTCCCTCCCCAAAAGCAGAGCCATTTAAGAGATGGCTTGCAAAGGTTGGCTATGAGCGGATACAAGAAATAGAAAACCCAGAACTTGCTCAAAAAAGGATGAGGGAATTGTACAAAAAGAAAGGATATTCTGATGAATGGGTCGAACGAAGAGTAAGGGGGATAGCAATAAGAGACGAATTGACCAGCGAATGGGATAAGCGGGCAATAAAGACCGAAAGAGAATATGCAATCCTCACCGCAGAAATCTCAAAAGCGACTTTTGGTTTAACGCCGTCCGAGTACAAAGAGTTAAAGGGACTGAAACGAGAAAATTTACGTGATCACATGACCGACTTGGAGCTTATCTTTTCCATGCTTGGTGAGGCTGCTACCACCGAAATCACGAGAAATAAGAATGCACAAAGATTTGATGAAGGCAAAAAAGCAGCGCAAGAAGGTGGGGCTGTTGCCGGTAGAGCAAGAAGAGATTTGGAAATAAAAAGTGGTAGAAGAATCGTTACTTCTGAAAATTATGTGGAGCAGGCTGAATCGGCTAAAAGATTGGAGAAGAAGAAGTAAAAACATTTTGGCAAACTAAGGTTCCTTGATTTCTTGCTTGGGTATCATACCCAGGAGTTGTTTCCGCAGGAAACTCACGAACAACGTGACTTGACTACTGCGATGTCGATTCCAAGCAAGATTAAAAAATACCACGGAGCTCTGCTCCGATTGGGATTTTTTATTCTCGATAAACATTTAAAGTAATGGTTGCTATTATCTTAAATGATCTTAAATGATCTTAAATAAACTAGCCCAATTGGAACAGGAAAGCATTCACCGGGGAATTCCCATTATCGGCCGAGAGAAAGGCGCCTGGCTGTTACAGATAATTAAGAAATTTAAACCAAAAAAGATCCTAGAGCTGGGAACAGCCAACGGGTATAGCGGCTGCATTTTAGGCAGCGAAGGAGGAAAGCTTACTACTATTGAAGTTGATGAAAAAATCGCTGAAGAAGCGGCCATTAATTTTGCTAAAAATAACATTAATGCTGAAATTCTTTTAGGAAATGGCATTGACATTATCCGGGATTTAGTTAAAAAAAAACTAAACTTCGATTTAATTTTTATTGATTTTTTCAAAAAGGGATATATCAAAGTAGGGAGTAATTGTGTTTCTTTAACTAAAACCGGCGGAGTTATTATTGCCGATAATATTTCCATGGAAGACTGCCGGGATTTTGCCGCCGCCGTTTTGCATAATCCTAAATTAAAAACGGAAGTTATTAATATCGGGGATGGCTTGAGTTATAGCATTAGGAAGTAAAAAGATGTTCGTAAAGGAGAGGAGATAGATCATGAACTTGGATTTGGAACAGCTGGCTAAAGAAGCTTATAAATTAAAATTAACCGATTTCACTCCGTTGGGATTAGGTTCAATTTTTTATGCCGTAAGAAACCACCAGTCTCATAAGAAAACAGATTGGAAATCTTATGAAGAAAATTATGTAAACATGATAAATCGCCTGGGAATTTTAACCCTTTATAATGGACTGCAGATGGTTGGATTGTTGGCGGCGTTGAAGTTTTATTATGAGATGTAATTTAACCTTTAATCCAGAAAAGCAACTAATCTATGTTATATTCAATTTTTGCGTCGCGTGATGTTTACCCTGCTTCAATTAAAACGGGGCTGGCTACTAGTACTAAACATTAATATATCTATTAAATGTTCAAACTGATATTATGAAACGCAAACTTACCTCATTACTTATTGTGGCAATTGGTATTATTTATGTACTAATGTTAATCAGTAGCAGAAATCCATTAATTGTTGACGACGTGTATCAGACTAATACTTGTGATGGTTTATTGGAAAAAGCAGATGTTCTCTACATAATCCCAAACTTTGAAAATAATTCAATTAACAATAATGAAGATTGGTGTGCTAAAATTAAATCTCTTAACAAAACAATCGGACTTCATGGAATAAAGCATTCTTACCATGAGTTTGAGAAAGAAATTCATGATGAAGAACTGGTATTAGCAATAAAAGAATTTGAGAACTGTTTTGAAGAGAAACCAACTTTATTCCGTCCACCATATAACAGAATCAATGAAGAAAATGAGGAAAAAATTTTAAAACTAAATTTAACACTTTACAAAAAAAAATTTATTGCACACCCTTATTGCCATTGTAATCCAAAATCATTCATGAAACCATTAAACTGGATTTTGTTTTGTTAAAAAAAAAGAAAATAATTGAATTATTCACACTTGTCAACCATTGAATTATTCACACTTGTCAACCCATCCAGCAAAAGCATTAAAATATTTTTCTTCGTTGGATGGATGAATATCTAGCCAATATGCAGCAGCGTGCTGATTTATAACTTCCCTTGGTTCACCTTTCAAATGTCCGTAATCACTACAGAACATTTTTTGACCGATATACTCTTCAATCTTAAGGTAAACAGGAGGGAATGTTGCCGTCAAAAATCCCACAGCTAAAGCACCAATTGCTACATTTTTCCATGTAAGTTCGCTTGTAATGTCTTTGAATCTCATTTTATGATGAAATAAGCATACTACTTTATAAACTTTTTGTCACTTTTAAGTTAGAACCGATTTAGCAAAAGATTTTTATATTTGGAACAACCACAATAGCATTACAATGGTAATGGACACAATTCAAGTACGGTTAAGTCACGGATTAGTTGAAAAGATAGATGATTTAGTACAGACAGGAGTTTACTCTAGTCGTTCTGATGTTCTAAGAGATGCTGTAAGAAGACTCGTGCTTGATAAACTTATTGGAATTCTTCCAGGCATAGGGGATTCTGTAAAAGAGATCAGAAAGATTAGGACTAAATTATCCAAAGAAAAATTTGACTTGGATGAAATCAACAAACTAGCTGAGTAAATCTTCTGGTTTGAACACCTTCACATGATTTTTTGCAAAATCCATCAAATCTCTATCTCTTGTGATTAATGGAATACCTAACCTTTTTGCAATTGCAACATGAAGATAATCATAGAAGCTGATTAAACCATGCTGTTGTTCAAACTCTCTTGCTAAATCATAATCATCGCTAGTTGTTTTTATAATATTGACGTATCCCGCTTCTTTTAAGAATCCTTTTACGCCATCAAATTTTTCTCCTAACGTAAAATATAACTCCTTAAGAATAATTGTAGAAACAATAATCTTTCCCTTTTCATCTTCAACCTGTTCAATAAAATCTTTCGCTAATTTCCAATAGGGAATACCTTTTGTAGGATCACCTTCTTTCTTAAAGAGATTCAACCAAATGCAGGAATCAAGATAATGCTCATTTTTCGCCATTATCTTCTGCAAATTGTGTAATACATTAATAAAACTAACGAATCTAGCCAGCCCCTTTTCTGTAGCGACGCAAAAACTTGCTCCGTTTCACTCCGCACCTTTCTCACTTCGTAGGTCAGGGAAACTAACAGCAGCGATTAGTTTCAATTTTTGTAAGGTAATTATGCTTATTGATTTCGTTGATTTTTCGACAACAATCCTGACGGCAGTCGGTCAAATTCTGCGGAATTTGCCCTCGTCAGACACCCCGCAGGGGGCATCCCCCGTCTGACCTGCGTCAGATTGTTGTCTATTACGAAAACATAAAGATAATACTCTTACAAAAACTTCTCCCTGCGGTCAACCACGCTGCGCTCTCGCTTCGCTCGGGGAATATAACAGGAATTTTTGTTAAATCACCATTAAGAATAATCGGCTTAACCGCTTCAATTTCAGTTTTGCAATAAAGCGTTTCGGGAATTGGGTTTAGCATGAACACCTTCTGATTAAGGACATGGGCAAAACCGATTTTTCCATTTGTTTCGTGTACTAGCCTCTGGGGATGGTTGGGACTTTTATTTTATTATCTCTTTCATCAATTCACTAACCATCTGCGGAGAAGCTTTGCCTTTGGATAATTTCATTACTTGGCCTACCAAAAAATTTAATGACTTATCGTTGCCGGACTTATAATCTTCAACAGCGGTTTTATTTTCAGAAATAATTTTCCGGCAGAATTGCCTTAATTCCGAATCATCGCTGATCTGTTCAAGCTTATTTTTGGCCACATATTCTTTTGGAGAAAAGGCTTTAACCATTAATTCTTCAATTATCTTTTGAGCTGTAGTATCAGAAATTTTATGATGCTCAATTAAAGTTAATAATTCAATCAATTCCAGTTCATTGAATTTTAAATCCCTGATTGACTTTTTATTATAATTTAAAACTCTCAGCAGTTCCTTGCGCATCCACTTGGCGGCCAATTGCGGTTTAACCTGCGCGATAACTTTTTCAAATAATTCAGCCAGCTCTAATTCCATGGCCATCACTTCGGCATCAACCGGATCCAGCTGATAAGTTCGAATATACCGTTTAATTTTTTCCTGAGCCAATTCTGGGATTTCTAATTGCAATTTTTCCTTAAACTCTGTATCAATATCGATAATGGGCAAATCCGGCTCAATAATATAGCCGTAATCGGCTTCTGTTTCCTTTGTTCGCATTAAATGAGTGGTGTTAGTATTGCTGTCCCAGCCTCTGGTTTCCTGCTGTATTTTTTTTCCCTCGCTCGCCAATTGTTTCTGCCTCGCAATTTCGCTAATCAAGGCAGCTTCTAATTCCTTAAACCCGGTGATATTTTTGATTTCCACTCTGATATAGCCGCTTTCTCTAATAGAAATATTGGCATCAGCTTTAATGATGCCGTTATTCACGTCAAAAATCTTTAAATAAGTTAAAATGCTGATCAACTGGTTTAAAAAATCCCGGGCTTCTTCCGGAGAAGCAAGTTCCGGCCTGGTCACGATTTCAATCAACGGATTTCCCGAGCGGTTATAATCAATTAAGCAATAAGATGACTGCTTCATGGACAAGGGGTAGCTGAGAGAGGCCGGATCTTCTTCCAGATGCGCGCGGATTAAGCCGATTTCCTTTCCTGATTTCAAAAATATTTTCCCTCCGGCGCCCAATGGTTCTTCAAACTGGGTAATCTGAAAATTCTTGGACATATCAGGGTAAAAATAACTTTTGCGGGAAAAAATCAGTTGCGATGCCAGATTAGAATGGACCGCTAGGCAAAATTTAGCCGCCAATTGCAGGGCTTCTTTATTTAACACCGGCCTGGATCCGGGATGGCCTAAACAAATGGGGCAGCATCTGGTGTTCGGCTCAGAACTGCCTTGTGAGGGGCAGCCGCAGAATAGTTTAGTTTTAGTATTTAACTGGACATGGATCTCCAGCCCAATTACTATCTCGGCGGTGAAGTTATTATTCATGGGGAATCATCCCCCAAATCCTCAATAATTTGCAAAAATTCCAGCAATTTTCCTTCCTGCAAATGATCGGTATTAGCCATCAAGCCAACGGGTAAATTATTAACTTTGCCAATAGGGATGCTGGCATGGGGAATTCCCGCTAAATTAGGCCCTACAGTTAAAATATCCATCAGATAATTTTCCAATGGAGTCATTTTCTTCACTTCAGAAAATTTTGGCGCAACGACAGGCATGGTTGGTGAAATTAACACATCATATTTTTGGAATAGCTGCTTATATTCCTGGATAATTTTAGTCCTTACTTTAGTTGCTTTAATATAGTAAGCATCGCGGTAGCCGGCCATGCGGGCAAAAGTTCCTAAAATAATCCTGCGCTTGCTTTCTTCATTAAAGTGCTGGCTGCGTATTTCAGCAAAATAGACATTAAAAGTTTTATTTCCGTAACGCAATCCACAGAAGCGGGCTAAATTGCTGGAAGCTTCCGAAGTAGAAATGATATAATAGGCAGGAATGCCATACGCAAAAGTTATTGGCAAGGAAACTTCTTCTACAGTGTGGCCATTATCTTTTAATTTGTTAATGCACCACTGAACTTTTTTCCTTATTTCCGCGCCAACTCCTTTGGTTAAGCTTTCTTTAATAATGCCAATTTTAAATTTCCCGGTTTTGGCTGTAAAATCAACTTCCGCTCTTAATGACGTAGCATCTTTTTGATCATATCCGGAAATCATCTCCAATACTGGTTTTATTTCAGAAACTTTTTTGCTCATGATTCCGATTTTGTCCAGCGAATCGGCATAAGAAATTAACCCATAGCGGCTTACTCTTCCATAGGTGGGGCAGAACCCGATTACTCCGCAGAAAGCTGCCGGGCTTTCAATGCTTCCGCCGGTGCTTTCAGTAATCGCTACGTGATTGAAGGAAGCCTTCCGAGTTAATCCAGCCCCGCCGCCGGATGATCCGCCGGTAACCCGTTCTCGATCAAGAGGATTTTTGGGAATTGGAACATTTAAACCAACATTAGTATTAAAGCTGCCAAAGCCAAATTCATCCTGGGCAGTTTTGCCAATAATGATTGCTCCGGCATCTTTTAATCTCTTTATTACTGTGGCGTCAAATAGTGGCTGATATCCTTTTAAAATACGAGATCCGGCCGCGCTTTCCACGCCTTTTACGCAAAGGCAGTCTTTAACGCTGACAAATAACCCCCTTAATGGGTCATTGGCTGTTTCCGCTTGCAGCAAGGCTTCTTCTTCGCAAATGGCAGTGAAATAAAAGTATTCTTCCTGTATTTTTTTACATTCTTCCAATACTTTTTTGGTTTCCCTAATCATTTTTTTAATATTTTATTTTAGTTAATTTCCTGGCAATTTGGTTTTGACTATTCGACGGTTTTGGGGCCAATAAAGAATCCATCCCTGTTGTTTTTAGTAAATTTTAAAACTTCTTCCTGAGTTAAGCAATCGGTTTCTTTATCTTCTCTCAGGTTATTTTTCTGCTCCACCGGCCGGAAAGAGCTTTCGGTTTTAGCAACATCTATTTGGTCTAGCACGGAAAAGGCCTTAACAATTTCCTGTAAGTCCAGAGTAAATTGTTCTAATTCGGAATTAGTTAACTCTAACCTGGCAGTTTTGGCGATTTTTTTGGTTAATTCTTTGTCAATATGCATGGGATTATCAGTAATCAGGATATTATTAAGAATATTATTTAAAGATAACGGAAGAAAAAGCGCCCCCGACCAGAATCTCACTAGCGTTCGAACCAGGCCTAACGCCATAGACTTGAACTGGTGACCTTTACCGGTTATCACTAACTTGCGGTATCAGCCTAAAAGGTAACAGCTTCGTGGTTTAACTCGCACGCTCTACCTGTTGCTCCGTGTCTTAGCACGCCTAAGCTACGGGGGCTTCTTAATCAGCTTCTAATTTAACTTCTTTATATAGTTTGCGCTATAAACTATTTATACTCGAAGTATTAAATTATCGAACAAGTAGTGCTTCTCGTAATAGTAAAAGCACATCATTTTATGTTCGAATATTTAATGCTTTTACTATCGATAATACACTAGAAAAGTTTATAAATGTAACTAAAATTATAACGTTTGTTATAAAAATGATAACATTATTAAAAACCGGGTACTGGAAAGTAATGCAGCTATTCTACAAGAATAAATCGGCGCATTACCATCTAAGAGAAATCTCGCGATTAACCAAACTTCATGGACCAAGCGTTTCTGCTATACTTAACGAACTAGAAGAGAAAGGAATCTTAAAATCTCAGCGGCAGGGGAATCTTAGAGAGTATTCAATAATCAGGAATAAAAATACTTTTCTCATCTATACAATATTTGATCTAGAAAGATGGAATAGGCTCCCCACTATAAGGAAGCAGGCTATTGAGTGTTATCTTGATAAACTTCCAGAACAGCCGATTTTTGTTATTCTATTTGGTTCGACAGCCAAAGAAACCTATAGATCCGGATCTGATGTTGATATACTAATTATCACTAATAAAATTATCTCGACTGAAGATGCGGAGAAGGAAGCTAATGCTTTAACCGGCATTAAAGTTAGCAGTTTTCAGATGAACCGGGATCAATTCTTAAAAGAAATCAAGTTAAAAGAAGATTCAGTAGTTCAATCAGCTTTAAATACAGGTTATCCCCAGATTAACCATATTTCCTATTACGAGAAATATTATGAAAGAATATGATTTGGATAAGCTGCTGGCAAATCAGGATTTAATTAATAAAAATATAATTAAATTTCTGCAAAAAGGAATCTTAACCAATCAAGATATAGATGCGGATGAAATTAAAGGACATCTTTTGAAATCAGATCACAATCTGAGATTCGTGGCTGAAAACATTAAGTTAAGATTTTTTGATTGGGTTACTATTGGCTGTTACTATGCTTGTTATCATGCGGCTTTGGCTTTAATTCTCACTAAAGGATATTCTTCTAAAAATCACTTAGCCACCCTTTGTGTTTTGATCAGAGAATTTTATAACCGGGAATTGAGCAAAAAAGATTTAGAAATTCTTTCTAATTTTATCGATTATCATGATCTGTTGTTCTATGTTGAAGCTAAAAATAAGCGGGAAGATGCTGCTTATTCTACAAAAACAAAATTTGACCAAAATGATACGGAACAATTAAGGCTTAAAGCCATATTATTAGTTTCCAAATTCAAATTGGTGGTAGGGACAGCAGTGAAGACAGTGAGATAAACTTTCCCCAAACCTTTATATAAATCTCCTAAAATCCTTTAAGGGACAATGCTTAGAACCCACACCTGCGGTGAATTAACCAGAAAAGATGAAACCAGAGAAGTTACCCTCTGCGGCTGGACTCATTCCCGGAGAGATCACGGAGGAATTATTTTTATTGACCTGAGGGACAGGTATGGCCTTACTCAGGCGGTCTTTGATCCTCATCATAATCAGGAAACACATGCTAAAGCTGAAAAGCTTAAGCGGGAAGATTGTATTAAAGTAACTGGCAAGGTAAGATATCGGGGCAAGGGATTAGAAAATCATAATCTCCCTACTGGAGATATTGAGATTATTGTAGATGAATTAGATATTTTGAACAGCGCCGAAACGCCTCCTATTGAGATCGATGACCGCAAGGAGGCTTCCGAAGAGCTGCGCTTGAAGTACAGATATTTGGATTTAAGACGGCCAATTATGCAGAAACATCTGATGGCGCGCCACCAGGTAATGAAAGCCTGCCGCGAATTATTGGACAGTCTGGGATTTATGGAAATTGAGACGCCGATGCTAGTGCGTTCTACACCGGAAGGCGCTAGGGATTATTTAGTGCCTTCGCCGTTTCATCTGGGAAAAGTTTACTCCCTGCCTCAATCTCCCCAGATTTATAAACAACTGTTAATGGTTTCCGGGCTGGATAAATATTACCAGATTGCTCGCTGTATGAGAGCGGAAGATTCCCGCGCCGACCGGCAGCCGGAGTTCACCCAGATTGATATTGAAATGAGTTTTGTAGATGAAGAGGATGTTTACATTGTAGGTGAAAAATTATTTGCTCATATTATGAAACAGGTTAAAGGAATTGAAATTAAGACGCCATTCCCCAGAATGTCTTATGCCGACTCGCTGGCTAAGTACGGCTGCGACAAGCCAGATTTGCGTTTCAGCCTGGAACATGCTGATGTTTCAGAAATTGTTCACAAATCTGATTTTGCAGTATTCAAATCAGCAGTGGATAAAGGCGGCATAGTTAAGGGAATTAACGCTAAAGGCGCCGGCAAAACTTTTTCCAGAACAGAAATTGATGCTTACATAGCTTTCGCCCAAAGCTTAGGCGCAGCTGGTTTAGCCTGGATGAAAATGGCCGAACATGGTTTAGAATCTTCCATAACTAAATTTTTTAATGAACAAACACAAAAACAATTAATTGCCAAAATGCAGGCTAAGCCCGGAGATTTGCTCTTTTTCTGCGCTGGCGAAGAAAAATTAGTTCATAACACGATGTGGAAAGTGCGGTTAAAATTAGGCGAGGATCTTAATTTGGTCAATAAGGATGAATTTTATTTCTGCTGGATTAATCAATTTCCCTTATTTGAATGGAATGCCGATGAAGAAAAGTGGGAAGCCATGCACCATATTTTTACCATGCCCAGAGATGAGGATATGAAATATCTGGAAGAAAACCCCGGCAGGGTTCGCGGAAAATTATACGACTTAGTGCTTAATGGGATTGAATTATGTTCGGGCTCTATCCGAATTAACCGCCCGGAAATTAAGGAACGGGTAATGAAAGTTATTGGCATGACTCTGGAAGAAGCGCAGAATAAATTTGGCTTTCTGATTAATGCATTCAAATACGGGGCTCCGCCGCACGGAGGATTTGCTCCGGGCCTGGACAGATTTGTGATGCTGATAGAGAAACTGGATAATATTCGCGATGTCATTGCCTTCCCCAAGAATAAAAATAAAGAAAGCCCCATGGACGGCTGCCCTTCCGACTGGAGCGCTAAGGATCTGAAGGAGAATTATCTAAAGCTGGATTTGGCGAAGAAATAGGTAAAATATGATTTTTCCACCAGTGGTGGGCAGTTTTTTTGACATGGCGACCAAGGAATTGTATCATCCGGAAAGCGGAAGAATGAGGGTTGCAGGTTTAATGTCTGGACGCGGAAGTAATTTAAGAAAAATAATTGAACATGGCAGAGTTATTGAATCCAGAGAAGGGAGAGCGCCTTATCAGGTAGTGGTTATTTTCTCAGATAATCCTGCAAGCAATGCAGAAAAAATTGGTAATGATTATGGAATTCCCGTAATCGTAAAGGATTTAAGAGCTTTCTATACAGAAAGAGGAAAGCCACGGGGAGATTTATCGGTTAGAAGAGAGTTTGATGAAGAAACAGGGGAAGCATTAAAACCATTTAATATTGATGTTGCCGCTTATGCAGGTTACATGAGTATTGCCACGGACCCATTAATAAATGCTTTCCTGGGTATAAATGTTCATCCAGCCGATTTATCTATTATGGATGGAAGCAAAAGAAAATATACCGGGGATCGCGCAGTAAAAGATGCTATTATTGCTGGAGAAAAACAATTAAGGGCCTCTACGCATATAATTGAACCGCAGGTGGATTATGGAAGAATTTTGATGATTTCTTCTCCATTAATGGTAAATCTTCCAGAGGGATTTGATGTAAATAACAACAGCCAAGTTAAGCTCATTTCAGATCAACATCAAATTCGTCTAAAAAAAATGGGAGATGGGGTTATCTTCCCAAGAACATTAGAATACCTTGCTGAAGGAAGATATTCTCAAGATGGCCAAAAAAATCTATATTTTGATAATAAACCCATTCCTCAAGGAGTAAGATTGGGATCCTAAAGAAAATGTTGAATAATTAATTTTTTATCGACAAAATTCTCTAAACAAAATGGCAAAACCAACAACTTATTCTGATTCTGGCGTAAACATTGAATTAGGAGACGATGCCTCCACAGTTCTTTACGAAGCCGCCAAACTTACTTGGAAAAACAGAACCGGAAGATTGGGCGAGGTAGTAGAAATTTTTGAAGATTTTTCTGGATTGAGAGCAATTAATGTTGGTGGACTACCTGCCGATACTTATATGAATATTGGCTTTGATGGCGTTGGAACAAAAGTGGAATTGGGGGAAAGAATAGCTAAACATGACACCGTTGCTTACGATTTGTTTGCTATGGTTTGCGATGATGCTGTTGTAAGAGGAGCCGAACCTGTAATTGTTGGCTCTATTCTTGATGTAAAAAGTTTAGGCGATGGCGATAAATCCCATCTTGGTTTTGTAAAACAACTGGCGGTTGGCTACATTAATGCTGCAAAAGATGCAAATATGGCAATTGTCAATGGAGAAGTCGCAGAACTTGGAGCAAGAGTAAATGGCTATGGCCCCTTTAATTATAATTGGGGAGCCGGAGTGGTTTGGTTTGCCAGAAAAAGCAGAATGCTAACGGGCTATGAAATACAAGTAGGCGACAAACTTGTTGGCCTGAGAGAAAATGGTTTTAGGTCCAATGGATTGTCTCTGGCCAGAAAAGTTATGAAAGCTGCTTATGGAGAGGAATGGCACAGAGAAACCTATGATGGGAAGAGTTTAGCTGAATTGGCTTTGCATCCATCCAGAATTTATTCTGGCGCTGTTGTTGATATGTTTGGCGGTTTTAATGGTGAACCTAAATCAACAGTTCATGGAGTTTCTCATATTACTGGCGGAGGAGTTCCGGGAAAATTGGGCAGAGCCCTAAAACCAAGTGGTCTTGGCGCATATTTGGATAACCTTTTTGAGCCCTGCGATTTAATGATATATTGTCAGGAAAAAGGAAACGTTGCAGATGTTGAAGCTTACAAAACCTGGAACATGGGGCAGGGGATGATTATAATTACTCCCAGCCCAGATGAAGTAATGAGTGTAGCAAACCAACACGAAATTGAAAATAGAGTTATTGGAGAAATAACTAAGGAGCCAACAATTAGAATCAGGAATAAAGGAATTAATTCTGATAAGCAAAAAGAACTTAAGTTCTAAAGCGCGCGCTTCCATCCCTAACCCTAAACTAGCGCAGTTCTCAACCTTTCTCGCTATCGCTCAAACCGCGGCTTGCAGTTTCTCGCTCTTAGTTCGTGGCGTTGAACCGAAGGTCCCCTGGTTACATTAAATAGGCCAGAAGGCCTCATCTTTTAAGATCGGGATGAATGGGCAGTTTTCTAGCCTTATTCAGGACTTCTAGCCTTATTCAGGACTTGATTATAAATTCTTTTCTCACTTCTTTATCAAGCAGGCCTTTTAATCCAATAATGCCCAGAATGATGAATAAACTGGGGATATACAGGCCGCAAATAATTACAGCAGCTACCCATGCCCAAAACTTATTATTTTTTAAATTCTTAATAACTATTTCAATAAAAACACCGCTTGCAATTGATAGTAATACTGTAAATAATGCAGTTATTTTTAGGAATGTTAGGGGTATTTCCGGTTCCATTTCATCTACAATTAAAGAGAATGAAATTAAGAATACAATCACTGCCAAAACAATTAAAAAATAAATAACTGCCATAATATGGAGAACAATTATAGTTTTGTTAAGTTTTGGATGCATTAATGTTAAATTAACTCAGTTATTTTTAAATCTTGACAACAAATTATAAAAACAAGCCCGTAAAACTAATTCCCGTGGACCCGTAGTTCAGCCTGGATAGAACGGCAGCCTCCTACCCCATGAAGAGCTCCTGAGTCATTTCATTAATGGAATGCCACAGTTCACTGAGGGGATGAAAGCTGCAGGTCGGGGGAAGTTTTTAGTAATTAGCTATCAACTACCGAATTCAAATCCTCCCGGGTCCGCTTTTTCAAAAAGTTTATATTCTTGTTAATTTCTGAAAAATTATGCTGATAGATTATAAAATTGATAACCATAACTGGGAAGAGTACGAATCTATTTCTGATTCTGTTCATCCCGCCGATTTACAACGCCTAGCCTATTTAAGACAATTAACACCAGAAATTAAAGAAGTAGAAATCACTTATAATCCAGAAACTGCTAACTATAAGCCAAAATAATGAATGAGCTGCAAGCCAAAATAATGAATGTCCGCGAATTATCGTTAATCTTTGGCTCAAAATCTAAAGCCCATGAAATATTATATTTGCTAAAAGATGTAAAAAAAGTAGTAAGACAGGGGTTTTATGAGCCTGAATTAGCTAAAGTAGAAGAATTTTGCCAGCAGCATAATTTAACTTTAGCCAAATCCAGATTTAAAGTCCTTCTGGCTGATGAAACCGCCTTTTCCAATAAAGGCATTAAAATTTCTGGTGATGATCTGCGACCAGGCCTGTTTTTTGTTTACATTTCCAAGAATGAACGGGAAGCCTGGCTGGCTAGTTATTATGAATTAACCAATGACAGCGAAGAGCTAGGCCGGTTATTGGGATACCCTAACTGCTGCATAGATTTTTTTATTAAACGGTTTACTCCCGACAATCCTAATTTGCAGTTGAAGCCAACTAATCCTTACACTAATCTAGCTAAAAGAGATAAAGATCAGGTTCTAATTTCTCATTTCCCCTGCTCGTCCAATTGTCCGGAGAGCATTAAGATGGGCAAGACTTTTTTTAATGCGCTGTTTGAATTTGACCAGGAATATGCTCGGGAGTTATTTTTGTCTCTTTCTGATTAATCGTTTTTTGAATAATCGGGGATTGCGATCAATAAACCGGTGAATCATCCTATCAAAGACGAGAAAATTTCCTTTTCTTAGGTAAAAAAAGCCTAATATTGAGATCACTGCCGCGCCAATGGCGTCTACGATAAGATCCAGCATAGTATCTGCCAGCCCGTCTTTTTGCATATTTAAACTAAAAGTCTGGTCCAGGGAAAACTCCAGGATTTCCCATAATGCGCCAAAGGCTAAAGCGAAAGCAAAGGCGAATAATGAAATAAATAATGGTTTCATCTGTAATTGGATTTTTCTCTGCGAATTGAGAATATAAACCAACAAAAACCCGGCAATTCCAATTAAGAACCCTGAACCGCTGTGCAAAAGAATATCCCACCACCAAAACTTGTTGTAGTAATCTTGCCATTCGCCCAAAAAGATGGCTAAAAACACAAATAAGATCGTAATAAAATCAAACTCCACTGGCAGGAAGACGCGATAGTTCCTTCTGACCACTGCTGGCGCAAAAGTTAGGATTAAAATGCCCAGCATAAAAAAGGCATTCAGCCACTGTTTTTCAAATACTGAAAAAATCCCGCTGCCTAAAATCACTGCTTGCAGAAAATAAGAAATAATTAATTGAATTTTATCGGCTTTATCCAACCTCTTTTCTTTAAAAATTAATAAGCCCATTTATTTAGGGAAGGCTTTTTGATTAATAAATATTTACAAGTTGAGTGTGTATTAAGTTTGGGGCTTTAGCATCAATATGTGAAGCTCTTCAATAATCTATCACGAGGATTTTTCAGAGTTCATGAAATTAAGAAACTACTTTAATTTTTCAACTCAATCCCTACCGGACAATGATCAGACCCTAGGATTAAAGACAAAATAAAAGAATCTTTTAATTTTGGCCTTAATTTTCTAGAAATCAGAAAATAATCAATCCGCCAGCCGATGTTTCGTTTTCTTAAATTATTCCAGAAACCCCAGTAAGTGTACTGCCCAGGTTCTTGATTAAACTCCCTGAATGAATCAATGAACCCGTGATCAATGTACTTCTGAAAGCCGTCAATTTCCGCCTGTGTATAGCCGGCAGTTTTGTTATAATTACTGTTAGGATTGGCTAAATCCAGTTCAGTATGAGCCACATTTAAATCTCCGCAAAAGATAACTGGTTTTTTGTTTTCTAGGCTGAGAATATATCTCAGGAATTTCTGATCCCATTCTTTTCTGTAGCTTAGCCTGGTTAATCCGCGGCCGGAATTAGGAGCATATACCGTGACTAAATAATAATCCTCCAATTCCAGACAGATAATTCTTCCTTCGCCTTTATGATTTTCTTTGTCTACGCCATACATTACCGAAAGAGGTTTTATTTTGCTGAATACAGCCGTGCCAGAATAGCCTTTTTTTTCAGCCGAATTCCAATAATGATGTTCAAACTCTTTAAGAATTTTATCTACCTGATCAGGATGGGCTTTGGTTTCCTGCAGGCATAAGATATCTGGATTAATTTTTTTAACAATTTCAGCAAAACCTCTAGGAATGACCGCCCTGATTCCGTTGACATTCCAAGAAATTATTTTTACCATTTTATTATTTTTTAACTATTCTCCTGCTTCCGCCTTGTTTGTAAGGAGTAAATCGGCCTTTCTCTCTTTGCGACTTTCTAACATCATAAGGAAAAGGCTCCGTAGTTAATTCGTCATAGCCGCAATTGCGGCATTTAATGAATGCCAAATCTTCGTAAAGTTCAGTATTGTCCGATCCGCATTTGGGACATCTTCTGTTCATTCAGTATTCCTCTTGGTCCGGATCTTTAGTTCTATTTTCCGGGCAAGTATAGCATCTTCCTTTAGGCGTTTTATAAGATTCGCAGCAGGAATCTTTATACTTGATCTTTTTTACTACAGCAAAATCTTCCCGCATTTCATTCTCTTGAAGGCATTAAGTCTTTAGTCTCGCAGCCTTCTTCATACTGTTCCAATTGGTCCCTCAGGTCATCCAAAGGATTTCTGTTTTTCTTTTTCTGATCCTGAACCTTAGTTTTAAGAGTAATAAGAGTATTTAAAGATTTTTCTGCACGCAAGGGGTTATTAGGCCCTGTTAAGAAATAAAAAACGCCAACGCCCGGATTTGAATTTCCCAACTTGGTCTAGATTTCGTTCTCCATTCGCGGGGTTTGCGAAGCAATACCCCGCTTGAGCTTTGATGAAACTTTACCAAAGTTTCCGGGATATCCTTGCGGAAACAAGCTTTGCGGTTTAAATTCCAGGCTTGCGCAGTACCGAGTTGTGCCACGTTGGCTTAAGAAAACAGGTAAGAAGTTATTATTTAAACATTTCTGTTTATTTAGTTTACTGCGCTATCGCGTTTTTAGTTTACTAGATCAATTAGGGCTAACTTTATTTAGAATATTCTTCTTCATGGCCGCAGTCTAAA
>JAGVYX010000024.1 GCA_018303045.1 Candidatus Woesearchaeota archaeon
GCTACGCTTTAAGATTTCCGCGCTTTATTCGTTTTAGAGAAGACAAGAATTCCGAACAAGCTACTACTAAAAAAGAAATAGTGGGGATGGCTAAATAAGCTCAGCGAATAGTCTGTGGAATTGGCCGGGAAGTGCAAATGCCGGACTTTTTCTTTCCCGCTTCCTGATTGACCATCTCTGCATTGCCCTGTTCATCAATAGATACATAAACCGTATCTTGGATGCAGTCGTTATTGTAATCAATCCGGCAGATCATGCGCTTAACCTGTTCATTGCTCTTGGGAGGAAGCATGACACAAAAATCTTCCAGGCCATCACTATTAATATCTTCTATATTTAACCTTATTTCCTGCAGTGTTTCATCTATCCCCTGCATTTTACCGCCTTGAACACCAGAATTATAACTGTTCTTGATTCTTTGCTGATATTCCCGATGGGAAAAATAACCTAACCCCGACGCCCCTATAACTGCGGCAGTCAACCCTATGAACAGTTTTCCTGCCTTAATCATATCTGCAAAAGAGAGCCTGAGTTATTAGAACTTCTTGGTAATGCCTTATATGCAACATATGTATTCTATCAAAATATGGTTAAAGAAGATATAATCGATATTAGAGAATGCAAAATAGCCAGAGTTGAGACGATTTCCCGCACATTCAGGACTTCCTTGACCGGTCAACAGTCCAAAATTTCCAATACGGTTCCTGCCACCACGAATGGAATTTAAGGCCAATTCTTCCTTTAAAGGATATTTCCAATAAATGGTCGTCCAGAACATGCCTTAAGGTTGATCTTCTGGGTTCAGGAAGCTGCGGATCGTAAGGATCGAAACCTGTACTTAACATAACCATTCTTCCAATCCCGTCTTCAGTTGGTTGAATTCGCTCATAAGCCAGAGAGAATCCTTTAACAGTGTCTGACCCATAATCTTCTAAAGGAAAATGAAATACAGAGAGAATCCTTTAACAGTATCTAACTTATAATCTTTTAAAGGAAAATGAAATACATTTTCAGAATCGATTAAAAGAGATAATCCGGAAGATTTCTTATGAAAATCTAATTTTCTGCCTTCCAGATTTTCATCAACCTTGATTGTTCCGCCTTTGGCGCCAATTAATCTGATAAATAGACAGTCAGCTTCATAGTTGTCCAAACAAAATCTAAGATTCCTAAAATCCAATTTTTTGGGCATCCAGTATTGTTCCATGATCAAATAAACAGATTAAACAGAGATGTCGTAAGGAAATAGTTTCGGGATACGACATATAGAATAATGAAAGACATAAATTGGTTATATACCAAAAGACTCAAAATTCCGAACAGAATTTTGTGCCTTTTGTATACACGAAAATAACGGATTATATTTTCGGTACATGAAATGAAGAAAATACTTCATTTCTGTACAGAAATAGAATCCTTGCTCTATTTCTTGTACTAAAAATCAATCGTTGCATGCTTTAGTTGCGGAAAAACCTATAACCTACTTTTGTCCGCAACTAGAACACCAAAAACTTTAATAACAATTTAAATATCTCTCCCTCTAAGGAAACTGGTGAGAAATGGTAAAATCATTGTGGCAGAAAATTCTGAAAAAGCTGCGCTTTAATCCTTTTAGCAGAAAAAGCCATATTAAATTAGGGCTCTACGGCCCTCCCAATGGAGGCAAGTCAACCTTAGCCAACAAAATAAGCATGGACTGGCTGGGAGAAGAGATGTCTGCCACATCGCATATCCCCCACGAAACCAGGGAAATTATTATTAAAGAACAGATAAATCTTAAAAATAAAAAGGGAAAAGAATTAACTTTCTCACTGGTTGATACTCCAGGAATAGCCACCAAAATAGATTATGAAGAATTTATTAAAAAGGGATTAAAGAAAACCGAAGCTAAAAAAAGAGCCAAGGAAGCTACCAAGGGGGTTATTGATTCCATCAAGTGGCTGGACGACATGGATTCGGTAGTAGTGGTTCTGGATGCCGCGGAAGATCCTTATTCGCAAGTCAACATCACCATCCTAGGCAATCTGCAAGCCCGGGATATTCCGGTTTTAATTGTAGCCAACAAAGTTGATCTCAAAAAAGCTAACCTTGATTTAATTAAGGCGGCCTTTCCCCAGTATGAAGTGGTAGGCATTTCCGCCAAATACGGCAAGAATATTGAAGAGTTTTACGAGCAGATCTTCAAGTTAGCCCAATAAAAGATAGGCAGATTTAAAAAAGTTAAGAAAATACTATTAAAAAAAGAAGGTGTAAGATGAGTATAGTTAATGTTAATATTAATAACCGAGGCAATTTCTAGTGGTTACCTTCCAATTTGTTCCCTATCAGGAAATTGAAACCCTAACCGCCGCTAAAAGAGTCAACAAGCTTCTGAATATTGTAAAGGAAGATAAAATCGTGATTATGGAAGGGCGCCTGCGGAAGGAAGAAGAAACCGACTTAATTGAAATTACCATGGAAGAAATTGGCCCAAAATTCAAGGGCATTGAGTTAAGCGTGATTTACCCGAATAAAAACAAATTGCAGCCCATGCAGAAAATCAAAGGAGCATTTGCCAACCTGCTTCTCGGCGACCGAACTGGATTGACCATTATCGGGCCGGCTTCTATTGTGAAAAAAATTGAAAAGAATCCCGATAAAATAGAATTGTTCACTAGAGAGATAAATAAAAACAGCCGCTATCGCGGTCTGCGAAGCAAAAGGTAGCTTATGCCTCACCAATGTGTTCGTTGCAATACTTTGTATGCCGATGGAGCTAAAGAAATTCTGAAAGGCTGCCAGTGCGGCGCCAGGTTATTTTTCTATATCAAAAAACAGGCCATTGAGCAGGGCAAAGAGCTGATCAGTAATTTAACTACAGAAGACAAGCAGCATATTGAAACCGATGTTAAAGAAATTCTGTATATCAAGGAAGAGCCGGAAATGCCGGTAATCTTGGACGTAGAATCAATTAGAATTTTAAAGCCGGGCAAATATGAGCTGGACTTAGTGCATTTATTCAAAAAAGACCCGTTAATTTTCAAGTTGGAAGAAGGAAAATATTTTATAGATCTGCCGCAGGCGTTTAGGAAGATATAGGGGATGTAGGATTTATAATAATGCTTGAATCGGCACAATTCGAAAAGTGAGTGATTTTGTACATCACTGAAAAATCGAACTGTGCCCTTGAATCTTTCTAAACATTTCTTCCCTGTTTTCTGGAGTCAGGTTGAAAAGAGTAACATCTGTTCTTGCTCTCACGGCATCGATAAATGGATGAAAGTAAATGGCAGAAAGAGTTCCTATAAAACGATTGGGTGCATCAAGATAGGTTTGAACTAATCTTTGAAAAGTATCAGAATATAACTCCATTCGACCAATTTCGTCAATATACAGAACTTCTTTATCAAAATAAAATAACGGCGGTAAAACACGTTCAAAACTTGCTACATCAACTCCATAACGAGAAACTCTAATTGGAGATTGAATATTGGCACTAGCTAATAAGCCCTTAGTTCCTTCAGAAGTTATAATTTCAAATCCAGTTCTGGTATCACCCGGTTTAACTTCTTTAGTAATAAATCCTCTCTTAGGACCTATACCAGTTATAATTCTCTCCAGCAGGGTGCTCTTTCCACTATGAGGAATTCCAGAAATTAACAGGTTATTTGGCATTTAAAAAAATCTCTATTTTTCAAAGTTCTCTAAAGTTTACTTCTCTGCGCTTTCTCGGAGATAATCGCGCTATGGCCGGTTTGATCTTCAATGATTATTTTCAAAGATTCCCGGCCAACCTGAACTTTATTCAATTTTTTAATTAAATTCCTCGCTTTCTTCTTAGCATTAGGATCTTCTTCAGACTCTGCCGCAGATTCAATAACTCCCTTCACTCGTTCCAATAGTCCCTCGACATTCGTAACATAGCCTTGAGCTGCTGGGCCTGACTCAATAGTTATGACGTGAGGAATTTTTAGCGTAGCTTCTCCAGATTTGACAATTTTAATATTTAAATCATCTTCAGAAGTTACTTCTAAAGTAAACCTGCAGGGCTCTTTTTGTTCCGCCGGCTCAACGTCCGCCTGATGCGCATTACAGGCATCGCAATGCATGGAAAAGATAAACACCCGGCCAAAGTGCGGTATATCAATCTCATCCTCCTGCAAAGTAGCCTTATTTTCCCCGCAAAACGTGCACTGCTGGTTAGCCAGTTCTACCATAGCTTATCTAAACGAAAGTTAATTTAAAAAGATTTCTATCAGCAGGAGTTTTTCCAATAACTTTCTAAGAATGAGATTATCTAAATAAGTCTACTAACCAAGTTAAAATCGTATTTAAGAATTGTCCTACAGAACCGATAACTCTGGTAATCAATTGTTGGAGTGGCGAAGTTAGGTATTATACCATTAAATTACGCCTCAAAAGGAGAATATAGAAATGCTGCTATTGCCGGAGTCTGCGGCATCATCAATGCTTATTATGCAGGTTATCAATCTAAAAATTTATCCCCTTGACCGGTTAAAAATGGCAGACAGGCGCAATTCAAAATGCTCGCGACCACCACCGGCCACATCCAGTCATTAACGTTCGTGAGTTTCCTTTGGAAACGACCGGTGGCATGCTCGGCTTCGCCTCGGGTGAAAACATCAGTGGAATGACTAGATTCAATTGTCGGCAGAAATATTATTGGAGGGTCTGCTCGCTAGATTATCCTTTTAATCTCCCTTACTTTGAAGCGCATATGGTTCAAACATCAGAATATAAGTGTCTTCTTTACTTGCAGAATAATGTTCAACCCCTTTAGGTATTACTGCCATTTCACCTGGACCTAAAGTTATTTTTGAGTATGGAGGTTTCATTTGAATAGTCATTCTTCCTCTAATTACATAAAATAATTCATCTTCATTTGGATGTTGATGCCAATGATAATCTCCCTTAACTAACGCCATTCTAACAACTTGATCATTGACCTTTGCTACATCTATAGGATAATAGGGTCTTCCATCAATTTCTTTGATTTTACCCTTAATTTTGATTACAGGAATCGTAATTTTATGATCCATTAAATTCTTTATAACGCCCATCTTATCTAAAACCAGCCTCTCTTTCTGAAATACAATAGCATTGCGCCACCCATACTAACCATTATAGCAATCATGATCCAAAAGCCATAGCTGACCGAAGAGCCTGGCAAAAATTTAAAATTGGTTCCGTAGATGCTGGAAATAACCGTCAGCGGCAAAGCCATCGTGGCAATAACGCTTAATACTTTCATAACTTCGTTGGTGCTGTTGGAAACGGTAGACAGGTATAATTCAGAGATGGTAGAAACCGATTCGCGACAGTTCTCAATAGTTTCAAAAATTCTAATTGAATTATTATGCACATCCCTGAAATACGGCGTGGCTTTCTTGGAAATAAATTCATTATCTCCTTTAGTCAGCACCGAGATTTTTTCTCTCAGGGCAATGGTTATTTTTTTTAGATAAATAACTTTCTTCCGCAGAGAAGTTATCCGCTGCAGGACTTTAGAGGAAACTTTTTTAGAAATCAATTGTTCGGTAGTTTCAATTTCTCCGTCAATTCCATCTAAAACTGGAAAGAAAGAATCCACCGCTTTATCTAAAAGATGATAAAAGAGAAAATCCGCTCCTTTCCCTTTCTTGAACAAGAATTCCAGTTTCTTATGATCCTGATGCAATTCTATTATCGCTGGTATGTCCTGAACATGGTTGGTAACCAATAAATTCTTAGCCAGAATTACATCAACTTCCAGGGTCTTTAAAGCCTTGGTCTTCTGGACTGAATAAAACACGCAAAACAAGTATTTGGGAAACTGTTCTATTTTAATTCTGGTCCGTGTCGTGCTTAAGTCTTTAACAGTTAAGGGGTGCAGATCCAACTTTTGCTGCAAGAGCTGGGCTTCTTCAGGAGTTATCTTGGTAATATCAATCCAAGTCGGAGCAGTAGTAATTTCCGACAGGTCTTTCAGCTCTACAATTCCCTCTCGCAAAGAAAGAATCTTTAGCATGATACTAGAAAAACATTTAATTTAATTAATGTATCTATTTTAGTTAAATTTTGGTGAGATTATGTCAGGAACAGATCAAAAAAATCAACAATATCTCTATTTTTTAAAGTTCTCTTTAGAAAACTATTTAAAGAAATAACTCCAAATAACCTTAAAGGTTTAACTTATGAATATTAAAAAAGGCCTTCTGATCATTGCTATTGCTCTAATTTTAGCTTTTTTTGTCGGCTATGGCATTGAAGTGTTTGACCCCACGCCGGATTATAGTAACCTTTACTTGAAATTTCAAACTATCTACGCTGAAGAAGAATGCCAAGCCCAAGGCGGCGCGTGGATTAGAGATAATGTTTATAATGCTCCCGTTCCGGCAAGAGAAGAAACATTAAGACCAGAACCATCAGCCAGCGGTTTATGTCAAGCCCCGTATGAAAAAATAAAGTTAGAGAGGTCGCAGCACGATAAAATTGTGTTCATTGTTGCTGTTATTGCCGGCGTTATCGCCGTAGTTGTCGGACTGCTCTTAAACAAAGACACCATCAGCACCGGGATAGTTTCCGGCGGAGTGTTATTGCTTTTATATGGAACCATCCGCTACTGGCGCTATGCCAACAATATTTTAAAATTCATTCTCTTGGGGATTACCTTAGCGATACTGATTTGGATTGCTTACAAGCGGCTAGACCAGTTAAAACAGGAGAAAACAGATTAACATGATCCTAGGATTTGGAACAAAAGCAGAACTGATTTTCGCTACAAACATTGTTCTGAAGCTGAAAAAAGACTTGATCAAGATTGGCAGGGCTGCGCATCAAGACCAAAACCCTCTGCCTTTACGCTTGATAGACGATGGCCGCAGAATTGAAATCGATAATACTGTGCTTACCAACCCTATTTCTAAAGTTCATGGTGAATTTACCTGGAATAAACAGCTGAAAAAGTACGAATACACTGACTTGTCGAGAAACGGCAGTTGGATTAATGATGTAAAAATCTCCCGCGGAAAAAAACAGGTATTAAATAATAAAGACCGATTAGCTCTGGGCAACGCTACCTTAAAAGTCCAGATTATTTATCCTTAAAACATCTCTTTAATGAAACGGACACAACTCCGAAGCAAAGACGTCAATAAGCTTCTGAAAAAATATAACTTAAACTTCAGCAAAAAAGATCAAGTAGAATTAATTGAAGATGAATTTAAAATTATTCTGATCAATAAATTGCCTTCCTTCTTTTATTATAATAATCAGCTCTACGGCCATTATAATAACCAATTAGTCCCCACTTTAAAATACTTGCAAAATAATAGTCTTCTAAATAATAGTCTTCTAAAGAAAGTTATCGTGGACATGGGCGCAGTTAAATTTATTATCGGCGGAGCTGATGTAATGCGTCCGGGCATTGTCGAGCTGGAGGAAGGAATTAACAAAGACGACCTAATTGTTGTTGTGGACCAAAATAATAAGAAGCCGTTGGCGGTGGGCATTGCCTTATTAAATTCTGATGATATGAGAACAGCAACTTCGGGAAAAGTTATCAAGAATATTCATTATGTTGGCGATCAGATTTGGAAGTTTGAGGCAAGATAATATGATCATTAATCAATCCAAGAACTGCATTATCTCAAAACGAGAGATTTATTGCAAATCCATATTTTCTCAAGCCAGAGGCTTAATGTTCAGAAAAAAAAGAACCCTAATGATAGAATTCCCCGTGGAAAGAAAAGTATCCCTGCATATGTTCTTTGTCTTCTATCCGATTGATGTTTTTTTCCTAAATAAAAATAAAGAAGTTATTGAAATTAAAAGAAATTTTAAGCCCTTTACGGTTTACCATTCCAAAAACAAAGCTCAATATATTATTGAAATGCCCGAACTAAATCAGGAAGTTAAAGTAGGAGATAAACTAGCCCTGAAACACAGTATCTCTGTTAAGAGAAACAATACAACAGTTACTATAGATAATTCTGATAATTAGAGTATATTTTAGTAGGAGTTATCTGACGATAGATAATTAAAATAATGTATCCAAATCAAGAGAATTATCTATAAAAGTAATATTGACAAATAATTTTTAATCAAAATAACTCATCTCAGCCTAATTACTTCCAAATTCTTCGGGGCTACTGTTTCAATCCGGTTCTGCTTATGAATCGAAGAAGCCAAATCCAGACAGCGGGAAGCTTCGCCGTGAACTACAATAATTTTTTTGGGCTGGGGATTGCATCTTCTCACAAAATTCATCAACTGCCTTCTGTCTGAATGATTAGTTATCTCTACTTTGTGTACTTCCAGTTTGATTTGCAGAATAATCGGTTTAGCGCCATCGTTAATTCTAATTTCCTGTTCGCCGTCTCTAATTCTGTAACCCAGCGATCCGGGAGGCTGGTAGCAGGAAAATACTAAGGAATGCCGTTTGTCTTCCGCCAGCCCTTTAAGATATTCTACCGACGGCCCGCCGGCTAACATTCCGGAAGTAGCTAAAATTAAACATGAACCTTCTTCCAGCATTACCTGCTGCCGCTCTTTATTAGAGCCTATCTGCTTAAAGATTGGCGATAAAAAAGGATTGGTTTCTTTTTGAAAAATCTGCTGCCGCAAATTCCGGCCTAAATATTCCGGATAAGCCGTATGGATTGCCGTAACATCCCAAAGCATTCCATCAACATAGACTGGCGCATCGGAAATTTTTTTCTCCCGCATGAGCCGTTCCACCATCACCATTACTTCCTGCGCTCTTCCCGAACCCAGCACAGGGATAAGCACTTTTCCGCCGCGCCCAAAGGTAGTTTTAATGACATTGGTTAGGTATTCATCAGCTTCTTCTTCAGCCATGATATTGTCTTTGCCGCCATAAGTGGACTCAATCATCAGTGTTTCAATTCGCGGAAATTGAGTATTGGCTGGCTCCAACACATTAGTTCGGGCATATTTCATATCGCCGGTGTAAGCAAAATTATGCAGCCCATTGCCGATGTTTAAATGCACAATGGAGCTTCCCAGGATGTGGCCGGCATTATAAAACGTCAATCTAACGTCGGGAGTAATGTCCGCTACTTCATCATAATCCAGACAAATAGTATGGAGGACCATTTTTTTAACCTCCTCGCTGGTGTAAATCGGCTCCTTGCCTTCATTTCTTTGAATCTTAATCATATCTAACTGCAGCAAAGCCATGACATCTCGCGTAGGAAAAGTGCAATAAACCGGGCCATTATAGCCAAATTTAAACAAGTACGGAATCAGCCCGGAATGATCCAGATGAGAATGAGTTACGATAACTGCGTCAATTTCACTGATGTTAAATTCGGGAGCATCCAGAAAAGGATAAGATTCTGGACCTTCCTGCCCCGGATCAATGCCGCAGTCAATGACAATTCTGGATTCGGGAGTTTGCACCAAAAAACAAGTTCGGCCCACCTGCCGCGAAGCTCCTAAACAGGATACGCGGATCCATTCATGCTTCTTTTCCCGCAGCCAGCCGTCATAAATTCTGTGCCCGGTCCGGTCTAAAAATTTTTTGCGCTCATCTGCATTTTCATATAATACTGCCCGGATGCTTTCAATTAACTTGGATCTGATCGGCGGCATTCTTTTAACAATAGCCACCCAAAAAGTTTTAGCGGCTATTTCTTTCAATAATTCTCCCTGCCTGCCAATAACTAATCCTGGTTTTTCAGCATGAATAATTACTTGAGAACGCGGCTGGTCGAAGATAAATTCATCTATCGCGGCTTCTTCAGGAACAATTTTTCGAATTTCCTTTTCGGCTTTCTCTGGTTCCAGACATAAAGATGGATCCGGCCTTAATTCAATTCTTTTCTTGAATTCTCTGACCGCTTCGCGAATGGTGCCTTTATTATCCAGAAAATAGTCTTTGTTTTTAGTGTACAAAATAATGTTAGCGCCTTCAAAGGCCGCGTCAGCAATCATCCCTTCAGGCAATCCTTTAATTATTTCTTTTAGTATATCAGCCATGATTATTCTCCATCAGCGCAAAAACTGCATTATTTTTGGCTATATTTCGATCGAATCTATTTGATTTCAGATCTTTACGAAAAAAAGCAGAATCTTAATTTCAATCTTAATTTCTATTCTTTAATCCCTGCTATTTTTTAGATCCTTAACTTAAATTTATTGATAGATAACCAATAACACCAGAAACTCAACCTTATAAGACAGCAACTAATTCTTTTCTCATCACTCGTTTGACTCCTTCGGTATTTACTACCACCACATTAATGCCATTTCCTGAAGCGCTGTCCCTCTGCAAAGCGGTGTTGATGCATTTAACTGCTAGTTGAACTCCCTGATCTGTAACCATATTGGCATCATATTGTGTTTCCAATACTCCATAGGCAAATACGCTGCCCGATCCTGACGAGACATAGTCCGTTATTTTGGTTACGCTTCCATCGGGAAATAAATCATATAAGTGGATGCCATAGGTATCTCTTCCCCCTAACAAAAAGTGGGCTATAGCTAACAGCATACTGGGCCGGCGGATGCCTGCATATTGCAGGCCAGCCAGCAAATTAGCCGCTTCTTTGGTAGAAGGAGCTTTTCCGGTTCTCATCTCTTTCAATTTTAATTCCGCTTTAGCCAGCCGAGTCATTAACTGGGCATCGGAAACTGTCCCGGCCCAAGTTACAGCTAAGTCGTCGGAAAGAATTTGCACTTTTTCGGCTTTCTTATCTACGATCATCGTTCCGGCAGTTGCCCGCATGTCAGCAGCCAGAACCACTCCATTTTTACAAACGATGCCTACCGTGGTAGTACCTGTTTTTAATTGATTAGCCATCTGATTTCACAAGAATAGTTAACATCTCACTCTTAATTTAGTTAAAATAACGGAGTTCTTTATAAACCTTTTGGAACTGTTGGCTTCATCCAATAAAAAAAGTTATAAAGTCAGAGAAAATACACCTATAGAACATAAGCGCGGGGATCAAAAATGGACAAAGAAGGTTATTTGAGGCCAAATGATCTCCTTGCCATAATAGTTATTGTTGTAGGCGCTGTTGGATTTATTCTCTAGGGATTAGGATTATCAACAATAGGCAATGCAACATTAAAATGGTTAGGCAGCATCATCGTTGGGCAACATTAAAATGGTTAGGCAGCAGCATCGTTGGCCTAGTTGGCTTGATAATTGCTATACTTGAGAGGTGGCTAAAATGAATCCGGTACAATTAGCGCTATTTTTATTAGCAGTAATAAATTTAATTGCTATATCAATTTGTATTTATTTTAAGAAAAGCTCTTGGGCCATTGGGTTATCAATTTTAGAGATAATCATTGCCTATTTAAGCGCGCAAACGGGATAGTTCAGTTTTAGTTTTTGCCCTGCGTGATGCGCAAAAGGGAAATCCTCAACAATGCCAAATAACTAAACAGTAGTTTCAACTGGAATGGAGGTTAATTGAAATTACTTTAGAGAATTTTGAATAATTAATTTTTTATCGACAAAATTCTCTAAGAGACTGTGAAATAGTCGAGATTTTGTCAGTAACAGATCAAAAAATTAACAAAATCACTAAGTCAAAAAGATGCGGTTGCTCCACACACGTTGTTGCCACCTGAACTACAAAATCATCTGCTTGATTTGGCCAACCTGCTTCATTTAAAACCTTAAGATTCCGATCTAATAGTATTTGAAGTGAACGTCTATCATAAGCATATAATGCCCCGCTTCCAACGTGACAAAAAGATTGATCCCATTCCCTTGTTTCAAGTCCTCTTTGCCTTAGATATTCTGCCACTTCAATTGGATCAACCATGCAAAGATCTCTAAGTGTAAATAAAGGTAAATATCCCAGAGGTTTATCTGGCCCAATATCTAATAAATTATTCAAATACCTACCTTCTGATTGATCATTAAATGGGTTTTCGCTCATGTATATTATTTTATATCGGTATAAAGTAAAGTCCTTAAGTATTTACTTAGCTTTTCATCAGCAGAGTATTTTATAACTCATGTCAAAAAAACCGCCCACCACTGGTGATCGCCTGCGGGCTCAACACCAGTGGCATGCTCGCTCCGCTCGGGGCGGTTTTTCGACCATGATTTTTCCAATTAAAGTGAAGGCTACGCCACCAATGGAACCATACACGAGAAAACTGTGTTTTCTGGGGTTTCCTACAGAAACCACTGGTGGAAAAATCATATTTTAACTTACTGGGCAGCTTTAGCCGCAGCTTGTTTTCTTCGCAATTCTTCAGCTTGCTGATGGGGATCAGCTGCTTTCAATTCTTCTTCCACGCGATCCACTATGGCGTGCTCCTGTTGATAATCACGCAATCCTTTAGGGAGATATTCCGGATCCAGCTTAATTAATTCCGCTCCGGCGGCGTTAAGAATAGATTCTACCGATTCCCGCACAGTTCTTACTTCAGTTTTGGCGGCTTGAATTCTTTCATTAATTTCTCTGGCGCCATATTCCAGAGTTCTTCTTTCCTTTTCTTCACTGGTAAGGCGATTTAAGTTAACCCCTTCTTTCTTGATTCTTTTACAACCGTACTTTTTAACAAAATCATACTTCTGCTGGTCATTAAACCCTTCAATGTCGGCAACTTCCCGCTCCATTTCCTGGCATAACTGGTGAAACCGGCGCAGCTCCAGAATATAATTTCTAGCTTGTTCTGGCTTAAAATGATGGGTTATTGGTTTAAGTGTGGTTTCTTTCCAGAACAGGCCGGCATAACTTCCATAAGCTGCCAAAAGAGAACTGCCTACATAAACTGCTTCTGGAGTTCCAGTTGCCACACCAACCAAAGTTGTTATTCCACCGCCGAAAAAACCAAAAACATTAGCCAGAATGTCCAACAATTCTCCATCCCCCTTCTTATATTGATTAGACCAAAACGCATTCTTCTGATGCCAGCTGGAAGTACGAGAAGCCAACTTTCTCAGCCAGCCGCTTTCTGTAGTCAGATAAGGAGCCTGCTGTAAATATTTAACGCCATTAAGAAATCTTTGCGCTTGGTCTTCATCTACGTCCTGGGCATCCAAATACAAGTCAAAAATCTCGGATTTATGCTTTCCTTTAAATTTTGCCTGTGAAGATTGATAAGAATTAACTATGGCTTTTTCCAAGTCACTGCCGGATTTAACAATACTTGGATCTCTGGTCAGCTCATCCAATTCATGATTAATGTAATCCAGCAAAGAGGCTTTGCTCATGTTATCTCTCGATAGTAGGAACGTATATATAAATTTATCTGTGGAATTGGCTTGGAGAATAATATGGCCTTTCAAAATTCTCTTTGCCTTTCTAGAACGAATAAACTTTTAAATCTCCCTTATTGTTTTTTCATGACAAATGGTTATTTCAGCTAAGAAAATAGAACTTAATGCCCAGTTTAATCAAGTGTTAAAGATGTTGGAAAGCACCCGCCAAAACATCTTTATTACTGGCAGAGCTGGCACTGGCAAATCAACGCTTCTAAATTATTTTGTTAACCATACTAAAAAAAACGTGGCCGTGTTAGCCCCCACAGGAGTGGCTGCAGTAAATGTGCAAGGACAAACTATTCATTCTTTCTTCAGGTTTAAACCAACGATTACTATTGATAAGGTAAAAAAGGCTTATGGATTAAACAGTGAAATTTATCAGTTGATTGATGCAATAATCATTGATGAAATCTCTATGGTCAGAGCAGATTTGCTGGATTGCGTTGATAAATTCTTGCGACTAAATGGGAAAATTCGAACTAAACCATTTGGTGGAATGCAGATGATCTTCATTGGCGATCTTTACCAGCTGCCGCCGGTTGTTAAAGGCAGTGAAAAAGAGATTTTCAAAACGCATTACAACAGCCCTTACTTTTTTGATGCATTGGTCTTTAAAAATCTAGATTTGGAGTTTATTGAACTGGAAAAGAACTATCGGCAGACAGATGAGAAATTCATCAATCTGTTGAATGCTATTCGTAATAAATCTGTAACTTCAGAAGACCTGCAGGAAATAAATCAGAGATTAGATCCTGCTTTTGAACCAAAATCAGATGAATTTTATATTAATCTTACCACCACCAATAAACTATCTGATGACATTAATAGTAAGGAACTGGAAAAATTAACTGCAAAACTGTTTACTTTGGAGGGTGTAATTAAAGGGAATTTTGACAAATCTTCTCTTCCGACTTCTGAAACTCTTCTGGTAAAAGTTGGCTCCCAAATCATGCTGTTGAATAACGATGCGCAAGGCCGATGGGTAAACGGCACCGTGGGAAAAGTAACAGCCATCAAGGAGGGCAATAAGAAAGAAGCAGTTATTGAAGTAAAATTGGATGAAGGAAATACTGTTGATGTGAAGAGGCATAAATGGGATTTATCTCAACTAGCATATAATAAAAATACGGCTAAACTGGAATCTGAAATAATCGGGTCCTTCATTCAATATCCTTTGCGGCTGGCTTGGGCAGTAACTATCCATAAAGGGCAGGGCAAGACCTTTGAAAAAGTTATCATTGATATCGGAACTGGAACATTCGCTCACGGACAGGTGTATGTTGCGCTAAGCAGATGCACCAATTTGCAAGGAATAATCTTAAAAAAACCAATAGAAAAAAGGCACATTTGGATGGATTGGACAGTGGTTAAATTTCTCACACAATTTCAATATAATCTTTCAGAACAAAAATTATCTTTCAATGAAAAAATAGAGCTGATTAAGAAAGCTATAAACTCCAACTCAAACCTGTCGATGATTTATTTGAAATCCAGCGATGAGAAATCAATGAGGATAATTGCGCCTAAATCAGTTGGAATAATGGAATATCAAGGAAAAACGTATACTGGTGTCGCAGGTTATTGTTTTAAGCGTAAAGATGATCGTGTATTTAGAGTAGACAGAATTTTAGAATTGAAAATTGAGGAAAAGGTTTGACTATAGATAAAAATGCAGGTTAATATAACTTCAAAAACAGAAGTAATCACTTCAGAGCCAGAAGCATTCTATACATTTATCAAAGCTAAAAATAGATGAAGCTAATATTCACCTCAACATTTTTAAAGAACTCGCCCAATAATTGAATTTATGACTTACCACCGCAGCTTTAGTGGATATATAACTACTGAAGATTCCAAGAGTGGATATATAACTGCTGAAGATTCCAAGAGTGGATATATAACTGCTGAAGATTCCAAGAGTGGATATATAACTGCTGAAGATTCCAAGACTCATCTTGTTGCAGTTTATTCAGTTACAAATCCAATTTGGGAACTAGTTTCTGGATTAAAAACACTGATTGTTCCCTCGGGAAATCTGGAACCGTTGGCTGCCGTTGATTTTGCTGAACTGACCCAGGCTTTTCGTGAGGAAAAAAATTCGTGTTTGCCAGATGGATTAGACCAACATCTCTGGCATTACCTCGGAGAAAATCCTAAAACAAAAAGGATTAATTACCGGTTCCATGACCTGCAGCCGGCCAGCGCAGGAGAAAAGCCATTAATTGAATACCATATCCAAGAAAGAGATAATTCAAAAACAACTAATTGGGTTGGCCGCCAGGCCTTCTATCGCCAGCCCGGCACAGTTATCCCAGTTAGCTTTGCTCATGTCAGGTATACGAAAGGCAGATAGTATTAAATGAACATAGCCCTCCTCAAGGCTTCAATATTTTCAGGGATATTTTTGGAACTGGATAACAACCATGATCCAACTGCAAAACCCACACCTTGGCGGCGTTTCTGATCAATTTCTTTTGTAATTGTGAACAAATATTCGAAAATATAATGAAGAACATAAATCATTAATAAGAAATTAATAAGATTGTTATGTCCTTCAAATATCATAGAGGCTAAAAATATACTGAAATTCCTTAACAATCGAACTAAATTTTGCGAATTTCATATATACTAAATTGCGCGAAAGGTTCGATTTCTATGGCAATTTACTATATATTAAAAATTAATGTCCTCTATTATAATTCACAATTACTAATAATATATGCAATCGCATATGTTAGCCTTTCCTTCTAAACTTCTTTTCCAATTCCTCTACGGAAACTTTAATCATTGTCGGCCGGCCATGCGGGCAGGTAAACGGCAATTGAGTGGCAGATAATTCCCGAAGAAGATTATTCATTTCCGCGATGGTTAATTCTTCTCCGGCCATGACCGCCGAACGGCAGGCCATTCGGATAATAATTTCCTCTTTAACCAGTTTTAAATTCTGCTTACCCCACTTTTCTATAATTTCATAAATCATTTCTTTAGCCTGCAGCCGGCCAAAAATGGCAGGAATGGTTTTGATTA
>JAGVYX010000025.1 GCA_018303045.1 Candidatus Woesearchaeota archaeon
ATACTTTAAGAATATCAACCCTAAAACAACGTGCTTATATTCAGCAGCATCCATATTGCTTCTTAACTTATCAGCAGAAGACCATAATTTTTGTTCAAAACCTAAATTAGCACCATTATTTGACATTTTCTCGCCCCCTCTTCTCTAACTCTGCTTCCATGCACTTCTCAAACTGACGAGATACTATCCAGCCTTCTTTCTTGCATATCTCTCTATACTTATCATAAAGTTCAGAGTTTACTTTCAATGTGATGTTTTTTGTTTTCATTTCACCCCACCTAATAAGAAATACTTGCACATACTTATAAATATTGCTGTTTTCTCGCCCAACTAACTTCCCACCCAACGCCCACCCTTAACTATCTTCTTTTTGTAAAAAGAAGCAAAAACCAAACGGAATTCCCCCTACGAAACGACGGACTGAAAATTGCCCCTTGACGTTTATTCTTGATGGCTCACTGTGTAGGAGGAAAAGAACATTATACATTTGGCTCTACTGCAAAATCTCTTATGCTTGGCGATGCCTGGTGGGTCAGCTATCACAAAAAACGGGCAGAAAGAGGAATAAAAGCAAAACTTCTCTTTAACGAATCTCTTGCCTATTGGAAAGCCGAGATAAAATATCCAAAATCAGAAGTAAAGTACACTAAAGCAGGATTTAATTATCGTGTGGACAGATAAACCTCTCGGAGTGATTATTCATCAAAAAGAGGCAGCAGAATCGTACGACAAATTCTTCCAGCTAATGTGGAAAACAGCGACTCATTAAATCAGATGATAGCTCTCGCTTCTTCTGGTTTGATTATTCGTATTCCTCTGAATTCTTTAAGATTCAGCAAATGTTTATCATAAGTGATGATATATTTGGATTCAGATTCAAAAGCACATTCGATAATTACATCATCATCGGGATCATTTTTTACTGCTTTTATTTTCGTTTGAGGACTTACCAGAGTTACAAATGCGAGAACTTTCCCCATAATTTCAGACACTTCTGTGTCTGAGAAGTCAAAATCTCGTTTCAAAATTTCCTGATATTCTGAAAGAATCTCAGTAGTGGAATATATCTTAACCCCTTGTCTAATAAGATCAAATAATAATTTCTGTGCGACACTGCCATCCCACAACGTAGCAGAGAGCAATACATTTGTATCAAAAGTAACGGCCATTATTACTTCGCCTGCAAGTCTTTTTCCGTAATCCCCCTATTTTGAAGCTTCATCTTCGCTTTCTTGGAAAAAAACCCTAAATCCTTAATAAGCTCTTCTTTGCTAGGCGTAGTAATCCTTTTTAAGATGATGGTATCCTTAGTTCCTACTACAGCAAAGATCGTTCCTTCCTCCACGTGAATATCCTCGCGTATATCTTGAGGAATTACGACTTGTCCTTTTGATGACATCCTTACTGTTTCAACATTCATTTTAATTACCTCCAATTATCTTACTTTCTTACTATAAGCATAACTTATTTAAATACTTTTTTATCAAAAATAGCGACCCCCCCCAACTCCATTAATAAGATGGCACTTCGTGCTTGATAAAATAGAAATTGCCCTTCTCTTCTTGTTCTTGATGTATCGCTTTGCTCTTTTGATGGAACGGACTTCAAATTTACTTTAAATTTTTCCTCAGCTTCGCTACGGAACGTTGCACTAAATTTTAGTTCCTGCAAGTATTCGGGAGAGATTAACACAGAACGCCGTCCCACAATTCTTTCCTAAACCCTCAGAATCCACAACTAAAAAATAAATGATGATCCTAAATTTTCTTTACTTAACTGGTTATCTGATCTTCAAGGGTTAAATTTAACCTCGCAGAAATCTTTATATACTTCAATAATTTAATGTAGATAATGGATAAAAGAGGCCAGTTAGGGTTAATTGAGTTCCGCTATTTTATGGTTGGCTTGGCTATAGGCCTAATTTTGGCTTTGGTGCTGGTATTTTTAGGCTCTGCTGAAATTATACCAGTAAATTTCTGCGGTCTCGTCGGCGGCGGAGCATAACTATTACTATTTTCTAAAATAGAAAAGATTATAATAGGCAAGCCTTTGTCAAAGGGCTTATTTAAGCAGGACTTATTTAAGCATAAGAGGTTGATAAAATGGATGTTGAACTGATTCAAAAGATAAACAATCTGGCTCTGGATTTAATGAAACAAGGACTAGCGCAGGACCGGGAAGACGCTGTCGAGCAGGCAGAAAAGATTTTTCGCAGCAAAAACAACCAGGGATACGCGGAACTGCGGGAAAATATTACTGCTGTAGAAGCTAAAAAACAGGAAAATGCCGAGACCGCCAGCAGCGTAGAATTAAGCCAGAATCAAATCAAGGTAATTTTAGAGCAAAACACCCAGTTTTTAGTGAAAACCATTCGAGAATTCAAGGATAAAATACAGGTTCTAGAAAAAGAAGTTTCTGATTTGAGGACCAAAGTAGCCTATAATAAACTGCCTACATCCAATGATATTGTTTCAGCCAAAAAGATGGAAGAGGCTTCGGAAACTTCCAAGAAACAGTCTGCTGCTCCCATAAATCATCCCCGAGTGGGAAAGTTCCAGGAAAGTGATGTTTCAATTGAGAAAGTTTTTTACATGGGAAATAAGTAGGCAGTTTTTGCTTTTCTTTGATTCCAGTAGAAATTTTAGTAAATTTATACCCTGAAATATATTTAGTAAATTTATACCATAAAATATAAATAGTATGCCCTAAAATAGGCTCATATGAGTAACTACTCTAGGATAGATAAAAGGTTAGGGCTTAGAACTGTTTTTCGACTAATAACTATCTTTCTACTAATGTTAGTTATAACCGCCAGCAGCGCTTTGGCCGCAGTAGAAATAACTCCGGCAGAGGTTATATTAAATGTTGATTATGGCGATTTAAAAGATGAAGACCAAACGGTTATTAGAAGAACATTCGATATCCCGGTAAGAAACACTGAAACTATGGCTGTAGTTGTTTCAGCCAGCATTACCGGCTTGCCTTCGCGCTATAATGCGCCAACCATCAATACGGCAACAATTCAGCCTGGGGAAACCAGAACGATAACTGTTGCTATTGACATTCCGCAGCAGCAAAGTTCTGGACGAAGGCAAATTGGAGTTATCGAAGTCAAAAATGCCAATACCAATGCCCTGTATGATACAGCGCTATTAATTCAAGACACTAAAAAGATGCTGGCCATTGACGAAATCAGTGTGGAGTATGAAGATCTTGACGGCGAGACGGAAAGAGAAACCTTTAATGGAGAGGACCCTAAACTAGGCTTAGATGAAAGCATAAGGCCGGGAAGCCCAGTAACTATTAGTTTTAAGGATATAGAAAATCTATTTGACCATGATTATGATGAAGATTCCAGTGACATTGAAGATATTACCTTAACTATAGAAGCTGATGATGAGGACTTATTTAAAGGCAATTTTGAAGAAGAGTATGATTTAGGCGCTCTGGGAGCTGAAGATAGCCAAGATTTTGAAGTTAGCTTTATTGTTGATGAAGAAGCCGATGAAGGCGCTTACGTGTTAACCATAGAACTAGTTGGCGAGGATGGAGAAGGCGCTAAACATGCCTTTAAAACAGAATTAACTCTGGAACTAGACCGAAACAAAGATGATATCAGAATCACTAAATGGGAAATTTTGCCCGAGAACCCAACCAGCTGCGATAAAAAGGTAATCTTTAACACCGAAATTAAAAACGTGGGAACTCGCTCGCAAAATGACGTGTCTATTCAATTATACAGCCCTTCGCTGGAGATTCTTCAGAATATTCCCGACTTAAAATTAAACCGCTTCTCCAAGGATGATCATTCTTATTCCAGAAGCTTCTCCATAGACTTCAGCAGTAAAGAGATTGCTGCCGGAAGGCATGATGTTGAATTTAATGTATTTCTAGATGGCGACCAGGTTGATCACCAGCGCAAAACACTAGCCGTAGGAGACTGCCCTAAAGACCAGACCAATGTCCCTGCATCTGAAGAACAAAAGAAGTCTGGAGAGGAGTTGGAATCTGAAGATAAATTGGAAACTTCCGCCGGAAGAGCCGCTGAAGATGCAAAGGCTAGAAGAATTGAAGCGGATAAAACAACCATCTCCTCTAGTAAAATTGTAAGCATTGTAGAAGATCCCTACACTAACGAAGACGTGTTATTATCCCTCATAATTATATCCCTTATTTTGTTATTGGCAGTAATTGCCATTTTCACTGTAATAATCATTAAAACCAAAAGCGAGGTACCTAAAAAATGAAATTAAAAACAATCTTTGCCCTGATGCTGGTGGCAGCAATAGTCTTTGGAATATTGCCTGCTGTAGTAATAGCCACCGCACCAGGAGCAGCGCACAACAAAGTTATAACTACGCAAAATCAGCCTTATGTATTTAAGGCGGAAGATTTTAAATTTACCCATCCGGCAACCCCAAATCATGGTTTTTATAAAGTCATGATTAACGGGTTTGGAGTTACGGCTGCCAACAATAACGGCACAGCCATTCCCTGGAAAGGACAGCTTCAAGTAAAGAATGCCAGCGATAACTGGGTAGCTTTAAACCCCAATTCTGGACAAGTCCAGTTTGTTCTGGTCAGCGATATTCAGCTAGGAAAAATGCGGTTTGTTCCGGCAACTGGAGAACGGGGAGAGCCGTATACGGCTTTCTATTTCCTGAATGGCGATGATAATGGAACGCCCAACGACCCTAATGATGATCAGGCAAGCGGAAATTATATCATGACCATCAATGTAAATGCCGCGGTTAATCGCGCTCCCGATGCGGTAAATGACGCAGCAACGGCAGCCACTGGACAAGACATCACTATTTTAGTGTTAGCTAACGATATAGATCCAGACGGCAATGCGCTAACTATTACCAGCGCTACCCAGCCAACTAATGGAGCCGTTTCCATTTTAGGCGGCACAACGGTTGGAATAGCTTACAGAAGCAACAGCGGATTTACCGGAACTGATTCCTTTACGTACACTATCAGCGATGGCAACGGCGGCACTGATACAGCTACTGTTACAGTTACCGTAGGAGCTCAGCTGCCAGCGACAAACCAGTTGGAAATCAAGCGAGTGGAAATCAACGGCAAAACCAACGGCAAACTGGTGCTGGATGATGAAAACGAAATCGAAGTGGAGGTCAAGAATAACTTAAACCTGGACCTCGATGACGTGGAAATTACTGTAACCATTCTGGATGTAGATGGCGATGATCTTGACGAGCAGGAAGAAATAGACATTGACAGTAGAGATGAAGAAACTATAACTTTCACCTTTGACCTGCAAGATGAACAGTTGGATGAAGATAATTACATTATCCAAGTGAAAGCCGAAGGAACCGACCGAAATAATGTCAACTATGTGGATACAGAACGAGTTACTGCTGATGTAGACCGGGAAAAGCATCAAGTAGTTATTAGAAAAGCATCTCTAGACCGAACTACGGCTTCCTGTTCAGCTCAAAGTGTTAACCTGCTGGTTAGAATCGAGAACGTTGGAGAAAATGATGAAGACGACGTGGAAATCAGAGCATTCAACGAAAATCTGGATTTAGACGCCCGGCGCAGCAACATTGAACTGGATGATTTCCAAGGCAGCGATAACGATTACCAGGTTACCATTCCTTTAGATATCAAGGATGCCCGATCTGGCGAAGAAGTAATCAGGGTAGAAGTTCTGCGCGATGGCGCTGTTGATGACCGGAAAGATGTTACTTTAACGGTAAACTGCGATTCTCGTTCTGAGACTACAGATGCCGCTGCTGGCGCTGGCCAAGAGCTGATTGATGAAATCAGAAAAGGCCTGGAAACACGAAAAGCATCCGGCAGCAATACCGAAGTCAGCTCAATAAGAAACAGCAATTCCTACATGGTTCTGTTGGGAATACTGGCGGTATTAGCTTTCGTAGCTGTCGTCTTAGCCTTGGCGGTAATGGCTACCAGAAAGAAAAAATAAATTTATTTTTTTATTTATTTTTAATCATTATTTATGAAAGATAAAGTTCAATTTTAGTTTCGGCGCTGATTATTTTTCTGCAATATTAATAGCTTTGCAGTTATATTTTTCGAAAAGAATTCTTGTCTTTGAAGTTTTTTCCGCATATAATGCCGTAACTCCAATTACTATTCCTCCTTGCTTCTCAATAAGTTTTATTGCAGATTTTATTTGAGACCCGGTTTCAATCCATTCATCAACAACCAAAACCCTGTCTCTTTTTTTGATTGCATCATTATTCATCTCAAACGTTTTCTTTTTCTTTGTATAATCGATAAAAGTTGTTCTTATAACTGTTCCTTTGATGCCGGGAAGTTTTCCGCCTTTTCTCACAGGAACAAAACTAACTTTAAGCTTATGCGCGATCGCTCCGCCAATGATGAAGCCAAGAGCGTCAAGCCCCGCGATTACATTAAATTTTTTATCTTCGAATGGTTTAATTAAATCTGTGATCAAGTTTGAGAAAACGTTTGGATTTTGAAATATTGGAGTTACATCATATCGTAATTTTGTTTTCTTATTTACATATTTATCATAGTATTCATACTTCATGTAAATGACAAGATAACTTGCAATTTTAAATAATTTTCTTTGGTTTTCATATAAATATTCTTAGAATGCGCCAAAAATCAAACTTTGCTAATGCAAGTTTCCCATGCAGTATAGGAGAAACTAACCTAAAAGGAATCTAACCTAACAAGAATTATAGTTATAATTTCAGTTCTCACCGAGCCATTTCCTAGCAAGATTTTTTAAAGTAGCAATTGTTTTAGAAACTAATGAGAAAAGTTGAAACAGTATTAATCGAAGTTAAAACCGGCAAAACTTTCCTGGTTAAAGATCTGAATGAAGATTTTCATACCGGATCCGAGGTAATTGATAAAAAAAATCTGCAAAAAGAAGGAAAATTTGTTTCCAAACAAGGAACAGAATATCTGGCCCTAAAACCGCAATTTAGCGATCTTTGGAATTGTCTACAGCGGGGGCCGCAGGTGGTGATTCAGAAAGACATCGGCTTAATCCTGGCTAAAACCGGAATAAATGGGGGGTTCAGAGCAGTAGATGCGGGAGGCGGTTCAGGTTCGTTAGGCCTGTCTTTAGCCAATGTCTGCAAAGAAATAACCGTATATGAGAACAATCCGGAGCATTACCTGATCTTAGCCAGAAATGCCAGGGATTTTGGCTTTGCTAACATTCAATTAAAACAAGAGGACATTACCCGAGGCATTGGAGAAAAAGAAGTTGATTTAATTACCTTAGACTTGCCCGAACCCTGGAAAGTTATTACGCATGCTGAACAAGCTTTAAAGCTGGGCGGGCATCTGGTTGTTTATCTGCCCAATTTGCATCAGGTAAAAAAATTTATTGATTCGGTTAAGGGAACAACGATCAAAATTAGCGAAATTATCGAATTATTAGAGCGTAAATGGAAAATTGACGATAAAATCATGCGCCCGGAATTTGAGATGCTGGGGCATACCGGATTTTTAATATTCTGTCGGAAAATGTGATTGGCAGGAAGACGCAACATGACCATTATTCTCGCCGCTAAATCAGGGGATGGAATTTGTTTTTTGAGCGACACTTACAGTCAGACTATTAGTAAAGAAAATGGAAAATTAAAATTTACTGATGAAACTGCCGATAAAGTAGAGTTAGTTAGAAAAATACCGCCAACGGTAGCTCTGGGAATTTCCGGGGATTTTTATTTCCAAAATTATACTATAGAAACTGTCCAAAAAAATATAAATCCCAGGGATGTTTATACCCAAAATAGGGGGGATGTTTATAGCCAAAATGTTGGCGAGCGCAGACCAATGGCAGACAGAATTACGAATGCAGTTGCCATTATCAGAGCCTACCACGAGTCAAATTCAACTTACTTTGCCGGAGAAAACGTCGAAATTAAGTTTTTATTTGGAATAGTCGCAGACGACAATAAATCTAAAAAAGTATTGGCCTTTGAAAAGCAGGACCTTAGTTCAGAGGATGCAGACTATGGGGCCATAGGTTCCGGCTCTTACCCCATCGTAAGAAATTGTCTGGCTGCCCGTTATCAGCCCAATTTAAGCGCGGAGAAAGTTTTTGAGGTTTTAGCCAAAGCATTTAACCTGGCTCTGGGAATTGATGCAGTTAATAAAAACATTCTGAAAGGATATCGGGCTAAAGTTCTTTCCTCCAATGGACTGGAAGAATATCTCCTGCCTCCGGGAATGATCCATAACCAATATAGAGAAATGCGTTAATTGGTGTAAAATAATAACACATTTCTAATATATCCCTTTGCTAAATTAATACACTAAATAACGCAAAGGCCTATAACAATCTGATTCGACCGCGCAGCAATGGCCTTTGTCGAGAACTCACAGTATCACTCCCTTTTCGAACTGCGCCCAATAACAGCAATACATAAAAACAAGGCTAAATTACCCCTCTTATGAAAGTAAAAATAAAAAGAGTTGATAACAGTTTACCGCTTCCAGAATATAAAACCAAAGGAGCGGCAGCTTTTGATTTATACGCCCGGGAAACAGTTATTATAAAACCAGGCGAAATAGCTTATATTCCTCTAAATGTAATCTTGGAAATCCCTAAAAATGCTTTTGTCCTTTTAGCTAACCGAAGTTCAACTCATAAACTGGGAATAACTTGCGCTAATGGTCTCGGCATAGGCGATTCTGATTTTTGCGGAGAAAACGATGAATATAAATTTCCGGCTTTAAATTATACTTCCAAAGAAATAACTATTGAAAAAGGAACTCGTATAGCTCAAGCTACAATTATTAATTTTAATCAAGTAGAATTTGAAGAAGTAGATGCTATGAACAACGAAACCAGGGGCGGATTTGGAACTACCGGGATTAAATAAGAAAAATAAACTATGCCGCCGGCCACGCTCACTGCGGCTCGCTAAAGGCTGGTGGAAAACTTATTATACCTCTAAAATATCATTTCCCCATGTTCAAGCTGCTTAAAGAGTTCTACCTAATTAAAAATTTCCCGAATCGTTATCCTTTCTATAAAAAAATATTCGCCAACCTCGGCTTTATCTTTTCCCGCTTGATTATTCACAGAAGAGAAAACCGGCTAAGTTTTAATGATCTCTTTAAGGCCAATCTGCGGTTAAGAAAAGGCGATATAGTTCTTTGCGGAGAGCAGGAAACAGTGTTCAGCGATATTATTGGCGATGTTGTTAACCATGCAGTAATCTATGTAGGAAGAAGAAGGTTTGTGGAAGCTATAGGCAGAGGAGTAAGTTATGTCTCGTTTCACAAGCTATTCACCCTGTACCATAATTTAGTTATTCTAAGAACCGCTAAGGGGACAAAAAGAAAGGTTATCCGCCAAGCGATTAGATGGGCTGAAAACAAAATTGGTAAGCCTTATGATTACGAGTGGTCAGCCAGGAATGAGGCTTATTTCTGCAGCGAACTAGCTAATGAAGCCTATCTTAAGTCAGGCTATAAAACCCGGCTGAGATCGCTGGGTTATCCCAGAACGCTAACAAAAAAAATTCAGGCCAAAATTACCAAAGCGGCCAATGCCTTGCACCCGGTTAGGATGATTAAAGGCAACTTCCGGGTCATTTTTCTTTCTCATAATCTTGAGCTGGCGGGAAAAAAGTTAAGGTTGAAAAAGAATATTTAATTCATTCTCTCCAATTCTGGAGCAATAGCATATTCCTGATTTGGTTCTCCAGAATTGATAATTTATTGGATCATTTACCAGTGCTATATTCCGAAAGACACAAATAATGGATCAAAATAGTTGTGTCTTTCACTATGCAACTGCTGAGTGAGTCGATGGCTGCCGAGCGTCAGCGAGATTTTCTACAGAGCCAAACACTTAAAATTCTGTTTCCAGGTTTTTCAAATAACCCTTCTTCTTTAAGAAATCCACTTCCGCCCTGCTCTTATACTTATAGACGACATCAGCCTTTCCTTCCCCGCCCAATTCCCATGGTTCAAGCAGAACTACGTCGCCTTCCCTCACCCAAAGCGCTCTTCTCAACCTGCCGGGAATGCGGCAAATTCGTTCTTTTCCATCCAAGCACAATACCCGCATTCGGCTGCCGCCCAGCCTTTGCTGTACAATGCCTAATAATTCATTTTTTTGGGGAATTCTAACTCTGATGGCTTGTTGCTCTTCTGGCAGGGGTTTAGACATTTTAGATTAAGGAGTTTGGTTTCTTTATAAAATTATGGTTGAAATGTATGTGCATAGCTCATCTTTTGGCTCGTCGACAAAATGGCCGCAATTTTCACTGATTGTAAACGGACATTTATAAGCCTTCGATGACAGACTAGCTATGCACGTACATTGAAATGGCACAGTTCGATTTTTCAGTGATGTACAAAAACACTCACTTTTTTAGTTTTCTTTAGAAAACTTTGAAAAATAGAAATTTTGTTAATTTTTTTGATCTGTTTCCAACAAAATCTCGACTATTTCAAAGTCTCTTTGAGAATTTTGGATAGTTATTCCAAATTCTCTTTAGAGTTGATTTAATATAAGTTTCCACCGACGACAAAGAGATAAAATCATAACCTAAGATCTTTCCAAAATATTCTTAAAAACACGAAAATCACTCACTTTTCAAACTGCTGTGTTGCATAAATAGTCAATGCACAATAATCACATAGGCTCTTTTTCCAATATACTTCTTTGGAGTATCTAATTTTCCAGATGTTCCAAATTTTGCCGCTTTTTCTTTTAAAATAAAGCCTCCTATCTTTACATTCTGGAGCAACAGTTACAACAACTCTTCCTTGACTTTCTGAATATAACCTAAAATCATTTCGAGAAGCTGTTCCAAAAAGATTCTCTAACGACACATCTATGCCCAACATTCCTCCCATTGCGGTTTTAGCAAGAGCTACCGCGAGTCCTCCGCGATGGACACTTTGAGCGGAAGATATTATCTCAGCTTCTATGGCTCTAGATAAAGTTTGATATAATATTTTATTCTTCTGGGTATCAACTCGTGGAACGGCACCAACAAAAATTATCCATTAATGCTAATTGTTCTAATGATGCCCCTGCGGCAACAGCATTTCGTATTGCTGTATCAATTGCAGCCGCTGCCATGTG
>JAGVYX010000026.1 GCA_018303045.1 Candidatus Woesearchaeota archaeon
AATTATTCAGGAAGCAAAAATTAAATTTTGGGGTTATCAGAAGATGAAGCGATATGGCGAGGCATAGCCACAGCTACGCCTGAATTACGCAACACAGCACTTCCGAATTTACTACTTTTTTAGGTTTCCTTCCTTGAAGAACAGCAATAATGTTTTCAGCGGCATCCTTCCCCATCTGCTCGCGCGCTTCTACCGTTGCGGAAGCTGTATGCGGAGTCAGAATACAGTTCTTCAGCTTATGCAGGGGATGGTTTTTATCTGGTTCTGATTCATAAACATCTAAGCCCGCTCCGGCAATCCAGTGATGTTTTAATGCCTTCGTTAAAGCTTGTTCATTCACTACCGAGCCGCGGGAAGTATTAATTAAATAGGCCGTTTTTTTCATCATTTTTAATTGTTTGAAACTGATTAAATGGTAAGTTGATTTTAATAAAGGAACATGCAGAGTTACTACATCGGCTGTTTTTAGCAATTGGCTTAAAGACCGATATTTAGCCTTAAATTGCCGTTCAAATGGTAGGTTTCTATTGACATCGGAATAAATTACCTTCATGCCCATGCAGGCAGCTCGCCGGGCCACTCCCGAACCGATTTTTCCCAGCCCGACAATGCCCAAAGTCTTGCCTAGTATCTGCATTCCCAGCAATAGATTAGGCGCCCAGGATTTCCAGAAGTGCTCCCGCACATACTCCTCGTCTTCATGCAAACGCTTAGTTACCGCTAACATTAAAGCAAAAGTATGCTCGGCTACCGCCTCCACCACTTGCTGGCTGGGAGTATTGCAGACAGGTATTCCTTTTCTGGTAGCATAAGCCACATCAATGTTATCATAGCCTACAGCGTAATTAGAAATAACTTTTAAGCGGGGGTTGGCGCCGATGATCTCTTTATCAATTTTATCCGTCAATAGGCATAATAAGGCATCGCACCAGTTCACGCCTTTAATTAATTCCGTTCTGGGAATGAATTGGTCTTTAGGATAAACTTTAACTTGAAATTGTTTTTTTAATAAAGGTATGGCTGAACCAGGAATATTTCTGGTGATAAAAACTTTAGGCTTAAGCATAAGCTAGTACTTTTTCAAAATTATATAAACATTAGTTACTATGATCTAAAAGTAAAAGAACTTCTTAAAATGGCACCGTTCGATTTTTCAGTGATGTACAAAATCACTCCCTTTTCGAACTGTGCCCTTAAAATGGAAGATTTAAAAATAACTACGGCCTTCTTTCAGGTGTTATGGCTGAATTGGCAGAGCAGTTAAAATCCTTTGAAAAATATAAGATGCATTTAAATGAAGGAAGAGTTTTGCCGCCGGCCGCCAGGGAATCAATTGATTACATTCTCTTTGAAAACAAGTATACGCTGGCCCAAGATGACCGGGCTGGAAAAGTATTTGTCAACCGCCAATGGATTGCTTACAGGATATTTTTTAGAGATCTTAATCTCCTTTCTTATTCTCCAGGCTGTTCCTATCTTGAGACTACCACCGGACTGCCTTTATTCTTGGAAAGATATGATACCATGGTTAAATCGCGAGCCAGAATTAAGCGGCATCAGCCGTTAAGCTACATTGCCGGCGGAGCGCTAATTGGCGCTCTGGGTGAATCTTTATTTTTTTTTGAAGCCGCTAAAAATGGCCAGTTAAGCCCTTGGCTGATAGCTCCGCCGATCATTGCCGCTGTAATTGGCAGAGTTGTCGGCAATCGTTATCGCCAGACTGTAGCGAGAGAATGCGGCCGGGAGATTAACCGGTTTTACAGGGAATTGAAAGGCCTTAAAACCGGCTGGAGCGCCTTGGAGGGGGCTTTAAGATAAATTTATAAGTTATAAAATTATTCTATTATCATAAATATAAAAGTTGGTGATTTAGATGGCTAAACAGAAATCGTTTAATAGACTAAACAAACAGCAGATTGGTATATTTATAGTTGTAATCGTGGCAGTAAGTATTGGAACAGTTGTTGTACTAAAAGGCGGTGGAACAGAGGGTAATGTGGCGGGAGAAGCAATTCAATTTGGAAGCGCTCCCGTAAACGTAGTTAAAGAAACGCACAACATAAGATTATTTGTTTCTCGGTTAGGTTTTACAGACCCTAAAACGGGGACGCCGGTAGCGCTTGATGGTCAAGTAGATGGATCTGTATTGGAAACGACAGACAGTGATCTGACAAATGTCCAAACTCTAGATAATGGAATCAATTTTAAAAGAAAACGCGCTTTTCACAATGATCAACAACAATCTATACGAATGACTGGTGTGGAAATAGGTTTATCTAACATATGCGGTAAGGCAAGTGGAATTTATTATGATATATCTTCCCTCAGATTTGAGAATAATCCTTCTACTAATCATTTGCAGATAATTAAACGTGATGTTATTCAAGGCGTAATCTTCTCTTCTGTTTATGATTCTTTTCCCAGCGGACAAGAAGCAAGAGTCACCCTTGATGATGGCGTCCAAGTGGTCCTAAATTCAATAACAAACAGAGCAAGTAGAGCTTCTTTCAGCCTAACTTTAACTTGTCCATAAATTTTTTATTTTCTTTTTTCTCATGGTTATCAAAAAAGTCAACTGGCAATGGATTCTGTATACCAAAGACGGCAAGAAGATATTAGGCAAATTCAAAACTAAAACAGGCGCTTTGAAAAGAGAAAGACAAATAATCTACTTTAAAAACTTAAACAGATAATTACCATTAATTGTTTTCCTGATGCGGTTATCTATTAACTAATTTTAATGCTTCCTTAACTATCTCTTCCGAACTTAAGCCAAATTTTTTTAACAATTCTTCAGGCTCTCCAGATTCGCCAAAGCGATCTTTGATGCCTATTCTCTTTAAAGGCGTGGGACAATTTTCACCCAAAAATTCTGCTATCGCTGCTCCTAAGCCTCCATTAATTTGCGCTTCCTCTACAATAATTATTTTCTTGCATTTCTTAGCCGCAGCTAATAGAGTTCCGCAATCTAATGGCTTGATCGTATGACAGTTAACCACCATAGCCTTGGTTCTTTTTTTTCCTAACTCTTCAGCGGCCTTCAAACAGTCATAAACTATCGGGCCGGCGCCAATTAATGCTATATCTGAACCTTCTTTAAACACCTGCATTTTGCCAATTTCAAACGGCGTTTTGCTGGTAGTCATTTGTTCGGTTTTTTCTCTGGCAAATCTCATATAAGCTGGTCCTTTAAACTCAGCAATGGCTGCCGTAGCCTTTTTAGTCTGCTCATAATCGCAGGGAACAACCACAATCATGTTAGGCAAGACGCGCATTAGGGCGATATCTTCCAGCATTTGATGGGTAGCGCCATCCGGACCGACAGAAATGCCCGCATGGGCGCCAATAATTTTTACATTCCGATTATTGTAGCAAATGGTCGTCCTGATTTGCTCCCAGCATCTTCCCGGGCAAAAGACAGCATAAGAAGAGGCAAACGGAATTTTTCCCACGGCAGCCAATCCTGAAGCGACGGTAACTAAATTCTGTTCGGCTACTCCCATTTCCACATATTGCCTGGGAAAAAGTTCAGAAAATTTTTGAACTCGGGTTGATTCTTTTAGATCGGCGCAAAGAACCATGATTTGCCTGTTTTTCTTTCCCAATTCTACCAGGGCATCGCCATAGCCATTTCTGGTGGGAATTTTTTCTTTAGTAAGATCAAGACACAACTTTTTATTTAAGATAATATTCATTTTTTATCCAAAGAATGCAATGGTTTCAATTTTTTATGTTTAAGATACCAATTTCCGCGTTCTTTAGCCTCTTTCTGGTGCAGCTGTTCTAAGGCAATTTCAGTCTGCTTCTCTTTAGCCGGCGTTCTTTCAGTTGTAATGCTTCCTGGAGGCGAACCATGCCACCGGTAATCATTTTCCATGTAGGATACGCCCTTGCCGGGGGTAGTATTGGCAATAATCATCAACGGCTTCCCTTTATTCTTCTTTGCCGATCGTAAAGCCAGAACAATTTCAGCCATATTATTTCCATTAATTATTTTTACATTCCAGTGAAAAGCGTTGTACTTCTTATCTAAAGGATCCAGAGGCATAACGTCTTCCGTGTTGCCGTCAATCTGGATATAATTCCTGTCTAGAATAACCAGCAGGTTGTCCAGTCGGTGTTTAGCTGCGAATAACATGGCTTCCCAATGGTTGCCTTCATCATGTTCCCCGTCGCTGCAGATGCACCAGACCAAATTCTTTTTCTTATCCAGCCTTAAACCATAAGCCATGCCGATAGCCTGCGATAATCCGGAACCCAGCGGCCCGGAAGTCGTTTCTAATCCAGGCAAAGCTTCACGGTGCGGATGCCCCTGCAGCCTGGTTCCTAATTTTCGCAGTGTCAGCAATTCTGTTTTAGGAAAATAACCTGCCATTCCCAATGGTCCGCCGGAATGCCCGGATTTGGCCGCAGTTAACGCGCTGAGGGTATCTTCCCGGATAATGTCCGCCATTATCTGCAGGTCTTTAATTTTAGTCAGCTTTTTCATTCTTCCTCTTTTTCTATAGAGAACTGTGTCAATAAAAATTGAATTATTCAAAATTCTCCATCCATCATCTTTTGTTATTAAGCCCAGAAGGGTTTACCTCTTTATTTTTCACCCCCTATCCTCAGAAAGAACAACTATTATTTATACCTAACGGGATAGGCTCTAAGCCAATTTGTCTGAATAATTCGGTAATTAGTTGATACTCCAGAAGTGATATACTCCAGAAGTGTCAACTAATTACGGAATTATACAATAACGCCAAAGCATAGTAAATTATATAAAGCAAAATCACGTCTTTCTGTTAAAAGAGGACTATGGAACGCAGACAGCTGTATATATTTTTGTCAGTACTGGTATTCTTAGCTGCAGTCATCTCTATAGGCAGCTTTTCGTTAACCGGTTTCGTATTAACTGGAGACGCGCCTGCAGAGCCGCCAGCTACTCAGGCTTCTGTTGATAATTTAAAAAGCGCGGTTAACCAGCTGCAAACAGAAGTTAACAGCATCCAGACGATTACAGAAAAAAATGAGCAGGAAATCAGCCGGTTAAGCGGCAATGTTCAGGGGCTAACGGCGCAAATATCACAATTGCAGCAAGATGTAGAGAGTAAAGTTAAAACCGTTTCTACCGGGCTAGCTGGACTGCAGGGCGACGTGCAATCAGGGTTTTCCAATTTAGAAGCTAGTTCGCAGCAAAGAAGAGTATTTTTGGTGATTATCGCCATTATTGCTGCGGCTTTAATTGGAATAATTTACTTTTATTTTTATCAAAAAAAATCTGCTGCCAGCAGTTTAAAGCCGCAGCTGGGAACCGAGAATAAAATTATGGATTATATTACTCAGCACATCAAACAGGGAAGAAAATACCACCACATTAAACAGAACCTGCAAAATGCCGGCTGGCCGGAAGAGGAAATTCGAAAAGCTTACCAGGACACTTTAAAGAGAAATTATCATCTTTATAAAAAAAAAAAAAATTTAGGTGATTCTGGCCGCCCGGACAAAATAAAAATTATCGGGCTGGTAGGCGCCGCGGTTATTTTTACCAGTATTATCGTCTTTTTTGCCTTTGGAACCTCTACCGGGCAGGCTTACCAGAAATACGGCGGAGTTGAAGACTATGAGGAAGGCACCGGGCTCAATAGGGTGTTAAGCGAACGGCAATGTTTTCCGCCGAGAATTATGATTAATGGCTTATGCTGTGATGACCGAAATCAAAACAACGTCTGCGACGGCCAGGAAGGATACACGGAAACTGCCATTAGCGCATTAACTGGCACCATTGTTGTCCGAGCCGCTACACCCCAGGATAGTGTGCAAAATCGGTTAATTAATATAACCGCAAATGGTTTTGAACCATCGCAACTGGAGGCAGTCCAAGGCGATGTCATTCAATTTACCAATAGCCGAAATGGGCGAGCCAGAGTCATTCCCGACCAACAATGCCCGCCTATGAATTCCAGCTTGATTGCCACTGGGGAAACGTTTACATGGACGCCAGTTAACCCAGGAAATTGCGGAATTTCTATTGGCATTGGCAATAGTGATGAATCCTGTGCAGACAATAATCAATGCGCCGGCCTTCGCGCCTGTGTTGACAATCACTGCAAATTTATTGCCGATATTTATTCAACCACGGCCTGCAGCGAGTACTGCACAATCATTAGAGTGAAAGTGACAACTTTTAATGAGGATCCTCCCGGGAATGTAGTCAAACAAAATTATACTTTAAGAATGGGCTTGGGAAGTTATACCGCCGGCGGAGCGCTCGACTGGATAATTAAGCCCATTCCTGATTTCTGCAAGCCTTCTTCATCTGCCAGAATTCATCAGGAAAGCAATACTTGGAGAGCAACCATCCCGATTCCGTTTGAAATCCGGGAATTCAGCAACGGCAACCTATTAGGAACCAGAGTAGAAACAATCAACACTGGACAGGAGAAAGTTATCACACACAGCCAATTAAGCTTAGATCAATTCACTTTAAAAATAGAAGATGTGCACCTGACTTGCGGCGGGCAGACAGTATTTGGATAGATCATCATTCTTTAGAACAATAAGCTTTAGATCAATTCTTTCCGCAAATCAAAATCAAACCTCTGCAAAAATTCTTTGCTAATTTTCTGATTTTTTTCACTTAAAATACAGTATATATCTTTACTAAAGCAATGGGCGCAAAGCCCCATCCTTTCATTGCAGATAATACAAGTTATATCGCCTTCGATGGAAATCCCTTTAACACAATTAACCAAATTCTGGTCATATTCGCCGACCATAACCATCATTTGCGCCGCCAAACAATTTGGACAAACTGGATTGGCAATAATATCGTCGCATTCTACACACCGGTTTTGCGCAGCAGTCATTCTATCCACCTCTTTTTTAAAAATTAAGAACGGCAAGATATATATATAATTTTCATTTTGATTACTATATGGTATATATACGCGTTAAAAAAATTAGCCATCAGTCTTATGCCTATTTAGTTGAAAACATTTCCACAGCGAGAGGGCCGCGGCAAAAAGTTTTAAAGTACTTGGGAAAAGTTTATGCTTACTCTAAAATTTCCGATCAGGAACCGCCCCTTGCTTCAACGGCCAAGTTAGAATTTCTAAGAGAATTAATTGCCAGAAATCTGCAGAACCACGGCTTCATTAAGAAAAATAATTGCCTGCAGCGAGAGGAAATTGCCTTCTCATTAAAAGATTTGCAGCTTAAAACCGGTGTTGTCGCTTTAAATGATGGTTTTCTTTGCAATCATACCCTTCAGCAATTGACCGCATTTAAAATCTCTAAAAATCTCCAGAAAGATGGCTACGTTTTGGCTAAAAACTTCCTGCAGGCTGGATTGCCGCTGTCAAGGGAAGAATTTGTAAACTATTACCACTTATTGAAATAAGCGGTTTTTTCTTAAAGATAATTTTGAATAATTCAATTTTTGAGTCAGCCTTAAATTTTGAAAAGGGCAAAAAGTAACCGAAATATTTATTTGTCTCAAAATCCTCAAACTTTTAAAGAAGCAGTTATGAGGTTAATGATGCTGTGTTGCATAAATACAAAATAAACAATCAATAATTACAGAAAGTCAGAGTTTGATTAAAATATTTTAGCGATTTTTGATTAAAAGTTGAATTATGCAACACCGCAGGTTAATGATTGATATTGACGCAGATTAACTTTTTGCCCTTTATTCTTTTACTAAATTGAACTTCGTTCTTGATGCACGGCGGACTCAAAAACTCAAAAATTTTCCTTCGGAACGTTGCACTAAATTTTAGGTCTTCCCTTTGGTCAGACGAAACTAACAGGAATTCCGATGTTATATAAATTTTTAGAATTTTGCGCTCAACCTTTATATAAAATACAATCTTTTAAGAATAATTATGGCCTTTCGTTCTTTATATGCTTTCTTCACAGCTGCGGTGCTTGGTTCTGCCTCTTTAGCTAAAGCCGAACCTCCATTGCCATTACTTCCAAGAAATTCGCAGGAAGTTTCTTTGCCATCATCAACATTATCCTCAACATTATCGTCAAAACAATTACCCTCGCTAACATCTTCTTCATCACTATCTTTATCATCACTATCTTCATCAGGACCGCTGGATTTTCGTCTTCAGCTGCCCGCACTGCCGCAAATAACTCTGGAACATTTAAATCGCTGCCCCCCCTCATTTTCAGAAATCCTGCAGCCGCCGCGCCTAGTTACAGAACTTGCGGAAGGCCATCCTTTAAGGGAAATAGTTTTGGATGCCTTTGGCGGTGAAACCAGCAAAGATCCGGAATATGATGGACTGCGATCAGAAATCTTAGAACAAATCCCGCCGTTGTGCCTTAGAACTGGAGCGCTGGATCCCCCTAAGCGTGAAACACTGGAGGAAAAATTATCTTTCTTTCCTGAAGAGCAGGAAGGGAAGCAAACTGCTGGAAGCAGCTTTACTGAAATACAACTGGAACTTCCTGGAGGCCTGCATTATGTCGTGCTGGGCAGGCATCGGAACACCGTTTATTTTGGCGAGCTTTATTACAACCTTAGCGATAAAAAAATAGAATTGTATCCAGGTAATGATAGTTTGCCGCGAACCTGGTCCCTGCCGCAGCCGGCCTTGGAAAGTATAACTATTGGTTCGCTAAACTTGCCTGCCTTTCTCTCCAATCTCAACCAATACCGGCCGGCGGTAAAAGAACTAGGAAATTCCATCGAACAGTTTACGGCCGCTATCTTGGAGAAACTGCAGCTGACCGATGAACGCGGCCAGGTTACAGCCAGAGGGGTAGAACTTAGCTTAAAATTGCGCGGCGTTTTTGAGGAAATATTGCCGCAGTACGTTGCCAACGACGGGGTAATTGATCCTGATGAATGGAGCAAAATCAAAGCCGCGGTATCGGAAAAAATTTCCGAATTCAGGAATCAGGAGCTTACGGAAACGGAAGAACAAGAGTTAGACAAGGCCTTAAACAATTTTGAAGCGCGCTTTTACCAGCTTCAGGAGCGTTTTCCCGCCATCAGAAACATTTGGACCATTTACCAGTCTGATGATCCGCTGTCCAGGGTTAGCCTGGGAAACATCAGCTTGAGAACTATTGGAGACTGGCTAGAAGCCTTTGACCCTAAGCTATACACTTTGCAAGTGGAACAAAACAGGATTTCCTTTCACACCAACAGCCTTAACAGTGCTCTTGATGGCCGGTCTTCCAACTTCCATGAACTAAATTACGGAAATGGCCGAAGGTTCGTGGAAACCAATGCCGGCAGGGTGCAAATGCAAGCTTCCGGCAGCCTGGAATTGCATGCCCTTCTTAGCGGCGGTTCTGATATCCAAGACTTATTAGACCAAAAGTATCGGGATGACTTCGAGCTGATTAAATTAATCCTAGCCATCGATCCGCAGTTAATTGATATAGATCTTAACGCTAAAGCAGTTATCAACTTCTATTTGAAAGCAGAACGAAAACAGGGATTCTTAAGCGAGACTGCGAGAGGAAAATACAATTTTGGAATAGAGATCTCTTTTGGGCAGATTTACACTAACAATGCTCAGGGAGATGCTTCCCTCGCCGGCAAAGCCGATAGCCAAGCTGATCTGCTTCGATTAGATTTTAGAGGGAAATTAAACATCGCCCAATCGTTAGGCTATCAGGAGGAAATAGGGCTTTTTTTATTCAGCAGTCAAGAAAGATATTGGTTTGACGCCCGGGTTAATACTCTCCTCGAACAGCGTTTTTTACAAACTGAAGCCTGGACGGCTGCCCTGAGCCACAAAGCTAATTACCGGGGCGAGACAAGCCAGTACGATTGGAGCTATGATTATTTCAAAGGGTTGAGATGGATTAACAGTAAAAACTTTGGCGGATCCTTTCGGGGAGGAGTTAATCTGGAACCGGTTGATTTTTTTGTCTTTTCCAATTTTAAAGAGGCCGGAGCAGGAATGTTTCTTAACACTAAATTAGTTAACGTCTTAGCTGAATGCCACTTTCCCAGCTACTGCCAAGTTGGAACAAGAATAGCTTTGCATGAATTCTTGGATACCAGGAAAACCAGGGAACATTTTCTTGCTCAGCAAAGAATGGCTTACTCAACATTAGCCGGTATTGAATCATTAAGAACGGCTGAACGGCATCGTTATAACCTGATTACTCCGGGATGCTTTCTGGATCTGGAATTATCTCAAACCTTCGCTAACATTTTTCCTTACTACAACTCTGCTAATATCCAATTAGGACTGGCTGCGCTTGATCCATTCAATATGGCTTCCATTGATTTATACCTGACTGCCAAATATGATGGAAATTTTACTGATGCTCACGGTTTTGTGTTTAATCTTGGATCTAAATACTGGGAAAGTTTTTTTGGCCTGAAATTTTCCACTAATGAATCCAGAAATTCCAACTCGGCTTATGGAACTTCCGGCTTAACTTTGCATTTAGGAAAAACTGATTTGGCTGTGCGGTTCGAATTATACCCAGACCCCTTGGATCAACAGCCGGAATATAAAGAAACGATTAAAAAAGATCCTTTAACTAACCAGGAGTTTAAAACCTATGAAAAAAAACGCCGGGGAGATTTTAGAATTCTTACGGAAATTCGCGCTTCTCCGGAACTGCTGGACCAGTTAGCGGCAGCCATCCCTCCGCCTTCAGTCAGTTTGCTGCAGTTAAGCGCCAGCAAGGGGTTAAAATCAGTTGAAGACTGGTCTATGAAAGCTACTTTGCAATTTAACTTTGGAAATTTAAATCTTTATAATGCTATACAACCTTCGTTAAGCAAAACAGAAGGAGCAACTATCGGCTTAGAGATGGAAGCGTTATACCTGGTCGGATCATCAGGATTAGGCCCGAGTGTTATTGCATCTAAACGATTTGGCAGCCAAGACGAGAGTTATAAATTTTTGCCAGGCATTGGCTTCCAAACTTCTAGCCGGGGCCTTCATGATCTTAAAGCCCTGGTTTCTGGATTTTATGATCACGGGTTGGTTTCAGATTTATTAGTTAAGTATAGGTATGATGACCGCCAGAAAACAATTTCACCCTATTTGCAACTGGAAGCTTCGTTATTTTCCCGATTAAATTCACAGGGCCTGGAGAATCTTCATTCTTACGCCAACCTAACTTTTGGCTTAAGAGCAGGACCTTTAATGATCTTGCCTGTAGGTGGAGGATTTAAAACGGATCGAAAACGTCCTGAGTTTGTGGCTGATGCCGGACTAGGATTAGATCTTGCTTATTTTATAAGAAAGTAAATAGGGGGGCCCAAAAGAGGGGGTGAGGGTGGTAGAAACAATTCCATTGGGCCCAAAATGATTATGATTCCGAATACAGCTAGGCTGTATCCGGCCGGCACCCTTCATAGAAGGATGCAACACCTCTTTTTCCTTATTCTGGTATAAAACAGCACAGATATATAAATGTTACTGTTTTGTATACTGGCATATTAATGTCCGTCTTCTCAAACCAATACATTTATAAATAACCACCCCAGAATAGTAAATAAATATTTGCCGAGGAGATTAAAATGTCGAAATTAGAAAAAATACTCAACAATGTTCATTTAAAAAAAAGAATTATTGCCGGTGTTGGTGCTTTCGTTTTGGGATTAAGTAGTTGCGGAGGCAACACCTCTATTAATTTAAATTTTCATGATAAAAGACCAGATGCGGGAGTGGAGGATGTTGTAGATTATTCTGATCTTAAAAAAGAAGTTCCGAATCAAGAACAAGACTCTAGTGTTGCTACTTATGATCCAGACACTGGAGAAGAAGCTTCGAGTCAAGAACAAGAGGGGATGGATGCTGCAGTTTATCCAGACCGTGGAGAACATGGAACAACTCCCGATACTCTAAATCTGCATTATCGATGTGGAAACCTTTCTTCATATCCCTTAACCTTCCAAACCGATGGATTATTTAATGGGTATGCTGTTGTAGGAGTAGCTGCTCCTGTCACTGATAATTTGGCTATGACAGATATTATAGCAAATATGATGTATCACGATGAAGAAGGGGATTTAACTAGAATACAGGTAGGAGATGCAGCTAGGTTAGATACAGAGATCGCTGATCCACAAGCCCAGAATCTGATTATTGTTGGAAACCCCTGCCATAATTCAATCGCAGCTCAAATACTAGGAAAGAATTATGCACCTGGAGATCAACAATGTTATGGTAACAATGGAATAAACCCTGGAACTGCGAAAATAATTATGCTAGAGAGCATCGATACATCGAAACTAGCACTGATAGTTGCTGGTTACAGTGAAGCAGATACTAGGTCGGCTGCCAGAATTATTGCCTACAGGCCTGATGAATTAACTGGTTGTGAAGCAACTGTTGTTGGGACTACATTAACTGGTCGCTGACTTTCATCAATTCATTACCTTACATTAACAGACAACTGAAGAACGGTTTGCCCTTTTTTTTCTTCGGAGAGTTTTGTCAAAGAAAACCGCTCACCATCGGCCAGATTCAGTCATTATAGAGAACTGCGCAGTTTAGACAACAATTGTGTGCAATTCTAATCTGCATAACTGTGTGTCAAAGTGTGTTATAAGCTACGCAGTTATCCATACATTCCAAGGTTGCTTATAGCAACGATCGTGGAAAGCTCAGATTCTGAAAAAATCTTTTATTAATCTATCATAATTCTTAGTTACAATTAACCCTTCACGGGGAAAACAATCGTAATAGCTTTTCCAGGCAAAACGTTCGTCTAAAAATATCACTGCCCCGCGATCGGTTTCGGATCGGATGCACCTTCCTGCAGATTGCAGGCATTTATTTATTGCAGGATAGACGTAGCCATATTCCCAACCTTTAGCAAACTTCAAATGGTAGTAATTGACCAGGCCTCTAGTTTTAAGGTCGGGCTTAGCCAAAGGCAGGCCAACGACTACTACCCCATTTAACAGATCGCCAGGGAAGTCTAGGCCCTCAGCAAAATTAGCTCCAGTTACTCCCAGCAGCAAACCGCCTTTATTCTTTTCGGCCTTGAACTGCGATAGCAGCAATTCTTTCTCCTCTTTACTCATCTCTGATTTTTCCCAAAATAATTTCTTGGAAGAAACAATATAACGGCCAACTCGATCGCGCAGATCATACGAAGGAAAAAATAAAGCTGTATTTCCGGGAATCAACGAAGACAGGTCCATGCATTTTTGGGCCATTAACTTAAACATTGGCTCTCCCCTAATACTATATTTGGTGGAAGTTTCCGGAACAATTAAAGACAGCTTGTTTTCCGCCGGAAAAGGCGAATGATAATTTTTTTCTACGCCGCGCTCAATTCCCAGAAGGTCTTTATACATAAAAGTCGGGCTGAGCGTGCCGCTCATTATTACTCCAGCATAAATTTGGGAAAAAATATCCCGAGTAATTACTGAAGCATCTAAGCAGGAATAGCTCAAGCTTAGAAAAGATCCCTGTTTGCTTCTTTGTTCCGACAATATTCTAATGTATCCCTCCTCAGCGCCCAGCCAGGTTTGAAGAAAAGCCGCAATGCCGCCCAAGTAACTTCGTCTTTGCTTTTTTCGGACTTCCTCAGCAGCTGCTTCCAATTGATTAATTAATTCCTGATAATCAACAATTGGCTGGATCTTGGAAATGAACTGATCCTTGGTTATCAGAAGCTCTCTGTCAACCTGATTAAAAACAGCCAAGGAAGTTAAAATGTTATTTAATTCCTGCAGCCAGAGAATTAAGCCGCCATAATTAAACTTTTTAGCTTCGATAACTCCATTCATCAACATATTGCTGGTAAGAACATCGCTCATCATTTCCATTATTCTCGCCGGCAGATTATGGCCTTCATCCACAATCAAAAGAATATTTTCCAGAGCCAAGTCTAATTTTGTAAACAAATTAGATGAAATAAAGGGGTTAAACAGATAATAATAATCGCCAATTAATACTTGAGCCTTCCTGGCCAAAGCCAGGGCCAGTTCATAGCTGCACATTGTCTTTTCCCTGCCGATAGCTGCCAATTCCTCATTATGCAGCGGTTCAGCTGTTTCTAATTCTTTAACTAACACTTTCCCTTCTACAGTGAGGCTGTTTTTAGACCTAATTTTGTTATAGAATTCGCATTCATCTTTCTCTACGATAGCTTTGCAAAACTCATTAAAATCATTGCCAAACACTCCGGCAATTTCCTGACTGCACATCCAGCGCTTGCCGATTAAATCGGCGCAGAAGATATTTTGGCCTGTTTTCCCTTTTATTTTTTTTAATGTATCTACAGCAATCTTATGCTGGGTATGGCGGTTGGTAAGGAAAAAGATTTTCTTTTTATTTTTCAACGCTTCTTGCAAAGCAACCGAAAGTACACTGGCCGTCTTTCCCAGGCCCGTTGGCGCATTCGCGATCAGAATCTTTTTTTCTGAGAACGCTTTCTGCAGGTCTTCCATAAATTCTTTCTGGCCGCCGCGGATAATATCGTGGGGAAAGAAAGA
>JAGVYX010000027.1 GCA_018303045.1 Candidatus Woesearchaeota archaeon
TAGATCCACACAGAGCAACCAAAGCTAAAGAAGAAGATTTGGTTAAGATAGCTGAAAAGATCCGTAGAATGTTCTAAATAATTAGTATATCAACTTTTCCAGTACAGCAAGTTTATATATAAGTAGTCTTTACTAGGGGGTAATGGCACAAAAATGCACTACAATGAGAGTAACTATTGATTCTACTAGTGTGTTTGCTAACTTTTTTCAATAAATAGTCCTGTCAATTTAATTTCTGACGGGATAAAAAATAAACAGATAGAGGAATACCACCATGAACATACAACCAGAGGCTAAGGCGGAACAAACCGCTGACTGTCTTTTCAATCAGCCATGAAGAGCTGAGTTTAGTAGTTAAAGCACTAGCCATTGAAAGGCTTACAGCAAAGCAAAAAGCGATCATTAAGTATGTGGTTACTATTGCTGAAGAAATTAGTGTGAGTCGCTTAGTACGAATATTAGAAAAGAATCTTTCTTGTTCTCAAACTGCTCTCTGGAGCAATCTTCGCCAATTAAAGAGAGTAGGAATTCTGAATTATGGTGACGCCAAAACAAAAGGCACACCTGTTGTTCTAACGAAGGTTGGAAAAATGATTTCAAAATATCTGGAGGAAAAAAATGAATGCTGAAATAGGAATAGATAATATGTGTAAAAGTATTACCAATAAACCAATTCGCTGGTATTCAACTGACACATTGATTGCGAAAGATGGTAAAGCCATTAGTGTTGACCCAAACAGATTCCCCTGGGGGCTACAAGTTCATGCGGTAGATAACCCAACCGTGGGAAGGGCTGTTGCTGAAGCTCTCCTGAGAGAATTAAATCCTGAAGTTGTAACTCTAGTTCTAAATCCGCTTCATTATGACTCCTCAGGAAAAAGGACATACTATACTGAAAGTGCTGACACACTGAAAAGAGGTCTTGAAGAAGTTACTGAGAGATTGTTAGTAACTTTAGGCACCGATAGTCTAAGTGAAAATGGTAACTCTCTGTTATATTCTAGAAAGACAGTTAGCGCAGTTGTTAATTATTGGGATTGTGTAAGCCGACCATGGCCACTCAATAATGGGAAGACACCAGTTGTTAACTCCCCCTATGCTAGCTGGTATTATATGGCAAAATCCGATGTGTATCGGAAAATAAGCAAAATTTGTAAAACGTTAGGTTTACCAACAGAGTCATACATTCCGAACTGGACAACAGCAGGTTCACTAGCGGAAATAGTTGATATTGTTGGGAGAAATAAAACAAAGGAGGAGGTAACACTGATTAAAGATGATAGTGGAAGGGGAGGAACTGCTGTCCCAGTATATTATCCAAAAGATGTTGAAAGACAGTTAAAGATGTACAATAGATTACGAGATGGAATACTCACAACTAAACAAGGGCATCCAGTCGACCATGTTCTTCTGGAAGTAGGAGTGAAGCGTAAAGGTATAGAGAGAGACTGTGAGCTCACAGGAAAAAAGGGTAAACTTAAAACAAAAGCATTATTACCAATTGAGCTAGTGCCGTTAATGGTAGAAGGAGAAGATGGTGTGTATAAAGTTGCTTCATTAGGCTATCGAATTGGACCAAAACCAGTTGAAGTCTTAAACACACAATACACTCCATCCCTTCTCTCTACCAATAACATTACCGCCTGGAACGCTAACCAAAGGGGAATGGATGTCGGTGTCTTAACCGAAGAAAGAAGGATAAAATGGGGAATTACCAATGTAGAAGTTCAGGAGGCTATAATTTCAGCTAAATTAATGGGGTTAGCAACGTGTTTGGTTGTTAAGGAGATTGAAGACAATGTGCGTCATAGGAGCAATTAGGATTAATGGAAATCCCATTTTATTCAAGAACAGGGATAAACTAGAACCAGAAGAAGAGTACATAGAACAAACTAAAAATGGACATCTGATTAGAAGTGCCCATAATCATAGTATCGCTGCTGGACTGAATAAGTATGGTTTTGCTTTTGTACGGGCTGAAGTTGTTAATGTTGAAGTTATTAAGTTAGCCTACAGCGGAAAAGTTAAAGAAGCAGTTGCTATAACTGAGAGAGAAATTTCCCCCAGCACAATTATAGGATTAAATTTTGATCAGATTAAAACTGTCAGTGATGCAGTTACTTTTTTGAAATTGTGTAAAGAGAAATTAAAAGCTTCAAATATGATTTTAGCTGATAAAAGGGATATTGTCTCTGTGGAGATTAATGATTCGGAAATAGATATAACTGAAACTAAAGAGTGTATTTGTAAAGCTAACCATTTTCATAATCTCGATTTTGGACCTAAAAATGGTAGTGATTATCCCTCCAGTTATGAAAGAGAAAAGCAAATCAATGGTTTAGTTGGCATGGTTAATACTATTGAAAAACTAAAAGAGATACTTGCTACTCATAGCAATATTAATAGTGACTACAATATTTGCAGACACGGAATTTCGAGTACAATTTCATCGTTTATTATTGATGTTACCGGTTTAGTATGGTACTGTAATTCAAGTCCATGCAAAGGGAAGTTTAGAAAATACGTTTTATCATAGTGCCCCCGATTCTTCGTCGTATTCACTCTTCAAAATTTGGGCGTAATGAAATGAAGCCGCTTAGTCAACGTTAGGATTTGTTGCGGAGCAATTGATTTCTGTTTCGCTTGTTACAACTAAGCGAAGTCTGGCAATGAGCACGTATCGGTTTTAAAGTTGTGCGTTTTCAAGTTCATCAAGAGCGGAAAAAAATTTCGCCTAACGTCAGGATCCTTGTTATACGAGGGTGAGCGTAACGTAGTGAAGCGAAAGCGCAGCGCCCCCGAAGCGTTTGAATTCAGGCACTACTTCAAGAATTTTTTAATTTCATCTTTAATAGCAATAACCGTATCTTTTGATTGCTCTTCATAAGTCCAAATTGGCGGCACTTTAAAATCTTTATCCTTCCAAATTTTGTCTAAAAATTTTCTTTCTGAATCATATCTTGGGATACCATGAATATGAAGTGCATGTACTTTATTCCCCATTTGCCAGTAATTGAAGCGGGTTGGTTGAAAAAATTTATTTTGTAAAAGTGCAGATTCAATTTCTTGCAATACTTTTTTCAATTCCAACAATTCGTCATCATGTAATTCTGAAATTTTTTCAACTCCATATCTTTTGCAGAAAACAATGAAGTTGCCAAAGGTGTGTTGTCTATAACTTACTTCAAGTACCCAAAAATCATATTCTTTTAAAGTGCCGCTTGAATAATTATTATTTTTATCCCAAAATCTATCCATAATAAGAAATTAAAAAATTCAATAATATAAATATTTGTATCTTGTGCCTGAATTCAAATGTCGTATAACTATTAATTATTTTGGTTTACTCAAATTATTTCTTTAATTCTTTCAACTTCTTAGTTAAAGGAATTTTTGCCCGGCAATACTGGCATTCCACTACATAGGCCGGAATACCCTTAACCTTTTCTCTGATGTACGGCACGGAAGATTCGCCTTCTTTTCCGCATTTAGGGCAGGTGTACTGCGCTTCCATGATCAAACTTTCTTCATGTTCCTGTTTTTTCTCAGCATAACCGCAGGCTGGACAGACGTATTCATCGGCTCTCATTTTAATCCTGCCTTTATCAACAGGTTTACCCATTTTGGCTTTCCTGCATTTTGGGCAGATTTTTCGATAAACCCAGGCTAGCACCGATCCATTATTATCTAATAAACGATTAGTAAAGTATAAACATTCTTCCATTGAAGAGGGTATTTTTAAAGCCATATCAATCACTTCGTTTTAAATTTCATTTTAAACTCCGTTCTAATCCTTCCCGAGTATAACCGCCAAGATTATCAGAAAAAAAATACATTAATCCCTGAGGGCTTTCTTCTTCGCGATTAATATCAATTTCCGCCAAAGATACGCCATATTTCCCAGAATAAGCATCAATTAAAGGCCGATCCTGGACCAAGTGAACTAAAATAGGCACAGCCATAACTTCTAGCAATGCTAAATCTTCCAGAACTAAATTATCATGTAAATTATCCTGTAAATTATCCTGTAAATCTGTGGCGCGCACTCCCTCTGTTTTGACCATTTTAATCATATTCAATTCATCCATAGGTGTCGTCATAACTGTTTCACCTCAATGCTTATTGCCGGCTTATTAACCCGGATATAGCGCGGGCATTCCGTCCAGGGCAGATTATTTTTAGCGCAGTAATTTATAAGGCTTTCTCTCTGAGAAAGTTTGGAACCGCCGCTTTCATCTCTTTCTGTTTTAGCTAAATCGCTAAACTCAACTATAACTACCGACCCAAAATCATTTTTATGCAGAATCTTAAAGCTATTTAAATCAGTAATTATTTGTTTTCTTTTTTCTAAAATGAAAGCAATTCTCTGAGAAAGATAATTTAATTTATGATTAATAATTTCCAAGACTTCCTCGTCGTCAAATTCATTAAGGGTTAATTTCTTAAATAAGCGTTCATCCCTGCTGGAGATAAATCCGCCTTTCCCGGCATCCACTAATTTCCATCGGCCAAAACTGCAGACTAAAATGTCGGCATAATCCCCCCAGCCTAACTTTGTTCCAATAGCGCCGGAAACGTCTATTATTACTTTGCAATTATATCTATGGCATAATTCATAAATTTTCTCCCCGGGCTGCTCGGCAAAATAGCCGCCGGGATTTTGATACAAGAACGCAGAAAATTTATTTTGTTTTAATTTTTCTGTTAAACTAGCTAAATCAATTTTAGAATCAGAGCATTCTATTTCCGCATAGCTCTTAGGCAGTTTTTTATAACTCAGCCAGCCGCCTTCTTCAGGGATTAATACTGAATCAAATAATTGCAGCGCCGCTTTAATAGCCGCATCGCCGCGAGAGACGATAGCCGTATGGCGATGATGGGTTAATTGTTGAAGCTTTGCTTTAATGCTTTCTTTAACAAGCTGTTCACTCATTATCCCTCAAAAATCGGCCTGCTTTTTAATGGTTTATCCTGGATTTTCTTAATTGGCCTCCCCTGAATTTTAATTCCCAAGCCATTCGATTAAGCAGAATCCGCTGCGTAATAATACCCGCGACTTTATTTTTATCCAGAACAGGAATGGCATTAGCGCCACAACCGGACAACAGCTGCAAAGCTCGATAAGCTGAAGCGTTTTTATCTACTGCGGGAATATTTCTTAATGGCAAAGCCAGCTTTATTAGAGGAGTTTTACTTTGATACTCTGGTTTAATTGGAGCAAGCAAGTCTACATCGATAATTCCTTGAACCTGATTATTTTTTATTAGAAACAGGTTATCTTCATAATCAGCGTATTTTTTAATAAATTCCGAAAGCATCATTTCAGGATTAAGAGCAATAATCCTGGTTTTCATAATATCCTTAACTTTTATTTTTTCTAAAATGCTCTTGGCCACAACTTGCTGATAGCTCAAGCCGGCAATAAAATATAAAAAACCGCCAATAAGCATAAACCATAATCCACCGCCGCTGCCGGTAAAGATGCCGATAAAACCAAAAATAATCAAAAAGCCGGCAAAAATTTTTCCCACTTGCGAAGCAATGGCCGTGGCCTTGACTAAATCTTTATAGTAAGCATACAATACCGCCCGAAACGCTCTTCCTCCATCAAGGGGATACCCTGGGACGAGATTAAACAGGGCCAGGATCAAATTTAATTGATAAAGGTAAAAGGCAATAGCAGTAATAACGCCCTGTCCGTCGCTGAGATAAATTAAATAAAACATTCCTCCCAGGATTAGAGAAAATAGCGGCCCGGAAATGGCCATCAAAAATTCGGAAGAAGGTTTTAAATCTTCCGTATCTATTCCAGCCACGCCGCCAAAAAAGAACAAAGTAATGCTCTTAACTTTTATTTTCCTGATTCTGGCCATCAATGAATGGCTTAGTTCATGCAGCAATACAGAGATAAATAACAGCAATGAGGCGGCAATGCCCATCAGCCAGTAAGTTCCCGTGGAATATCCTGGAAAGTAGAGCGGAAAAAAAGAAGCCGACAAACTCCAGCTTAAGAGTATAAAAATAAACCACCAGGAATAATGCAGTTTGACATCAATGCCTAAAATACTAAATATTTTAATCCCATCTTTCATACCTTGAGTAAATTATCAGGATATATAAAGATTGGTTTTATGCTGTCTGTTAAAGATTATTTTGAAAAACTATCCACTGTTCTCTAAAGCCGCCTCTTATCAGAACCATAGCTTTATTCAGTTAAGGCAGGTTTCTTATCAGAACCATAGCTTTATCCAGTTAAGGCAGGTTTCTTATCAGAACCATAGCTTTATCCAGTTAAGGCAGGTTTCTTATGCTGTGTTGCATAAATAGTCAATGCACAATAATCACATAGGCTCTTTTTCCAATATACTTCTTTGGAGCATCTAATTTTCCGAATGTTCCAAATTTTGTTACAACTTTTTCGTACACTACTTCCACTTTTTCTTTTAAAATAAAGTCTCCCTCTTTTAATTGAATTCTCCTCATATCCATAGGGATAACTGCTTAGCTTATAGCACACTTTGACGCGCAGTTATACAGATTAGAACTGCGCACAATTGTTGTCTAAACTGCGCAGTTCTCTATACGTAGAATTTAGAAGTTCGAGCTTAATCATATCTTACTTGTTTTTCATTTGACTGATCAATTGTAATTGAATCACCCCAGAAACCTACAGCAATGTAAGCGCCATTCTCGGTATTTATTGTTGTTGATTCTATCTTATTTGTAGTTGTATCAGTTAATTCAAAAGAGAATGTGCCTTCTACAGTTTCAAAATCAACTTTTTCTGAAGTGCCAAACCCAAATTTAAGTTCATCATTGTATACTGATTTCCCATTAAGCATAATTTTAACATTTCTATTCGGGGATCTTTCATTTGCTAACGTAAAATACAATGTTGTTTTTGGTGTTTCTAAGTCATCTATTTCTTTGGGGATCTCCATATATTCATCAATTTGTCGTTTTACCTTATCGGGAGTGAGTACTTCCATACTATCTATTTTCTGAGGAGTTTCCATATCATCAATTTTTTGTGGTGCCTTCATAAAATCATCGTAAAGAACTTCTTGAGTACAGCCAACTATAAAAAATAGACCAATTACGATCAATGAAAGTAAATTTTTAGGTATCATATTATAACATAAATATAGCATCTATTTAAATGATTTGATAACTTCAATTCTACTAGAAGCTATTAATTGCTTGGACTTTTAAATCAAACAATTTGATCTTGGTCCGAGCACGATAGCTAAAACCAAAGCCAGCAAAATCGCCCCAAAAGTCAGCATTAAACTAAACCTGCCGGTTCCACCATGTTCTTTAAATAGTGATTTTACCACTGGTCTTAAGCGAACCACAGTGAGCGTGACCGGCAGCGTAGTTTAATATTCTTGTTTTATTTTCTTATCAACGAAGTTAACCTAAAGCAAAAAATACCCTCCGAACCCTGTTTGTACATGATCAAGTAAAGCTCAGCGCATTTCTTTAAGCGAGTGCCCCGAGTCCGCAGACGAAGCATGCCACCGGTGTATAGTTTCACTGGCCGCGGGCATTCGTGTTTGATTCAAAATTATTGAGGTTCCAATTCCTTAACCGCTTTCTTAAAGGCGGCAATTTGCTTTTCCGTTAATGTTTTATACATCAGATAATTCTGTCTTATTGATCTTAGAAATTTTGATCGCGCGTATACTGATTTGTCCACATTGAGAAAACCATATTTTTTATCAGCAACTTCTTCAGAAAAAATTTGTTTCAGATGGCAATTAACGCAAATGGGAAAATCTCTGGCCATAACCACCACCCATTCTTTCTTGCAAATTCCGCACTTGGTTTTAAATTGAAGCCGAGCCATTAGAATAAATTAAAAATGAGCCGTTCTTTTATATATCTTTCTAATTTTTATATATCTTTCTAATAAAAATTTTCTTCATCAGTTGGTTTCTCGCGCGTGCCTGAATCCGACTAACTGTTTAGCATCTAAAAAACTATTAAACCGCTCCAGAATGCGCAGCATTTTTTCGTGGTCGCGCGGAGCTGCAATTAGAATGGGATTATGATACAGAACTTCCTGCCGCCCGGCTTGATATTTCTTGATTTCAGCCACGGGATCAATAGCAGTATAAGGATTTCCGTGATGATCAGTAGCTGAAATGCCCGTTAAAGCGGAAAATACAGATATCGGGCTGATGTCATGCTGAGCCAGGCCTGTATGGAAAAATACTGGCCAGCGTCCGGCAAAAACGCAGGCGGCATTAATCGCCGCTCCAGTTTCTTCCAGCTGTACCCCGGGAAATTGTTCTTTCACTAAAGCAGTTAATTCTTTAATCTGTTCCGGATCATCAGTTGGTCCCATGCCCAGATAAATTTTCGGTTCAATCCTATGGTAACGCTCTCGCCCGGCATTAATCATTAATATCCTGTCTTCCCTGACAGCAATAAACGTTTGTTCTTTAGGCGTGTTAGAATAGCCTGCAGCAATTACCAAGCCATCTTTGCATATTGACGTGATAGCGCCAAAATTCTTAATTCCGCGCTGGTAATTCCACGTGCCGTCCAAAGGATCGTTGATCGTAAACCAGCCGTTTCCATTATATCTGGCTGTTTCACCGGTTTCTTCTCCCAGGAAATTATACTCCGGCAGAAACTTAGCATAATGCTCCCGCAATTTTTCTTCAGTTTCCTTATCCGCTTTAGTAACGGCATCGCCTTTAGAATCGCCGCCGAATTTGCCTTCTAATCTCGCCTCCTTTTTTCCAAAATATTTATTATGAATCAGCTTTGTTTCAAAAAGAGCATCATTAATTATTTTTGCTAAACTAGGATAATTGGACATCTTTCAGCAGAAAGAGGGATTATTTATAATTATTTTGTATCATTGATCTGCTAATGAATCAATCCATTTAATAATTTAAAAATTTCCGCTCCTGCGAAACTACAATGTAAAATGGGGGCTATGCAGTAAATAATCCCTGATAGCCCAAATTTTCAATAGTGTAATCCTTTGGCTGATAAAAACTATTTATTTAAGATTATAACTAACTAAGGAATCAGTCAGATATTAACACTGCCCAATTTTCTTACTGCCTCCTATCGTCGGTAAACCTCGAATCCCGTTGATAGTTAATTATTTAACCGCATCCATGAGTATAAAATTCGAAGTAAACACATATTCCCCTTTATTAATTTTAACTTTCTCAGGATCAACATGGCCTGTTTTGATATTCACAGTGTAATCTTGGAATATTTCTCTTAAAAAAAGAAGAGCTTCTTCTAAGGTATAATTAGGTTCGTTTTCAACAATCCAAAGACTGCCATTAGGGTAAGTTCTTTTAATGTCAGTAGCAAAATCAATGATTATCCGCCCGTCAGATTTTAAGATCCTTCCGATCTCACTGATTATACCCTTAAAAACCGGCCTTGGAAAAAGATGCAAGGTGCCAACACAGAATACGCCATCAAAGATATTATTTTCAAAAGAAAATGGCTTTACTATATTGATTATTTTTGTAGTAAGTTTCTTTCTTAGCGGCTTAGGCGCAATGCGAGCAAGCTTTTGTAAAGCATTCTCATCTATATCAACAGCGATAACTTCGTCGGCTTTTTCCAGCAACTTGTTATTGAAGCGACCATCGCCAGCGCAAAGATTAAGCCATTTGCCGGTAATATCCAGCCGATCCAACAAATCAGTTGTGGCTTTATCCTCAGTGCCCCATACTGAATTATCTGGAGTATTCGCATAATCTACTTCATCAGTATAAATATTTTCTTGCTCTATTGGTTTCATATTTCTGTTTTCTCCGGAAATAATTTTCTTTCAATAGATAAAAATCGGTTCATTTTTTAAACTTTAACTTCTAATTTAAAACAGAGTGCGGGGGACGAGATTCGAACTCGCGAATGCACCGCGCATAAGGGCAGCCTGCCCTTATCAACCCTCAACTTATTAAAATGCGGGGGACGAGATTCGAA
>JAGVYX010000003.1 GCA_018303045.1 Candidatus Woesearchaeota archaeon
GTGGGATTATCACTTTCGCTCAATACAGCAACTATATCAACAACAGAATAAAACCATTGATCATCATGCCAAAGTCTTCTAATACTTCTATCTTGAAATACTATCAGTCCTTTTTGAGCCTCTTCTACCATCTCAATCATTCAAAAACAATCCCTAGTTTAAATACTTTCTTACGAACATTTTGCCCCTGATTCTCCTAAACTTTAGTCTGCGTTGCAGATAGTTTATCCCTAATTCACTCTTCAAAACTACGTCTGGCAATGAGCTTGAGCGGAAAAAGACTCCTTCGGGGGACGGTTGCCGACAGGCAACGCACGAACGAAGTGACTCGCCTGCGCTTTCCTTACGCAAACGAGCAATTGATTACTAAATTTTAGTCTCGTTTGCTTCAGTCACCTCGCCTAACAGGAATTCCGACGATAGATCATTTTATCAGCAACAGGCGATCAGATGACAAAAATAATTTCTGCGATACTGATCTTGGCGTTATTATCATTATTAGTTATAGCTGCTGGCAGAATCATTATTAGTTATGGCTGCTGGCAGAGGCGGTGGGGGGTCTTCCCGAAAAGCTGTGGCAATCATCGCCGCATAAATCCAAGCATAGATTAACAGAAAATAAATATAATCAAATTTATAAAGATTCTAGTAATAGAACGGCTATGGCTAAACATTTTTACATCACCACTACTCTGCCGTATGTAAATGCTGAACCGCATATCGGCTTTGCTTTGGAAATTATCGAAGCTGACGTCTTAGCCAGATTTAAGAAACTGCAGGGTTGGGATGTTTTTTTTAATTTTGGAACCGATGAGCACGGGTTAAAAATTTACCGCAAAGCTCAGGAGGCCGGGAAGGATCCCCAGAAATATTGTGATGAATATGCCGAGAAGTTTGATCGTTTGAAAGCCGCTCTGAATTTGAGTTATAATAATTTTATCCGAACTACTGACCAGCGCCATGTTGAGGCTGCGCAGAAATTCTGGAATATTTGCTTAAAGAACGGCGACATTTACAAGAAAAAATATTCCGCCAAATATTGCGTTGGCTGCGAATTGGAAAAAACCGATTCGGAATTAGAGCAGGGGCGCTGTCCTTTTCACCTGACAGCGGAGTTAGAAATACATAATGAAGAAAATTATTTTTTCCGCTTCTCCAAATACCAGCCGCAGTTGTTAAAGTTATATGAGAAAAAAAATTTCCTCCTGCCGGCGGAGAAACTTCATGAGATCAAGGCCTTTGTAGAACGAGGGCTGGAAGATTTCAGCATTTCACGGCTGAAGAAAAAAATGCCATGGGGCATTGATGTTCCCAACGATTCTGGCCAGGTCATCTATGTCTGGTTTGATGCGCTGATAAATTATGTTTCCGCAATTGGCTGGCCTCAAAAAAAGAAAGAATTTGAACAGTGGTGGCCGGTAGTTCAAGTTGCGGGAAAGGATAATTTGCGGCAGCAAAGCGCCATCTGGCAGGCCATGCTGCTTTCTGCCGGTTTGCCTCCGTCAAAACAGATTTTCATTCATGGTTTTTTGACCGCCAATGGGCAGAAAATCAGCAAAAGTTTGGGCAATACAGTGGATCCGATAGTTATAGCTAAGACTTATTCTGTTGATGCCCTGCGTTATTTCCTGCTGAGAGAAATACCTTTTGGAAAGGACGGGGATTTTTCAGAGAAAGCCTTGATCATCCGATATAATACAGAATTGGCCAACGATCTGGGGAATTTGGTGAGCAGAGTGCTGACTTTGGCTGAACGGAAGGGAAAGATAATTCAGAAAGCTGCCATAGATAAAAATTTAACTGGGAAATTGGCTGTAAAAGAGATAGAAAAAAATATCGAGCAATTAGAATTGCATTCAGCCTTGCAGCACATTTGGAAATTTATCGCGGAGGTCAACAAGTTAATTACCGAAAGCAAGCCCTGGGAAATGGAAGAAGAACAGGCCAAGAAACAGTTGTACACTCTTCTGGAATCCCTGCGGGTAATAGCTATCTTAGTCAGCCCGTTCCTTCCCGAGACGGCAACAAAGATCAATCAACAGCTGGGAATAAAGGATGGATTCTGGAAAGAGCTTAAATTTGGGCTGATTAAAAAATATAAAACTAAGAAAGGGGAAGTCTTGTTTAAAAAGATTGAAGAACCAAAAGAAAAACCGTTCCGGAAAATTGAAACGTTGAAACAAGAAAAACTATCCTTAGTTAAGGAAGGTTTAGTTAAGGAAGGTTTAGTTAAGAAAGAAATTTTTCCACTGGTTAAAGAAGAAATTTTTCCTCTGCAGTTAGCCGTTGGTTACGTTGAGGAAGTAAAAGATCATTCTAATGCCGATTCCTTATTTGTTTTTAAAATTGATTTTGGTTCCTTAGGCCGGCGGCAGGCCGTTACCAGTTTAAAGAAATTTTTGCCTAAAACGGCTTTTGAGCATAAAAAACTGGTCTTTTGCTTAAATCTAAAACCAGCTAAATTTCGCGGCGAGGAATCTAAGGCGATGATTATTGCGGCTGAGGATAATGGAAAGATTGTTCCGTTAGAGATGAAAAATTCCCCCCTTGGAGAATTAGTTGTTCCGGAAGGGATGAAGAACTCTGCGGAAATTATTGAGTTTAAAGATTTTGAAACAGTAAATTTAGTTGTTAATAAAGAGAGAGTATTGTTTAATGGCAAAAAATTAAAAACTGCTGCTGAAGTGGTAGTTGTTAAAGGAGTCAGCGATAAGGCTAAAGTGAAGTAGAAATCTGGAGTGCGCCCCAAAAGGATACCAACTCCCAGCTGGGATATTTGAAAAATTTGACAGGTAAAAAAAAGATTAAGCGGAACTTTCTTTTGAAAATTTAAATTTTTTAACCCTTCCTTTCTTAATATCCTCAAAAGACCTCAACATAGAGTGAAGAAACTCATTTTGCTCTTTTAATTCTTTTTTAACGTGCTTAATATCTTCAGTCATTTTGCCTCGACTGGTATTTTGATTATTCCTTCTTCTACTGCAACGATTTCCATACACAGCTTATCAATAAGCTCTTGGCGTTCATCAATCAATTTTTGAAGTTCTTTGTCCATTTTAGTAAGTATTGTAATCTCTTGTTCTTTATAATATTTTTGCCCCTTTTTCAACAAATTCTTTAAACGCTCTCAAGTTGTTCTTAACAAGATTGATGGCTGCCTGCTGAGTCTTTTTATCAGAGATGCCCACAAACAAGACTACGACCAGTTGATCATAGATAAGATAATAAACGCGCCACTTATCATTTTTGAGTTCCCTGAACCAGGGGGTAACCTAGCGTTTTACCAAGAGCATAGGGATTTTCCTGTAGTTTCTTGATCTGATTCTCAAACCTCTCTTTAATATCGGGAGGTAGTTCTTCGAATTTATGCTCAAATTCACTGGTTTCTCGAAGTTCCCAGGGCATACCCTTAGGAAACAGCGAGGCTTATTAAACTTTATTGCCGTTTCGCCACTCAGCGGCGGTGCGACGGTCAAATTCTGCGGAATTTGCCCTACTCGGCATCCCGTAGGGACAACCCCTGCCTCGTCGCACGCCGCCGTGGCGCAATAAGAAAAATGAAGCTCCCAACTGCCCCAAGGGGCGGGGTATCCTGTTAAAAGCTTGTGAGCTTCAGCTGTGACGTATCTCTCCCCTGCTCTTCAACATATTTTCTTATTCTCTCAAGTCCTCCGTATTCACTCACTGTGTCTATATGGCCACCATCGGACCAGAATTCTCCGCCCCATAGTTCTTCTCTGATGTAAGGATACTTTTTGAATATGAGGCGAGCGCTACAGCTTTTGATTATACCCATAACCTCAGAGGGAGCATAACGTGGTGCTGCTCCCACAACAACATGAAAATGATCCTCATCAATGCCGATAGCATCGAATTGAAAATAGTAACGTAAGGCTAAGCCTTGCATTATCGTTTTCAAGAATTCAATCCGAGTCCGTTCAAGAAGCATCTTCTTTCTGTATTTAACAACGTAGACAAGATGGTAGCGAATCCGATAAGTGCAATGTGCGGCGTGCTCAACTTTCATTCAGCGAAGAAAGAAAAGCTACTTTAAGTGTTTTTAGCACCCAATCGCCGCAAGCGGCGGGGTAAAGATAAAATTTAATCGTCGGTTAACAACAACATTTATAAACGATAATTCTTTTCTGTAAAGCTGTAGATGGTGTATAAAAGAGGCAGTAGAGATAGCAGTAATTCTAAAGGTCAGGTTACGGTATTCATTATCATCGGGATCGTAATATTATTTACTTTTGCCGGGGTGTTATTTATTACCAAGACCGTTACTAAAGAGAAATTTCTTACCGAAGGAGAACCGTTGATCAGCCGCGTGCCGCAGGCTTTTGCGCCGCTGCAACTGTATACTGAAAACTGCCTAAATTTAATTGCTAAGCAGGGGCTGCTTCTGGTAGGACAGCAAGGCGGCTACACTAATCCTGCTGTTCTGGGCGAATATTCTCTTTCTCAGGTTACGGAGTCTGCTGGAATAAATTTAGAACCAACCAAGGTGCCTTACTGGTGGCATAACCAGGAGCCTAATTCTGCCAATAAAGTAACTTACGGATCCTTCCAGCCGCCATTGACTGGAAAGGACCAGTTTAGCGTGGAAAAGCAGTTGGAACGCTATGTTGAAGAGCATTTGGATAACTGTTTAGATAATTTTGAGTTATTAAAGCAGCGGGGATTTGATATTGAAGTTAAAGAGAGTAAAACGGTTGATGTAAGCATTCGTGATGAGGCGGTAGGTTTTACGCTTAAAATGGAAATTGATGCGGCTGCGGCTGGCGCTAAAGCCGAACTGGACACTTTTTTTGTTTCCCTGCCTTTGCAGTTGAAGCATTATTATGAAGTAGCTGATTTAATCAGGAAAACCCAGCAGGAATTTCACTTTTTGGAAAAGCAGGGGCTGGAATTGTTGACTAGTTATTCTAGGAAAAGCCCAACGGCTTTTGCTCCAACTTCCGACGTATCTTTTGATTTATTTTCGGCATTGTCCTGGAGCGAAGCCCAGCTGAAAGGAAAGTACCAAGAGCTGTTAATCTCTTACGTGCCGCTGCTGAGGTTTTTGGGCAGCAGCAATTTTTATTTCTCGCAATTTGCAAACGGCGGAGCGTTAAACCAAAAATTGCTGGATAATATGGTTATCCCCCTAGCCGGAGCGGAAGACTTGGAGGTGAGGTTTGATTATTTAGGCTGGGAGCCTTACTTTAAAACCAATAGTGAGGGAGATGTTATCAGGCCCAACAGCCAGTTTATCAATTATGATATTCTGCAGTTTGGCTCGCAGCAGTATGAAACGCATTATGACATCAGTTACCCGGCGCTGGTTACGATTACTGATAATGCCGCTTTTAATGGAGAAGGGTATAATTTTGTTTTTGCTTTGGAATCCAATATCAGAAATAATGGCTTTGCCGCAGATGGTCCGGGGGAAGAAAAGTATCTCCGCAGCTTATCGCCGCTGGCCTGCAAAAAAAATCAAAGAACTACCGAATTAATTAAAACAGTAGTGGTAGATAGTTTCACCAAAGAGCCTTTAGAAGCGGTCAGAATTGGCTTTTCCATTCCCGAACAAGCCGAATGCGAGATGGGCTTGACCGATAGATCTGGCGCAATGGAAGAAAAGTATCCGGCAGTGTATGGCGGGGAAATTAATTTTATCAAGCCGGGATATTTAACCAACTTTTACCCGATTGACACGTACAAGAAAAAAGATACGCCTTTGCTGCTGGGCTATGCTGTAGCCGGGGCAACTGCCGGAGACCGGGTTATTGAATTAGACCGGAGGCAGACCGTTCCGGTAACCGCGCAAAAAAAGTTGTTTCAAAAATGTTTGGTGCCCCTGGAATGCAAATACACGTCAGGAGCGGCTGCTGTGGTGCTGCCTTATAATGATATTACCTGTGAAGAAGGCCAGCGGCAATGTTTCTTTAGCCAGAGCCGAACCGGCAGCGGGTCTATTCTGCAGAGCAATCCTGCTTTTAGAATTACAGCCAACAACAGCTTAAGCCGGATTCAGGAGTATTATTTCAGCAACAATGCGGTTAATCTGGATGCGGAAGAGCAGGCGATAATCACTTTTGAGCGGGTGTCCGGATTTAACGATGCTACCAGGCAGGCCAGCCATGTGGCCACGGCCGCAGTTAATGGAAATCAGCCGGGGTCGGTAGATTTATTCCCGGGAAGATACAAAGTTTCAGCCCTAGTCAGCGATCAACGAGAATATGTCATTCCTAGAGACGAGCGTTGTTTCCAGTTTGATATTGTTACCTGGGAGACGCAGACCTGCGTTAATTTAGAAGAAATGCGCTTGCAGGGGCAAATGACGGGAAATTTCCGCTGGGAAACCCCGGCGACTTATTTTGAAGTTAAACCTGAGGACTTGTATACTGCCAGAGGGTTAACGGTATATGTTCCAGTTCAAGACTGGCAGAATGTGCCTCCGGTAGTATCGGCCAGACAGCATCAGTGCGGCTCCTTTTCCTGTCTTCCCGGATTAGGCTGCGCCTTTGAAATTTGCAGTGACTCTTCAGTGCCCGTTCCGGCCAGAGTAATTGAGGATTTAGGAGCCGCTTCCAAAATAAGCGAAATTTCCGCAGAAGCCAGTTATCGGAGAGCTTTAGAGCCGCGATGGACATAAAAAGTGGCATAAAAAATCCGGTCTGAAAAAATAATGAACTTAAAAAAATTAATGGGCATATGGATGGCGGTTTTAATAGTCAGTTTGCCTCTCTATACGGCTAATGCTTTAGCAGCTACAGTCAGAATAACTAAAAATACCGGAACGGCGGGAGTTGACGGATTTATCAATGCTCGCGGCGATACTTGGAGTGTAGAGGCTGCGATTACTAATGCTGCCGAGGTTGCTCCTGAACAAGTGCGACTGCAGGCAGGGCAATTAACCGAACCATTTAATTCTTGTTCATCTGGAACTTTGGGAACGGTGTGCAGTTATGAAAGTAATCTGGAAAATGGAATTCGAGAAGACAATTATCCATTTACCGTAAATTATCAAGGTGTTTCCCAATCAGGCATAATTAAAGCTGATGGCAGCGCTCCGCAAGTTACCGGTTTGCGGGCGGAACAGAAAACCGATGGAACGATTGATTTGTCTTTCACTGCAGCAGACCGGGGAGATGGGTTGGCTGCTATTGAAGTTCTTAATGATGCTAATGCAGTATTACAGACGGTGGAAGTAGAAGCCGGCAGGAACGAATTGCAGTTTAATGGCAAACTGCAGGGAATAAATTCCGGTGAAGGCGTCCGCGTGATTAAGGTTAAAGCTAAAGACCGCTTAGGGCATGAAACGATAACCAGCGGTGTTTCCTTTAGAGCCGATTTTATTGCGCCAATAGCCGAGAAAGTAAACATTACTGCGCTAGGCCGGTTTATCGGGATAACTGCTTTCAAGTCCAATATTATTGTTGACCTGCGGGAAACCAGCGACTTGCTGCCTGGAATGGTCCGTGTTTCTTCAGCCAGGACGTCATTGCAGAACACTAATCCTAGCGAATGCCTGCGCGATGCGGATGAATTTAATTTATGGCACTGCGCCTTTAGTGAAGTGAACATTAATCCAGCCGAAACAGTTAGTTTTGATATTTATGCTGAAGACCGGTCAGGAAACAGCGCCACAGCCAGCAAAAGTTTGTCTTATACTTTGGATAATAAAGCTCCAATTGCGGTATTCTTTGGCACCGAACGAATCTTTGACGGGCATAGTTATGTTGGTTCAGGAAATAATCGGATCGTGCTGAAATATACTGAAGAAGGCGCCGGCATAACTCAGGAGGGAATCAGAGCTAATTTGCAGAGCGTGGGCGGTTCAGTTAGCCAAGCTCCGGATTATTTCAACGCCACTTCTCAGGAAGCCTACTGGAATCTGCGCGGCGGAACCGGCGGAGCCAGAATAAGTTTAGTTAAATTGCAGGATTTGGCCGGGAATGAAGATCCCTCGCAGTTGGCGGAAACGGGTTTAATTGTGGATAACACCGGCCCCCGAATTGAGCGATTGGAAATTCTGGGCGTTTCCGAGCAGAATGAACACACGTTCTTTCAGAGCCAGGACCAGTTAAAATTTGTGTTCACCGTTCGCGAGGACAGCGGATTGCAGCTGCTGGTTAATTTGGATAAATTAGCGGATAATGCTTTATTAAAATATCCTGCCCGCGGCACGATCCCTGCCGGCTGGCTGGAACTTACCCATGATGACGGCTGCGAACGTTTGGAAGGCAAATGGGAATGCAGTTTGTTAGTGCCGGAACCGTTGAGAAGCGGAACCGGCCGGGAAGTTGATTTAGAGATAAAAATTAGGGATACCGCCGGAAATGAGGCTTCTTATGATGGGGCAGTAGAGCCGCGCAATGTGGAGCGGACAGTTAGCCGCGGCAAATATAAAATTAAATTATTAGGGTTGTCTGAAGAAGAGGATCCGGATTTCTGGGAAGTGCAGAATGTAAGATTCCAGCCGTCATTTGTGGATTTGGATACCGTGTCTTTAGCGCCGACCAGAGCGCAGGCCGTGGTAACTTTAACCAGCCCGGAATTGGATGCGGAAGTTCTGACGGTAAATTTGGGAAGGTGCGAGCCTAAAGAAAATGCCCCTAAACTGCGCAACACGCTGTTTTATGGCGGCATTGAGCCGGGCGGGGAAAATAATCCTGCGGTGAATATTGCCTTGGAATTTGAGCCGTTTGATGGTCGAGCTCACTTTAAGGTTGGCGCTGGCCGGCGTTTTGACAAAGCTATTGCTGAATATGAATGCCAGTTGGAAATATTTACCAAGCTGGGAAGGCGGTCGGTGCGCGTGGCGGAGATACAAAGTGTTCCTCTAAAAGTGGCCTTTGCTTTCAGCAAAAATGGCGCTTTGGATGAAAATCTGGCTTTGAAAGTTAAAGAGCTGAAAGAAAATGACTTGTTTAAACTCAGCAATGTGTTAAGTTATTTGGCTACAGTGGTTAAGTTCTTGAATTTTGCCGCGCAGTTAATACAGATTATCGTTAATGTAAACCAGTTTATTGATTTATTTGCCACCAGCGCTAAGACACAAATTGCCACCTTTAGAACTCAACCAGAAGCTGAAGTAGTTGGTTCCGAAGCCTGGATTACGGCCATAAAAGGAGCTTGTTATTCAACTCAAGTTGGCAGTAGCGGAACTTGGGAAATCGTTAAAACCTTGCAAATACCGATGAATATTCTAGCTTGCAATCCAGGAGTAGCTACAGGCGGAAAGAACCCCGACGGTTCAGACGAGTTTAGCTGGGGTTTAGGATGGTATGGCAAGTATCAAAGAACAATTTTAGAAACTTATAATCTCGCTTCCGGAAGAACGCTTTTAGGCGTGCCAGCATCATCATTGCAGGAAAATTTATGGGCTTCCATGGCGGGATTATGCATCCCTGGTATTATTTTAAATATAGAAAAGCTCAGAGAATTGCACTGCCGGAAAATTATTTGTTATGGCCGGGAAGTTCCGGCGGGTATCGCGACTATAGAATCATGCGATAAATTG
>JAGVYX010000020.1 GCA_018303045.1 Candidatus Woesearchaeota archaeon
AGTCTCTCCCTTTGCGTTGGTGAGAAGAAAAAAAGCTCAAATGGCGAAAGGGGTATGTGCCAAAAATAGAGAGAGCTATGTCAAAATGGCGAAGTTAGGTATTATATAAAGAGATAAGAAAAAGTGTTGATATATTCACTACAAACTTAGAATTGCAGATAGATATTGTAAAGAGAAAAGATTTTAGAATTATGGCTTTAATATGCGAAGAAAGCCCTCAAGGCTTAATTTTACCAAAACTTATTTAAAACTAAATCATTAATGCCTTTAATTAGTGGACCTGTGGTCTAGCGGCTACATGCAAAATGCATGCCGCAGATGACATCTCGTTGACGTAAATGCAAAGCCAGGACTGGCATTTTCTAAATCGAGAGGATCCCCGGCAAACCTTAGCAAGGTTTGATAGAAGGCAGGCATGCGCTCATTCCATTAGCTTAGCCTTACAAAATACCTTTGCCGGGTTTGGGGAATTCGAAGTTGTCAAAACCGGCTTAACGAAAGTCCGGGCAGGTCCATTTTACCCTAATTCCTCCTACGATATTTTTCAACTTAACCGATATTTATAGATAATTCTCTTGATTGGGATACATTATTTTGATTATCTATCGTCAGATAACTTCTACTAAAATATACTCTAATCATCAGAATTATCTATATATACTGGCACACCGGCGCAGAAGTTGCTGAAATAAATTTAAGGTTGAGAAGGAATAAGTTGCTTGACCTTATAAAAAAAGTAAGAAGAGGAAATATACTTAAATTCCTTAACAATCGAACTAAATTTTGCGAATTTCATATATACTAAATTGCGCGAAAGGTTCGATTTCTAGGACAATTTACTATATATCGCGATAAGGAGAATGTATTGTATTAAAGTTTATATTTTTCAGGTTAATCATAGCCTGGGAAATGTTTTCTGAGATCTAAAGAATTAATTTACCCTATAATTTTTGCCCATAATGTTTATATAAAAATCACGGCCTTGACCAGCCATGAAGCTGACAGTTTACTCCTACGATTTTGAATATAAAGTAGAAAATGGCCAGGTCTTTGTTTATTCTTATTGTAAACAGCCAAACGGATCAAAAATTGTTGTCAAGCATCAGCATCCGGTCTTTTTTTACGCTTCTTTGGAAAATGTCGATGTTAATGAGTTTAAGCGCCGATTGGACCAGTTAACTATTGGCCAAATTCCTTGGCCAGCCAAGGTTTTAAATTATGAGGAAGCGGCTTTAGAGCTTAAAGGCCAGATAAAGCCTTTTTTAAAAATTTATGCCAACTACCCTAAAGCTGTTCCGCTGCTGGCTAAAGAAATTCAAAACTGGGGCATTGAATGTCTGGAAAAAGATATTTTATTCATCCATCGCTATTTGCGCGATGCGGGCATCATTCCCATGACTCAGATAACTGTGGAAGGAACACTTGACCCTAACACTAACATCCTGATGGCTGCCGCAGTTGAGCCCTCAGAGTTAAAACCCTCAGAGTTAAAATCAAGGAAAGACTGGAAAATTCTAGCGTTAGACATTGAAACTTATTCCAAACACCGGGAAATTGATTTTCAAAACAATCCTATTTTAATGGTCGGGCTGTATGGGGCTAATTTTGCCAAAGTAATCACCTGGAAGAAATTTGATACGGCTGATCGGGAGATTGAGTTTGCAGCCAGCGAGAAAGAGCTATTGGAAAGAACAGCAGAATACATTCGGCAGTTTTCGCCGGAAATTTTAGCCGGATATTTTTCTGATGGTTTTGACTTGCCATATATTCATGCCCGCTGCATTATCAATAAAGTTAATTTTTCTATTGGCGATTCTTTTTCTATAGGCAATTCTGGGTTAATTGTTAGAAAATCCTCCGCCTCGCGATCTACTGAAGTTAAAATAATCGGGATAGCGCATTTGGATTTATTTAAGTTTGTCAAGCAGATTTTTGGCCTTGACCTGAAAGTAGAAAGTTTTAATTTAGACGCCATTGCCGAGAAATTATTAGGGCTTAAAAAGCAGAGTGTTAATCTGGACAAATTATTTTATTCCTGGGACCATTCTCCTGTAGATCTGGAACAATTTTGCCGCTATAATCTTCATGACGCCAGGCTGACTTATCTGCTGACGGAAAAATTACTGCCAGAGATGATCGAGTTTGGAATTATTACCGGCCTGCCCTTATTTGATGTTACCAGAATGCGCTTCAGCCGCCTGGTGGAAAGTTATATTCTGAAAAGAGCAATTAGCCGAAAGGTCATTGCTCCCAACCGCCCCGGGGATCAGGAAATTAGTGAACGGATGAATGAATCGATCCAAGGCGCCTTTGTTTATGAGCCCAAACCGGGATTATACCGTGATTTAGCGGTTTTTGATTTTCGCTCGCTGTATCCCAGCATTATCGCTTCCCATAATCTTGGCCCGGAAAGCCTGTACTGCTCCTGCTGTAAAAACAAAACAATTCCCGACCAGCCCTACTGGTTCTGCCAAAAAAATAAAGCTTTCCTGCCATCCCTGCTGGCTGAGTTAATCAATCGCCGCATTGAGATAAAAAAACAAATAAAAGAGGCCAGCGGACAGGATAAAACGGTTTTGGAAGCCCAGTCTTACGCCTTGAAAATTTTAGCTAATTCTTTTTACGGTTATTTAGGATTTTATGGCGCGCGCTGGTACTCCTTAGAATCAGCGGCCTCGACCACTGCCTACGCCCGTTATTATATTAAAGATACGATTAAGAAAGCTGAAGAAAGCGGATTTAAAGTTTGTTACTCCGATACTGATTCCTGCTTCCTGCTCTTGGGCGGGAAATCTGTTACGGATGCTTTACAATTTAAAGATTCCATCAATCAATCTCTCCCGGGAAATATGGAATTAAATTTTGAAGGCTATTTTCCCCGGGGCTTGTTTGTGGCTGCTAAAAATCAAGATAAAGGGGCCAAAAAGAAATATGCTTTATTAAAGGAAGATGGCTCCTTTAAAATAACCGGCTTTGAAACGGTAAGAAGAAACTGGTCCTTGCTGGCTAAGGAAGTTCAAAGGGAAGTGTTAAGATTTATTTTGCAGGACCAAACCGATAAAGCTTTAGCTTATGTCCGCGGCGCGGTTAAAGATTTAAAAAAAGGAATAATGCCCTTGGAGAAATTAATTATTAAAACGCAAATTACCAGAGAGATTAGCCAATATAAAGTAGTTGGCCCGCATATTTTTGTTGCTCATAAGATGATCGCTAAAGGCCAATCGGTTAGTCCAGGAATGGTCGTTAAGTATATCATTGGCAAAGGCTCCGGGCTAGTTAGGGAGCGGGCTAGATTGCCTTCCGAGATTAAAGAAGGAGATTATGATTATAATTATTACATCAGCCATCAGTTGATTCCGGCCGTTTCCAGCATCTTTTTGGTGCTGGGTTATTCTGAAGAAGATATTTTTAAGGAAAGCTCGCAGAAGGGGTTAAGTCAATTTCATTAATAAAAACATTTTAATAGCTAAATCGTTTTTTAAGCATTATGTGTTGCATTTCACAGCCTTTAATGAAGATAATTATAGTTCTGGTTTTGTCTATTTTCATAGCAGCCTGCGCTTCCGAATCAGGATTGCCGGAAGATATTGCAGAAAATCCTGCAATGATTTAATTAACCAAGATAACAACTTGAAAGCTATTTATATCAATAACCGGAAACTTGCCGCGCGGCAAATTAATGAGCTGACAGAAATTTATGGCGTTCCTCCCCAGTCAGGAGAATACTGGTATGACTCGGTAAGCGGCTCTTATGGTATTTGGCAAGGCCCAAGTTTAGGCGTTCTGTTGCCGGGCCATGATTTTGGCTCGCTGCCGGAAGATGCCTCCAATGGCGATACCGGCGTTTTTATTAATGGCCGGGAACTGCCTGAAGCCGATGCCCAATTCCTGGAATGGATTTTTGCCGTTCCGCGCCAGCCTGGACAGTGGTGGATGGATGCTCAGGGAAATATTGGCGTGGAAGGAGATTCAACTCCGTTAGTCAATTTTTATCTGGCTTATCAGCAGCGAACCCAAGCTGGCTCTTCTTATGGTTCGCGAGGGAGCGGCGATAATTACTGGGCGGGAAATTTCGGATCTTATGGCAATGAACAAAATGGATTCGGCTATGTAATGGTGGATGGAGCTAGTGTCAGTTATGGGGATTAATTAAACTTTAAACTCTATCTAAAAATCAGTGGGTATAGGAAGAATAATTAAAGTTCTACTGATACTTTCATTAAATACTGTTGATTCTTTAATGCAAGATACTAACGTCGGGCCCCTGAGGGTTATTCTCTGACACTGCCTTTTAAATAATCACATTTTCTTCCCGTCTTCAGTTTTACGCGTTTTTGTTATCTCTTAGGTTAATTTTATATAAAACCGTTCTTTCTAAGCCTTTATGGAAGTTGGGGGCCAGGCGGTAATTGAAGGAGTCATGATGCGCAATAAAGAGCGTTTTGCAGTAGCTGTCAGATTAAAAAATGGCTCTATCAAAGTTCTTAAGCAAAAAAGCTCCAAGTATCCAAAACTGTTTTCCTATCCCTTTATGAGGGGCATCGTTGGATTGTTATACACTTTATATGACGGCATTAAAGCCTTAATGTGGAGTTCCAATCAGCAGTTGGAAGAAAAAGAACAATTAACCAAGAGAGAAATTATCGGCACAATTATTTTTTCCCTGCTGTTTGCGGTAGCTTTTTTTGTAATAGTCCCTTTTTTCTCCGCCAGATTAATTAGCCCGGAAGGCTTTTTATTTCATGCTTTGGATGGTTTGTTCAGGGTAGTTTTATTTTTAGGCTACCTGCTGTTAATTTCTTTCCTGAAAGATGTAAAAACCTTGTTTAAATATCATGGAGCAGAGCATAAAACCATTTATTGCTATGAGGAAAAGCAGCCTTTAACGGTAAAAAATGTTAAAATTTATTCCCGATTTCATCCACGCTGCGGCACTTCTTTTATTTTTATTGTTTTACTGCTGTCTGTTTTTTTATTTAGCTTAATTGAAGGCTCTGCAGCAGTAAAATTAGCTTCCAGAATTTTATTGCTGCCAGTAATAGCCGGAATTGGTTACGAATTAATTAAATTAAGCGGCCGATACAGCAAGAACGTTCTGGTGAAAATTCTCATTTCTCCAGGATTATGGCTGCAGAGAATTACTACCAAAGAGCCTACCGACCAGCAGTTAGAAGTCGGAATTGCCGCGTTAAATGCTGTAGTGGATTAACTATACTGAAGACCAATGATTTGTTAATATTCATCAGGTATAGTTTTGACACTAGATTTACTTATAACTGAGTATTAATTTTTGTTCTCAGCATATGGATACAAAAAGGAGAAAAAGCCATCATGACCGCCATGCAGATCATTTATTTGACCTTATAGAAAGCGATTATTTAATGATTTTGAGAAATGTGCAATATAAACTTCCTGACAGAATTCTGGGGGAAATTGATATCTTGGCTATTAGAAAAGATGAATTGGATATTTATGAAGTTAAATGCAACGGCAGTGAAAATAATTTAAGGAGAGCCATTAAGCAGACCAAGTTAGCCAGATATTACCTCGGGCAGCAGGGCCGGGAGTTTGTATATACTCCTAAAGACGGAATAAAGCCGGTAGATGAAATAGTGCAGCAGTTAAGGCGCAAGTATTAATTGAATTAGGCAATATTTTTCAGGAATGGCAAACTTTGCGCTGACGAGAAGCGCGGGAATTATTCTGCGCCAAATTTTCTTACCCAAATATCCAGATATTTGAAACAGTTAATCAGCTCTTTTCCCTTGTCGGTTAATGAATACTCGACCCTTGGCGGTATCTCATTAAATCTGTTCTTGGAAATCAGTTCCAACCGCTCTAATTCTTTTAACCTCTGGGATAAAGTTCTTGGACTAATATTTTCCATCTCTTTAATTAACTCATTAAATCTTTTTGTTCCGTTATTGTGTAATTCTCTCAATATCAATAAAGTCCATTTTTTGCTGAGATAATTTAATATTTGGGTTATCGGACAGGTTTTTTCCATTTTGTTTGCCTAAAACTTTACTTTTGGTTACTATAACATTTATATATATTTATCATTCCTACTATCTTTAGTAAAGCATTAATAATATAAAAAGATTACTATTAGGGGCACAGTTCGAAAAGTGAGTGATTTTATACATCACTGAAAAATCGAACTGTGCCTATTAGGAGGATGCAAAAAATGGCCAGAATTGTAAAACATGAAGAAAAAATGCCGATGGAAGTGAAAGTTGGCGGGGAAAGCAAATGGATTTGCAGGTGCGGACTGAGCAAAAACGAACCGTTCTGCGATGGCTCGCACAAATTGTGCAGCGGCGAAGAAGAGGAAAAATCTTACAAATATAAAAATGGGAAAAGAGTTGAAGTAAAAGACTTTTAATTCCTGCTTGGGTCATATACCCCGCTGCTAGCAGGGACCCAAGGGGAGTTAGGAATTTCTTTACTGTCTGCGGGATCTGAATCACTACTGCTTTTCACCTGAAAAGTCCTGGCCGCTAGCGATTTGATGCCCTGATTAGGTTTTTTATTTTATCCCGGTTATCGGTTAAACAATTATTGAGTTTTCCAAGTTTTAAATAATACCGGTATTAAATTAATTAATGTTATAGCGAAGGGAAAACTATCCCTTATATACAAAAGGCACACAATTCTGTACGGAATTTTGAGTCTTTTGGTATAAATTATAAACTTAAGCTTCTAGAACCAGACTCTCCATTCCATCCTTGCTTATTCTGATAACCTTCTCTACAAAACTTTCAATTTTAGATTCGTGCGATACAATGATAGTTTGTCTTAACTGCAGTTTTTCCAATACCTCTCTTATCCGATCCAGCTGTTCACTGCTAAAGCCGTCTGTTGGCTCATCCAGGATCAAGAGATCTTTGGTTTTGATTCTGCTGATTACGTCATTTATTACTCTGTTGAGAGATAACCGGTAGGCGAGAGAGGCGGCTGTTTTCTCTCCGCCGCTTAAATTGCTGAAGGAGATCTCATAGCCGTTTTGTTCGATAACTGGGGTGAAGGAATCGTCTAGCCGCGCGGTAATTTGCTCATTATTAATTAAGATGGCAAACCATTCCTTAAATATTTCATTAAAATTGTTATAGATTTGAAACATTACCTGTTTTTCAATGGCGCTGGTTAAAGGTATAAAGTATAATTCCAGCCAGTTGTAATTATCCTGCAGCCTTTTCTGCTCCGATTCAATGGTTTTTAATAAAGCTAATTCCGCTTCCGACTGTTCTTTGTTTTTTTCCAGACCGACCATGGTGGTTTTCAATTCCATCAGTTTTAGAGAATATTCCCGTTCCTGGTCTGTTAAAGCTAGATACCGGCTTCTTTCGCTGGTTATTTGCTCTTGCAGATCAGTTCTCAGCTGTAAATTTTCGTTAACGGACAGCAATTTTTGCTCGCTGGAACAAATTAGCTCTTGCAAGGCCATTAACTGTTCCTGAAGTTCTTGTTTATTCTTTTCGAGCATCTTTAATTGGGATAATTTTAATTTGCTTTCCTGCAACAGAATTATTTTTTCCCTTAAAGAAGGTTTTTGGCTGGTTATTTGCAGTTCTTGGCTGGTTTCATTGTTTTCCCGCGCCCATTGTTTTAATTGATCTCTCTTTCGGTTATGGATTAAAACAGCTTCCTCTAATTGCCGCAATTCCGCGCGCAGTTTCATCATCAGTTGCTCTTCTTTCTGTATCTCCAATAACTGTTGTTTAGCGCGGCCAGTTTCTTTCATTAAATCATGTTTTTGCCGCTCCAGATGCTGTAATGGCCGCCTGGCGTCTTCGATAACCTGATCTTCCTTCCGGTAGATTTTTTGCTTATGTTCTGAAGATACTTTCTGCAAACACGTCGGGCAGTTGTCCAGCTGTAAAATCTGGGTTTTAGTTTGTTCGGAAGCGGCGATTATAGTTTTATTTTTGACTATTGATGCCCGGCATTTTTCCAGCGACAGTTCCAGCAGGTTAAGTTCCTCGGCAATTCCAGTTTTAGCACTGATCGCCTCTTGTGTTTTACTTATTTGCTGAGCTGCTAACTCTCTCTGCGACAATTTTTGCTCCAGCAATTTAATTTCCGCCTGCGAGTTTTCAATTGATTGCCGCAGCTGAGCGGATCGCTCTTGCAATTGGGAAATAACGGCAATTCTGGTTTTTTCCTGCTCTTCCCAAGCCTTTATCTGCCGGTTGATGGTTTCCTCTTCTCCTTCGACAGCCCCTAATTCTTCCAGCTGCCTGGCCAGTGAATCTCTGTTTTCAGTCAGCCGAACTAGAAATTTTGTTTTCTCTTCGATTAATGCGCTTAGCCTGGCCTGCTCTAACAGCCATTTTTGCCTCTCGCGCTGCAGGATTTCCAGGCGCTCCAAGTTATTTTTTTTAAGAGCCAGCTGCTCCTGAATTTCCTGCATGGGCTGCAGCAGTTTAGATATTTTCTCCTGCAATTCTTTCATTGTCTGTTCTAGCTGCTGTATGGCGGCTTTTTTATCTTCCATTGGTTCCAGCTTGGTTTTGGAAATAGCTAGAGAAACTCTCATGGATTTTAGAACTGGCTGAATATTCTCCCGAACCAGGCAATACTTTTCCAAATTAAAGATTTTTCTAATCACCTCCAAACGTATTTCCGGCTCTTCATGAAGAATAAATTTCATCTCCTCCTGCGGAGTGTAAACGGTAAACCGGAAAATATAATTTTTATTTTTCTCAATAAACTCTTCCGGATACCCCAACAGATGGATAATTTCGGCTTTCAACTCCACGGCCGTTAATTCTTTTTTAATTCCATTAATAACGATATGGCCGGAAACTTGCTTGATAGCATTTTTATCTTTTTTCAAATTTCTTTTAATGTTAATTTCCTGATCTGCTAATGAGAAGCAGAGCTCCACTGAACCTTGGGTTTCTCCTTTTCTAAGCAGGGCTTCAGCCGGCAGGTCGGGGCGGGAAGTTCCAAACAAAGCAAATTCTATAGCCAATAGTAATGATGATTTGCCGCAGCCGATATCTCCGGCCAGCAGGGTTGATCCTTCGGAGAATTCAATAGCCTGATTAGCATAAGACCGGATATTGTTTAGAGTAATCCTCTTTAGAAGCATGGTTTAAGGCGCTGGCCAGGCTATTTATAAATTATTGTTTTCGAGAAATATTTTGTTTAAGGGCAACTCTACAGAATTAAGTTTTGGCATCAATCTGATAATGTTTTTGGCATCTCGGCGAATATTTTTCAGCTCCGCCAACATCCCTAAACTCCGTCTCTGGGTTTAATCCTTGTTTTCCTAAATAAATCACTCTGGAGGCCGGACGTCCGCATACTTCAGCAGTTCCCTGTGTAAATTTACAGAGAGCTTGTTTAAATATTAAATTATTAGCATAAGGCATAATTTCAGCCATGGTGGGAAATGGCCTTTCCATAATATCAACAGGCAGACCAGCTACGTAAACAATGGTATCCCTCTCATTAACTAAATGCCGGCAATATTCAGCCAGTTTTTTCTCAAAAAATTGTCCTTCTTCCACACCTACAACCTGAATCCCCGCTTTTAATTTTTCCGCTAAATCGGCAACCGAAGCCACGTTATTAGCAGTTTCAACTAATGTCGCTGGCCAACTGATGCCGCTATGGGTGGCGGCATTTTCAATAGAATACCTATTATCAATATCTGGCTTGAAAAGTTGTGTTTTAAATCCAATTACCTCATATTTTCTTAAAGCAGCAATAAGTTCAGTAGTTTTTTCACTAAACATCGTTCCGATAATTAGTCCCAAGTGTGGGTCTGTATTTAACATCCAAAAAACACTGTTTTATTAATTTAAATATAATGTTGTGTTTAATAATACAGTTTTAAGTCCAAGAATAAATTTAAACCAGGTCTGGCAATTATTTTTCACATGAATAAATCAGCAGCTTTAATAATTCCTTTAATCATTCTAATCTGTTTAATCTTAAGTTCTTTAGCTCTGGCTCCAGCTTCTTTAAATTCACTTGGTTCTGGAGAATCTTTCTGTCGGTCTAACCCGCAGCTGCGAATGTGCCAAAAAACAATAACCCTGCTTTGCAATGTTAATTCTGACTGCCCTAACAACGGCCGCATGTTCTGCGATGCTCAGGGCCGGCCTTCACGTTATGATTGTTTATTGAATTCAGGCCAGTTGCAGTGTATAAAATCAACCATTCATTCCGCCTGCGCCCTGTGGATGCCCTGGTACGATCGGATACTATTTTCCTGCAATGCTGCCAACCAGCTGGCATGGTCGGTAAATTATGGCTTCTGCCATCCGGGCCAGTTTTGCGCGATTAAGCACAGCAACAATTTCCAGCAGGCGGTTTGCTATGATTTTGGGGGGAGTTAACAATTCCGAAACATTATTTAACTTAAATTACTTTGTTTTGTTGATGTCTAAAATAAAAGAGGTTACGGCTTTAGAAATTCTCGATAGCAGAGGCAACCCCACGATAGAAGTTACCGTAAAGACTGAAACCGCTGCGGGCATAGCTAAAGTTCCTTCCGGCGCCAGCACTGGCAAACATGAAGCTTGGGAATTTAGGGATGGCGGCAAAAGATTCAAGGGAAAGGGAGTAACTAAGGCTATTAGGAATATTCATCATAAAATTTATCCTAGAATTAAAGGCCTGGAAGCAAGCGATCAAACAAAAATTGACCTGGCGATGCTGGATCTGGATGGAACCAGAAACAAAAGAAATCTTGGAGCTAATGCTATTCTGGGAGTTTCTTTAGCCTGCGCGGTTGCTTCTGCCAATGATCGAAAAATGCCGTTATATCAATACTTAAATCAATTGTTATCAATTAACAGAAAACTGGCCCTGCCGAAAGCTTATTTTAACATTATTAATGGCGGAAAACATGCTGACAATTCTTTATCTTTTCAGGAATTTATGATTGTTCCGCAACTGGAAAAATTTCCAGATAATTTGCGCGCCGCCGCAGAGATTTATCATCATCTTAAAAAAATATTACAGCAAAAATATGGGGTTGGAGCAACAACGACGGGTGATGAAGGCGGATTTGCTCCAGCTGAACTAAAAAACGCTGAACAAGTTTTGTCATTATTAATTAAAGCTATTAACCAAGCAGGGTATAAGCATAAAGTTAAATTAGCTCTGGATGCTGCCGCCTCAGAATTATATTCTAAAGGCAAATATAAAGTTGATCATAAACTTCTGGACAAAGACCAATTATTAAATTATTATCTTAAACTAATTAAAAAATTTCCGATTATCTCTATTGAAGACCCTTTTCATCAGGAAGATTTTTCCGCCTTCGCTGAATTAACCAGAAAAACAAAAGATAAATTACAAATAGTTGCGGATGACTTGACTGTTACTAACACAGAACGATTGCAGAAGGCAATTAAATACAGGAGCGGCAACTGTTTATTATTAAAAGTTAACCAGATTGGCACTTTAACGGAAGCTCTGCAGGCTGCTGAATCGGCCTTAAAGAATAAGTGGAAAGTTATGGTTTCTCACCGAAGCGGTGAAACGGAAGACGCCTTTATTGCGGACTTGGCGGTAGCTTTAGGCTGCAGCAGGATCAAAGCCGGAGCACCCTGCCGTGGAGAGCGAACAGCTAAATATAATCGGCTGTTAAAAATAGGCCAGGAATTATCTAGTTAATAGTCTTTGAATAGTTCTTAATGCTTCATTTCTATTTTCTGGTGTTAAATCAAAAATAATTGCATCTTTTCTTTTTCTAATTTCATTAATTAACAGATAGGAATATATGGATAACTGCGTAGCTTATAGCACACTTTGACACGCAGTTATACCGATTAGAACTGCGCACAATTGTTGTCTAAACTGCGCAGTTTTCTATACTTTAGATAGAGTCCCTAAAAACTTATTCAGTGAATCAAGATAATCTCTTGCTAAGTCCAGAAATCGGATTATTTTTTAGTGCTGCCTTATGCTTTCTTTAATGAGATGTATGGGCGGGAAGCTGAATGGAGGGCTAAAGGCGGTAAATTTATTGTGCCATTGCCGGAGTTTAGAGTAGTGGAATAATTTTTTAAATCTTAACATCGTGATTAAGAGAAGTCCGAAGCCCTGTTAGTTTCTCCGAATGAAATGAGGACGAGATTTTAATACAACGATGCCGAAGACGAAATTTAAAGTTTTTGGATTACCGATAAATTCGAGCGTAGCGAGTGAATATGTCCGAAGGACGAGAGCGCAGCGTGGCACGAAGCGTAGCGGAGTGAGTCGAGAAAAGGGCGTTTCAATAATTAAGGGGCAAAACTTATTCAAGGACATATTCCCAGCCGGGTTGCCATGCTCTTGTTTTTCTCCAGTCATCAGTAAAAGCCTGCTCCCATGTTTTATTTTTCAATAAAACATCTAATGCTAACTGTGGGGCTTTGTGTGCGACAATGGCAACCAGCTTTCCATTATAGTTTTTCTTCAAAAAATCAAGAAAATCACTTATTCTCTTCTTGACATCTTCGTAACTTTCGCCATCAGGAAATCTATTCGTTACATATTGCTCTTGGAGGGGTTCAACAATCTCTGAGGGCTGGGCATTATATCTTCCATAATTACACTCTCTTAATCTTGCGTCTGGAATTATTTTTACTTTGCCCTCAAAGGTTAATTTAACGGAATGCACAGCCCTCTTCAAATCAGAACAGAAAACGGTAGTGTCCTTAACTGACTGATAGAAACCTTTTTATTCTCTCACCCCATTCTAGCTTTCATGACAAAAAAAGAGGTTTGTACGAAGTGCAATAGTAATAATATTGTGATGAATGGTTTTACTTCTGGCAGCCAGCAGAAGTATCACTGCAAAGACTGTGGTTGTTATCGAACTCTTCAT
>JAGVYX010000021.1 GCA_018303045.1 Candidatus Woesearchaeota archaeon
TCTGCCATGATTGTCAAAAATGGTATGTCCATGATGATGAATTCAAAAGAATGAGAATAAATCCTGTTCACATTGTTCGTGCTTTGCACGAATACGGGGCAGTTATGTTTCTGCTGGTTTTGATTTCCTGCTTGGGTATCATACCCCGAAGCTCTGTTCCGATTGGGATTTTTTATTTTATAGACGAGAAGAAGTATTTAAAATTTGTAAATTGTGGGACAGTCTGAGCGATTTTCCGAGACCTCCCGTAAGGAACAACCCTATCCACAGGCGCAGTGCTAAAGCAATAGTGCTAAAGCAATAGTGCTAAAGCAATTAATCGCTCGTAATTTAACGGCGGCTCTAAATTATTAGAAAAACTCTATTGTTAGAAAACTCTATTGTTAGAAAACTCTATTGTTAGAAAACTTTATTGTTAGAAAACTCTATTGTTAGAAAACTCTATTGTTAGAAAAATTAGAAAAACTCTAGGAGATACTCTAAAGATAACCAATTCTTGGCACTAAATAACCAATTCTTGGCACTAAATAACCAATTCTTGGCACTAAATAACCAATTCTTGGCACTATTATATTGATTCACATAAATAATTAAAAACTGCTTCTATCCTAAACCGGTTATGGGGTGGCTGAGACGACTTATACGTATTTTTAAACCAGAGCCGGATTTAGAGCTGATACCTCTCACTGAAACAACGGACTGGCTTCAAGCTGAAGCTAAATTAATCCTTAACGAATCTAAGCGGGATTTGGCAGAATTGATTCGGAAATTAAAAGACCGGCGCTGGATGCTGGAATGTTATTTGGATGACTGGGAAGAAAAGCTGAAGCGAGAGCCGAATTCGGAAATTTTGTATTTATTGCAGGAAACCAGAAAAATCTTAGAGCAAATTACTTTTGCTGAGATTGTTGCTTTTGAGCGTATTCTTAGCTTAAGCAGGCAGTTGGAGGCTGATTTTGAGCGAATGGTTAAGCTGATTGAAGAAAGCCCCTGGGCTAAGGATTATCATTTTTTTATCTCTGAACAGGAGAAAGGAAAAATTACCCTCAATCCTTTATTAAAAGAAATTTTGGAACTGGAAGGCTTCCGCAAGGATTTGGAACAGTGTTTGATTAGGGCTGGCTTGAGAAAAATTGAAGCTATTATTTACAAATTAAGACAGTTGGAAGGAACCGTTCTTAAGTCTGAAGAATTAAGTATTCTCATTAAGCACAAAACGGAGCGGCTTAACTCTCTCGAGACTTCCCGGTTAGAAAAAGAGCAGGATCATCTTGCGCTGCAGAAAGATCCGCGCTATCCGGAAGCGGAAGCTTTCAGCCGTAGAAAAAAGGAGATTGGACAGCAGCAGATGGAGTTAAGTTCTAAATTGAAGGATTTTTTTAGCGACTTGCGCCCGATATTATCCGTTCCGCTGATTGATAATACGCTGCTGGAAAATCGCGCTTTTTTGGAAAAATATTTCTCCGACCCTCTGGCGGCTTTGCTGGCCGACGGCGATTTTAAGATCTTGTCTTTATTTGAAGCTCTTCGCGAAGCTTTAGTTTCGGGGCAAATCTCGCTGGAGGCTGATGAAGCTCGAGTAGTGTTCTTTAGGCTGAATAAAGGCTCATTAGTAAAAGAATGGCAGACTAATTATATTAGATTGAAACAAGAGTTAAGAGATTGCAGCCTGGCCTTTGTCCACCAGGACTTTTTAGCTAAAGTGGAAGACCTCAACTATCGCTTAGAGCATTTTTCGGAAAAATTGGATAGTTCTCGGGAAGCAATTTATCATTTGGAATCAAAACGGTCTAATTTAAAAGAATCAATTATCCGCGATAAAAGGTTAATTGAAGATTTAATCAAGATCGGCTTGCGGAAAGAAATGCAGATTGTGATTCCTGGTTAATTTGTAGATTGTGATTCCGGGTTAATTTGTAGATTGTGATTATAACAGCGCTATTGCTTCGATAGTATAGTTAATTGTTGCGTAGGGTTGGAAATTTTACGTAACCACTTTACTTAACATCAATCTTGTTTTTAAAAATCAGATAATTTTCTTCCAAAGCCGTAATCGCCGCTAATTTATTGCCTTCTAAAAACTCCAGCGCCGCGCCTCCGCCAGTGGATACGTGGGTCATAACCTGATCTAAATGAAATTGCTGCAGGGCTCGCGCGGTGTCTCCTCCGCCGCAAATGGAAATAGCGGTTAATTTGCCGATAAAGCGGCCGATTTCCTTGGTTGAGTTAGCAAAAGCGGCCCATTCAAAGTAGCCCAGCGGGCCGTTCCAGACAATGGTTTTAGCTTTTCGCAGGTATTGTTTGAATAATTTGACCGTCTCCGGCCCGAGATCTAACCCAATCTGCCGGGTTTGGATATTATCGCTGGCTGTGATATAACCGGGGGCATCGGGAGCCATTTTTTCAGCCGCCACGAAATCTACAGGCAAGATTATTTTGCTGGATCTGCGGTCTTGCAGTATTTCTTTGGCCTGGTTAACCGAATCAGGAGTTAGTTTGGACATTCCAGTTGGAAATCCTTTCGCTCTGAGGAAAGGAAAAGCTAAAGCGCCTCCTACTAATATATAGTCAGCATCCGGCAGCAATTTTTTTATTAGATGGATTTTATCTAATTTTGCTCCGCCCATAATCCAAGCCACGGGAGTTAATGGCCGCAGGGCTTTGCTTAATTCCTGCAGCTCTTTTTCCACATTAATTCCCGCTAAGGAAGGAAGATAATGAGTGATTGCTTCCATAGAGGCGTGTTTTCGGTGGCTGTTGGCGAAAGCGTCATTAATATAAATGTCGGCTAAGCTGGCCAGAGAGTGGGCAAAAGCTTGGTCATTTTCTTCTTCTTCTTTGTAGAAGCGCAAATTTTCCAGAATAAATATCTGTTTAGGCCAACGTTTAGACCAGCCAGCCTGGATCTGTTCAGAGACGTCTTTCCCAAGGCAATCATTGAGGTAGCTTATTTTTTCAGCAGGAAGCAGTTTTTGAAATTCTTCAGCTATCGGCTTTACGGAAAGAGAGGGAATAATCTTACCTTCGGGCCTTCCGACATGCCCGATAACAATTATCCTGCAGTTATTTTGCAGCAGGAATTTGATCGTCGGCAAGACTGCTCTCAGCCTTCTGTTGTCTGATACCTTATATGCCTTATTTTTTTCTAATGGCGCGTCCAGATCAGCCCGCAGCAAAATGGTTTTGTTAGCTAAAGGGAAGTTAGTTATTTTAAATCGGTTCATGAATTTTAAATAAGATTTTATCTATATAAAGTTGTTGCAGACAGCGGCTTCATCCAAAAAATAATGGCCAAGTCGAACTCGCTCAGTGCTTCTTACATAGGAGTGCGGCGCCTTCCAGTAAGGAACGACCCCATCCACAAGCGCTTTTGAAGGTGATTATATCTCTCGTAAATTGACTGGGGCCATTTTTTGGATGAAGCCGCAGGACAGCATTCATTTAGCCTTTGCTGCCATTTACTACCACCAAATGAAACTAAAAGAATATAAACTGGCTTGTTGTTCTAGAACTCAGTTCATATTTAATGAAGTGAAAAGTTATGAAATTATGTTTAAATGAAAAGGTGGTATGATATGAAGAAAAGAAATCTATTAATAATTGCAATTTTGGGGGTTACTCTGTTAGTTACAATATTTGTTCTCGCTGGGACGCCTTTGGTTATTGAATTATCCAATATAAATCAAGGGTCGCGAAGCTTAGCCGACGGCGGAAATTATAGTGGAACACTTTTAAATATAAGCTTTTTAATGAATAGCCCGGATAACCAGAGCCTATTAAATGTAACATTTTTCTGGCAGATATATTCTAATAATTCTCTGCTGTTCACTTTTAGTCCTGCCAATGGTTCAAATATGTCGCGAGTAGTAGTTAGTAATGAAACTGGACAGGGCGCAGCTTATGGCCGTAATAGGACTTATTGGAATTATAGCTTAGATACGACTACCTTACCTAATGGCCAATACAATATTACAATAAATGTAAATAATGTTACTTCTGGAAACCTTACAAATCACTCTTTTATGAGGAGTATTGTTATTGATAATATTCCGCCAACTAACGTTACAGTTACTAATCCTGCTGCTGGCACAACGGCAAATATCGCTTCGCCAGGTAATGATGCTGAAGCTAATATTACATTTAATGTAACAACTATTGAAGCTAATTTAACCGGTGTTTCTTCAGTGGTGTTCCAATTTTCTAATGGAACTAGCCGCCCCTTCAATAGAACTGCAACAATAAATAATACTGCTACTGCTCCTACAATTTTAACCAAGCCGACTTTTTGGGGCGTAAGTGTTAACAAATCATCATTTGCTGATGAAAATCCGATGACTGTAACTGTTTATTCAATAGATTTTGCTGGATCAACCAACAGTACGGCCACATTTAGCTTAAATGTTGATAAAACTTTACCGACTATTAGTCTTACAAAAAGTGAATCCACTGATGATTCACTAACTATTACTCTGACTACTTCCAGTGATGCTGGTACTTGTACCTCTGATCTTGGTACAGTAACCGGAACAGCCGCAACTCGAACAATTACGGCAACTGGCCTAGCAGCTGATACTAGTTATTCATTTACAGTAAGATGTTCGGATGAAGTCGGTAACAGCGGTAGCGGAACATCGTCTTTTACTACTGATGCTCAATCAGGGGGTTCGGGTGCAGGGACTGGTACCGGCACTGGCGGAGCTCCTTCCAGAAGAGCTGCTCGGGAAGCTGCTGCGCCTACAACGACTGCTCCGGAAGTTGAGGTAGTGGTAATGAACTTTAACGTAAATGAAGCCACGCCGATAACTGTAGGTGAAACTTCACATACAGTAACAGTTTTATCAGCCACTGCTGAAAGCGTAACGGTAACCCTCTCTTCTGAGCCGGTTACTTTAACTCTTAATGCAGGAGAAACTAGGAAAATTGATACTGATGGCGATGGTAAAAACGATTTAAGCGTTAAATATGTAAGCTTAGTGGCTGGCAAGCCTAAGTTGGAATTTAGAACTCTGGCTGTAGAAGTAACCCCTGTTGAACCAGTAGCGCCAGTTGGCGGAGCTCAGCCTGAAGCAGGAGCTGGTGAAGAAGCTGCCACTGGCGGAAATGCCGGCTTAGTTTGGGTTGTAGTTTTAATAGTTGTGGTAGTTTTAGCTGCAGGAGCTTACTTCGGCTTAAGAAAGAGAAATTAAATTCTTTATTTTTTTTGTTTTTTATTGTGCGGTGTTGCAACACAGCATTTTAGCCAATAATTTTTACAGGTGATTTGATTTGTTATCTTTGAACTAATTTTTCCATTAAAAAATAAATAATGATCAAACTTATGAAATCTAACTAAACTAATCTGTCAATAATGCCCGTGTATTGAAATCTAACCAATACCTTTTTTGAGATAAGCAATAATTTCTTTCTTGAAATTGATAAAATCATTTTTTTCTTTGGTAGCATGCCCATAAACTAATCTGTCAATAATGCCCGTGTATTTATGAATTAAAACATTTCTGAATTTTTTCATCTCGATTAATTTTCTTTTAAGGGCTGGAGAGATAACTTTTGACTGCTCCAGCTTCTCAAAGACGCTTTCTTCTTCAGTAGGCAGCCCTAGTTTTAGTTCTTTCACTAATAATTGCGAAATGTCAATGCAAATCTCAATCATCAACTGCAATGTTCTTTCGCAGAATCTCTTCTTTTCCAAATTTTTTTCATACTGGGAGAATGATTTTGGAAGATGGTTTTCCAGTTCTCTGAGATACATCCAGCTGGCCCAGCGAATAAAGTATGCGGCGGCTGGATTCATCCATTCATTACCGCCTCCAGATAGTTTTCATAAATCGGTTTAAAGTGTTCATACTCTTGTTCTGTTTTGAAGCACAGATCATAGAGGGCATCTTCGTCATTGCAGTAAATTAAGCTTAAATCCCGAAAAACAGCTGTTTTAATGTATAATGGCAATTCCTGAAAGATCTGAACATCGTATTTTTCATTTTCGGGAGTATATTGCAGGCGCTTTTTAGCTAAAGTATAAGAGCTGTACTTCTTTGGCTTAAGAAAGATGCAAATATCAATGTCATTATACTTTTCTTTCCTAGCATAACTGCCGAATAAAGCTACGGCTATTACCTCGCGGTCTTTCTTGGCTTTTTCTATAATCTGTTTTATCTGCTGATCCATACTCATTAAATACTAGGAAATAATATAAACTTTTTGCCAATGTTGGCCAGCCGCGGAAACGAAATACATATAAATAAAAAAGCATTACAAAGAGATATAGATTGGTGTATAAGAAAAAAGGATTGGCGTATAGATGAAAGTAGGAAAGTTAAATAGTAAGTTGAATAGCAGTTCTAAAATTAATGCTAATTCTAAAAAAACCACTCCTAAAACCAGCAATAATCTTTTAATTAAAAAAAACACTAAAATTTTAATCGTTGCTTTCAGCAGTTTAATCTTGTTGGCGGTAATCGCGCTGCTTATTTTTTTATATACTCCTTTACGAGATACTTTTGCTGGACAAGCTGTTGGCGCTTTTTGTTCAGAGGCGACACTATGCGGGCCGGGAGAGTATTGCAATGCAGGAATCTGTGCTGGTTTGATAGCCAACTATCAGATTTGTCAAACCACTGTCCGAATTATCGTGCCGGGTGATCCGACGCCATCAACAGATATTAATTTACAATGTCTTGGCACTCCGGCAACTTCATCTCTAAGCATAGGAGGAGGTTCAACAACTCCAGCAATGCCAGGGCTTTGCCTTCCAGCCGAGAGAGACGCAACTATTTCCGGAAACCAGCTTCGCCAGGGGCAAAATTATTGTCTGCCCAAATATAGGGTCTCGGAAAATCAATTCTGCGCCAGTGATCAACAATGCACCAGGGGAATTTGCGATATTGCTGTTCCTGGTGGATCGGCTGTTTGCTTAACTGGCATGCGCGCTCCTGAGGAGTCTTGCTTATATGACCGGCAATGTTTAACTTTTAGCTCTGCAAATAATCCCGATGCTTGTTTCAGAGAACGCCGCGACAGTACTTTTCAAACTGGAGTTTGCCGAAACCGTCCAGGAAGGCCGGAGGTAACCTTTACGGCCACTACTTCAGGAATAACCAATCCCAGCAAGGTATTATTTATCAATCCAAATCAACCAATTGAATTGCAGTGGAGAGCCAGAAGCGATACTAACAATGATCCTCTGCGCTGCTTTACCCCCACAGGCCTAATTCCAGGAACGCAGACACTGAAAAATCCTACTTATTTTAATTATGATAGCCAACTGATTAATACCCAAGACCGATTTAATGAAATTACCGGCAGCCAGTCCACGAACTTGGTTAATGCTCCTACACGCTTTACCTTGCGCTGCGAAGCTGGAACTGACGCTGAAATTCGTTTTGCGGAAGAAATTGTGGACGTTTACCTTCGGCCGGAGAACGAACAAACAGCGCTAACTAATGCCCAGACTTGCCAAAATGATTTAAATTTGTGTTTATTTTATTATTATAATTTTAATTATGCGGTGTATGAGGGTATAGATACTAGTATATATACTGGTATAACCTTAGATAGTGATCAATACTGCAGAGAAAAAGCCTTAAATCCACAGAATGTGTTAGGCTGTGCAGTTAATGATTTATCTAATGGCCGTTACGGAAATGCCGCGGTTTATGGAAACCCGTCTCACTCAACTAATCATTATTATAGTTTAGATGGCAGTGGAGATTATTTTAAATCCAGGCTGCCGCTTGGCGACAATCCAGAAAATATTAATTCATTTTTTCAAAAGGGATATACTATCTCGTTCTGGATTAATCCGGATTTGTCGGTTACTCGCGAAGAGGGCCTCTTCAGTTGGGCCAGTAATACGAACGTGAATGGGCGCGGAGCAACCGATCCATTTTCGTTTATATTATTGCGAAGACAGAACGATAATGTCCAATGGTATGTTGACGGCGGCTATCGGTATGTATCTGGCGGCCCCTATTTTACCAGGGGATGGAATCATGTAGCTCTAACCTTTAGAGATAATGAATATTATTTGTATGTAAACGGCTTACTGGCAAGCAAATATGTTGATGAAGATCGCACATTTTCATACCGATTTCAGAATGGCGCTGTGGATGGCACAACTCAGTATTTTGGCAGCGGCTTTCTCAATCAATTCACCGGTGGCATAGATGAAATTAAGGGATTCACCACCTTTATCACGCCAGATCAGGTTTATGATATGTTTAAAGATCAGCCAGGACAATTAGCTCAGCCAATATCTTCTGATACTAGATTATCTTCCTGTAAAACCGAAGGCTGGCAAGCTGGCAGGAGGTATACTCTGGCCAATGAACTCACAGCGCAACGAGACTGCCTGGTTATTGATGCTGACGGTGTAACGCTGGACTGCCAAAATCGGTTTATCCTCGGCTCTGCCACTGCCAATGGGCTTCCTCCCACAGTCGGAATAACTGTGCGCGGCGACAATGTTCTGATTGAAAACTGCAACTTGGTTGGTTTTGATAAAGGGATATACGCTAAAGGAGAACGAAACAGTGATCTTCAGGGGTTAGCTTTGTGGAATAACTATATTGCTGCCCAGCAGCAGGCTGTTGATTTAAATGATTTGATTGGCGCCGTATTACTTACCGGAAACCGCTTTAATGGGCCGGGTGTCAATGCGCCAGCAAATTCACGCGGAGCATATATAGACCAAGGCGTCCAGGATGTTTCTTCAGGAATGGGATTAGCGCTGGAAAATAATGTATTCTGCGGATTTGCTGGTTTGACAGGAACCGATGTGTCTTGTAATATTAATGCTCAGGCTACGCTTACTGGAACGAATAATATCTTTGATCGGCAAACCAGCTGTTCTGCGGGTGGAACAACCTTGCAGGCAGCTAGAGCTTGCCAAGAGATTGATTTTGGTATTCCTCCGCCGGTAACTGAAGGAGAAATCAGTCCACCTAGTACGTTAGTCTATTTTTGTTCCACCAACCGTCTTGAACCAAATCAGGCCGCCAATCTTCCTGCCGGAGGCGCAAGTTCAGGATATAATACTCAAATTAGAGGCAATTCGGCGATTACTGAGGGTATCTCCCAATTTGACGTTTGCGAATCAGCAGCAGCCTTGCGTGAATATTATTGCCGGTCGGCGAATGGAGCATATTCTGACCCCACTAGCGCCGCTGCTGGTTTATTACGATCGGAAGTGATTCAGTGCAATTGCCGCGATGGCGCCTGCGTCAGCGCTCCGCCTCCAGCCGCGGCTTGCGGCGACAATTGGGTAGATGCCGGTGAAACTTTGTTCAGCCAATTGCCAAGCAGAGAGCATTTACACTTGCGCGAGCACTGATGGAAACCAAGGGTCTTTGCCACCCGGCGCGCCAGCCAGCAGTTTTGGTTATGATATCTATAATCAAGGGACTACTACAATTGCGAATAATCCCAGTCAAACGGTTACCGACAATTGCGATCTAGCTACAGGGAAGTTAAGAGAGTTTTATTGCCGCGCTGTTAGTGGATCTTTCGTAAATCCCAGTGATGCAAGCAATACTGGCGATCCCAATTCATTAGTTGGATTACAAAGTATAGCTTGTCCTTCAGGCCTAACTTGTCAAAATGGCGCCTGCAGAGATACTCCTTCGGGAGCTGTCTGCGGCAATGGCAACCTCGAACCAGGTGAACAGTGCGATGATGACAATACTGCATCTAGCGATGGCTGTTCTAACAATTGTGTTATTGAAAGCGGATTTACCTGCAGTGGAACGCCATCTAGTTGCGCGAGGAGTCCTTCTCCCTCAGTGTGCGGAAATGGAATAAGAGAAGGAAGTGAAGCTTGTGATGACGGAAATACAGTTACTGAGACATCATGTTCTTACGGAACTGCTTCATGTTCTGGCTGTAGTTCTAATTGCGGTCAAGTGTTGAATCTGGTTGGG
>JAGVYX010000022.1 GCA_018303045.1 Candidatus Woesearchaeota archaeon
GACTGGCACACCAATCAAAACGAAAGCAGTAATGGTTCCATAAGTTATGCCGATTCCTGCCAATACTCCGGCGGGCATAAAGACAGCCGAGATAATGGCTAAAACCAGTGAAATGACTGCTCTAATATTTGGCTGAAACTGAGTTAACCGGCTGGCTTCATAAAATACTGCAAACACCAGTATGAAGACCATTAACCGCATAAACGCTTCAGCATTTGCTGCTGTATTTAAGAATCCCAGAGAAGCAATTCCTAAGATTCTTCCCCAAATATCAGTAAACGACGGGAAGTTCGTGGAACTGCTTTGACAAGCAGTAAGAAATAATAATGGCATTAACGCCAAAGACCTGATCACTCTTTTTACTTCCATAATGAATTAAGATAATTATTTTATTTATAATATTTTCCTTTTTCGGATTTGGAATTGAACGGTATTTTCTATTAAACCCCGCGGAAACATTTATAAATAACCATCTATCAAAAGGCGGTATGACGCATATCTTATCTGTAAATCCGCAGTCATTGATTTCCCGGGCTGCCGAAGAATTGAAAAAACAAAAGATCATTCAACTGCCCGAGTGGGCCATCTTTGTTAAAACCGGGCGGCATAAAATGCGGCTGCCCGATGACCTTAATTGGTGGTTTTACCGCTCAGCTGCTGTGTTAAGAAGCGTAGCTAAGTTAGGGCCTATTGGAACTGAAAAGTTGCGGACCAAATATGGCGGGCTTAAAGGCAGAGGGCATAAGCCTGAACGATTTTACAAAGCTTCCGGATCAATTATCAGAACTATTCTTCAGCAATTAGAAACGTCAGGATTAATTAAGCAAACGCAAAAAGGCGCGCATAAGGGCCGCATAGCTACTCCCAAAGGAATATCTTTCTTGGACAAGCTGGCGATGCAAATTACTAAGGAAGAGCGTAAACAGCAATAACATGACTCCAGCAAAAATCTTACTATTTTGGAGCTCTAGTTTAGAGGCAGATAATTAAAATGGCCCGCTACAAACATCCGGCTAAAAAGAAGCGTTTAATTAAATTGCAGACGCATACCAAATGGGCTCCCTTTTGGACCGTGTTTAAAATTTATGGCAAGGGAAGAAGAGTTCATCCTTCCCGGCATACTCATGTTAAAAGAACTTGGAGGCGCGGCAAACCTAAAGTATAACTATGGCTAAGACTGAAACTAAAGCGCTGGAAAGAACTTATACCGTCCCTTTGCGCAGGGAATATCTTAAAGTCCCCAATTGGAATCGAACCAAAAAAGCGGTTTCTGCCTTGCGGCAATTTCTGGCTAAACATATGAAATCAGAAGATGTGCGGTTAGGCACAGCCTTAAACAACGAATTATGGAAGCATGGCATTAAAAATCCGCCGCATCATGTTAAAGTTACTGTTTCTAAAGATGATAAAGGGGCAGTAACAGCTGAATTGTTTGGCACTAAGAAAGAAGAAGTTAAAACTAGACGGCCTAAAAAAGCAGCTGAATTAAAAAAAGAAGAAATGACTGAAGTTAAAACTGAGCCTGTGGAAGCAGCTCCATAGACTAAACCAGCTGAAACCGTTTCCAAAAAAGCCGGCAGGAAGAAAGCGGAATAGTTTTTTAGAGAATTCTTGTTCGAAATAGACGTCATTGAAAAGTTCCTCGCTCTAGGCTCGATAGCCATCGGCTCGGCTGCGTTAAATTATGACAAAGGCAAAAATTCCTCATGGAACCTCCTTTTTGCCAAATGATTTAAACTGAAGAGCCTCGCATATTGATGGCTATTTCGAACTTTTCAATAACGCCTCGAAATAAAAAAATACTTAAATTAGAATCCTTTTTAGAATTTATAATGAAGGTGAATTGATGAAATTAGTATATCTGCTGCTGTTTATACTTTTAATTTCTTTTATTTTTTAAATATTTTCAGAAAACCTTTTAATTAAAACTATTAACCAGTTCTTTAATGCCTAAACAACTGTTTATCAAAAAGGAAGAAACAGGAACATTTGGCAAACCTCCCGAAGAACGAACTACCGAAGAATTAATCCAATATGGAATCGCTAATATTGATAAACCTAAAGGCCCAACAAGCCATCAAACTTCCGATTACGTTAAGAAAATTCTTAATATTTCTAAAGCCGGACATTCCGGCACTTTAGATCCGCAGGTAACCGGAGTACAGCCTATTGCCTTAGGCAAAGCCACCAGAATCACCCAATTCTTTCTTACCGCGCCTAAGAAATATGTTTGTTTAATGCATTTGCATAAAGAGGTAGACCAAAAATTATTACAGGAGACGATTAGCAAATTTATTGGTAGAATCCAACAATTGCCGCCAATTAAAAGTGCTGTTAAAAGACAACTTAGAACGAGAGAAATTTATGAGTTTGAACTTTTAGAAGTTGAGAAACAGGATGTGTTATTTAGAGTTAAATGCCAGGCTGGGACTTATATCCGAAAACTTTGTTTGCATCCTCAAACCGCAATTTTAACCGTGAATGGTTCATTGTGCGCTTCTGATTTTTTTTTAAATCATCCAAATGTATATTCATACCATCAGGGCAAGATGATTGAGAAAAAACCTTCAGCAACTCAAAAAATTTCTGCCCCTAGGGAGGTAGTTAAAATTACTATGTCCTCGGGAGTACATTTTATAGTAACTCCTGATCACGAGCTTTTAGCTTCTCAAACAGAAGGGTATAAAATGGTAGAATCGCGGGCACTTAAAGTAGGAGATTATCTTGTTAAAAGCCTCGCTTTTCCAAATATCTCAATAGATTATGCAATCGCAGATCTGTTAGATGATAACTACTTAATACAACAAGAAGATATCAAAGAAAGGTGCAAGCAAGCACTTATTTCTAAATATGGAAGTATCCGTGGAATGCACCGTAAGCTCAAATTGGATAGAAAAGCATTTTTAACTAAGGCAAATTATGCCATTAGCATTCGACATTTAAAGCTCGCCGGAGTCTATGAAGAGGTCAAGAAGAATATCCACACGTTTAAAACGCAAAAAGGGACTATTATTGAAATGAGAGAATTGGGGGAAGACTTCTTCTATCTCTTAGGTTTAATTGCTTCTGATGGAAATAATACTAAGGAGAGGAAGACAGACCGCCATACTAGAATAAAATTTCATAATAACGAAGAAATCCTTATAGATAATTTTGTGAAGATGCATAATGATTTATTTCCTTCAATTGCAATATCTAAAAGAAAGGTAACAACTAAGCTATGGCAGCTAGATACATCTAATAGTTTTTTAGCAACTATAGCTGCTTCGTTAGGTGTAAAGAGTCCTCAGAAAGAATCATCACTATCTCCAATTATAAACTTAAAAAATAATTTGATTACCGCTTTTTTGCGCGGGTATTTTGAGGGGGATGGTTCGATATACCATAAAGAGACCATCACCAACGATAAGAGTAAAATAGGTATCCATACCGTTAGCTATGCAGATGCTGTAAACTTACATAAAATGTTATTAAAAATTGGAATTCAAAGTAAAATTTTTAAGAGAAACCATTTTTCATCTTTAATAAAGAAAAGATGCGTTATATATGATGTTACTATCGGTAACATTTCGGCAGAAAAAAAGTTCATAACTAAAATTGGAACAAAGCATCCTAAAAAAGCTGAAAAGTTTAAAAAAATATTAAATTTAAATTACCATACGGATCCTAACGATCATCTCTATGTTGGCTTGCATTACAAAGAAGAGATTAGGAAAAATAAAGCAAAGCTTTACCGAATGGGCGGAAATTTATCCAGAGTTTTAAGCATTAATATTCCAATTACTCTAGCTTTCTATAAAAAAGCTTCAAAGATGGTAAGCTTACCTCAATTAGATGAATTTGTTATAGAAAAAATTAATTCCATAGAAATCCTACCAGGAGAAGGGTATGTTTACGACCTTACCGTCCCAGAGACTCATAATTTTCTTATTGAGACTGGATATGTTTCATCAAACTGCCACGATCTAGGCCAAGAGTTAAAGATTGGCGCGCATATGGCTGAATTAAGGCGAACACAAGCCGGCCCATTCACGGAAAAAGATAATCTCGTTACGTTAAACGATTTGCAGGATGCTCTTCATTACTATAAAGATGAAGGTAACGATAAATATTTGCGTTATTGTATTCAACCGATTGAAAACGCTTTAAAAAATTTATCCAAATGTTGGATCTTTGACACTACTATCGTCAGTTTATCTCATGGCCGTGATTTAGCTATCCCGGGAATTAGTAAACTAGAGAATTTTAAGAAAAGCGAGACTGTGGCCATTCTAACTTTAAAAGGTGAGTTGGTCGCGATTGGGGAAGCTTTAATGTCGGCAGTGGAGATCAACACGCAGCAGAAAGGATTGGCAGTAAAAGTTAAAAAAGTGTTTATTGAGGCGCAGCCATGAGCGCAATTGCCAATAATTTAATGGATTATTTAAAATGCATGTATGCCAACAAGGCTACTTTGTTGGGCAATAGCGGTTTTTTAGGCTCTTCCACAGTTCTTGCGGCTCATTATTCCGGTTTTATCAACCTTAACCCTAAAATGGCGGAAACTTTGCTTTGTGGTGGAATCAGCGGTTTTATGGTTACTCTCACCACAGGTTTTGGCCTGGAAACTTCCTATTCCTATCAATGGGTCAAGAAAATTATCGCCAGCGAGAAAACCGAATGCTTGTTAAGGCATCTTAATCCGCTAGCGGGAATATTGCAATAAAAAAGGCATAGAGCTAGCCTTGAGAGAGAATGGTTTAGAACGGCTATTGTAATCTAACGAGAGGTATAATTAAAAACTCGATTTAATTTTCTTGAACATTCATCCTCTATTTCTTCTCCACCGCATGCCCGCCAAACTCATTTCTGACAGCGGCAATAGTTCTTTTGCCTAAGGCAAACCGATCGCTAGCGTCCTGCCGAATTTTAACTGCCGCTTCAAAAGCTGGAGCATAGCCATTAACTGCGGCTCTGGTTTTCTGCAGTTCTTCGATAGTTACGCTGCCAATTTTTGCGCCAATTTCCTTAAAATCTTCTCTTTTCAAAGCTCTGGTAGTTAACTCCAATAACCAACTTCTTACTACCGAAGCCGGCTCCCAGACAGAAGTAGCTTGATCCAGTTTAATCGGGTGCTTAAATTTGCTTAATAATTCTACTCCTTCAGCTAGCCCTTGTAGATAAACATACTCAATGATATTGTGCACGCTTTTTACAAAATGTCCAGAACCAACCGGACCGAAATAGCCATAACCCTGTTTAGGCGCTAGAGCTTTACAATACGGTTCGATCTGTTTAAATTGGTCTTTAGGGCCGCCGATCATTAAAGTGTAGCCATTCTTTAAACCCCAAATTCCTCCCGAGACTCCGCAGTCAAAGAAATGAACGCCATATTCTTTACAGAGTTGATCATGTTTTTCGGCATTGCCGTAAAAATCATTAGCGCCGTCAACAATAATGTCGCCTTTATTTAGCTTAGGTAAAATTTCTTTAATCATTTCGTCGGTAACCTGGCCTGCCGGCAGCATTAGCCAGATGATTTTATTTTTTCCTGACTTTGAAATTAGTTCATCTACAGTGTAAGCTGGAACCGCTCCTTTCTTGGCAATTTCATCTACTTTATCTGCGGTGCGGTTATAAGTCACTACTGGAATCTGATGAAGCAGCAATCGTTCTACCATGGAAAAGCCCATGCGCCCCAAACCAATAAATCCGAGAGCCATATTTTTTCTTTAAGCAATAGAATATTTTAAGTTTTCTGTTTCTTGACATAATTGTAGGCTTCTATTTTTACATTATATCGGAGTTCCAGAATCAGGCAGTATAGGCCTTTGCGTTATTTAGTGTATTGTTATTTAGTGGATTAATTTAGTAAGGGATATATAGTAATTGTGAATTATTTCCGAATATTTGTTCACAATTACTAATAGCAAATGGAGTGCAGTTCAAAATGTGTGGATAAGTGTACGAATATTTAACACATTTGTTATATTAGAAATGTGTTATTATTTACACCAATTAACGCATTTCTCTATAGTATAATATATTATCGTAAATTATTTGATCGTATAATTATTTGATCGTATAATTATTTGATCGTATAATTATTTGATCGTATAATTATTTGATCGTATAATTATTACTGCCAACTATATAAAAACTACTAAATATCCCTAAGCCTAGGCCGGCATAATGAAACTATGCTCAAGAAACCAACGCCTTTATTTCATCGTCGGTCAGCTTCCTGGATCGTTTAGTCTTAACATCCACATAAGCCGCATCCACCCGCTCCACGTTAAAGCCATCTTTAAGGAATTCTTTCATAACCAAGATGCCTAATTTTAAGCCTTCCTGCACCGTTAGGCTGGGCTTGTACTTTTTTTTCAGAATTTCATCCAATTCGGCTTCGCCTTCGCCAATGGCCGCAGCGCGGTACTGGAAATACAACCCATACGGCTCAGTTAAAAACAATTTTACCATTCCGTCTTCTTCCACTCCCGCAACCAGCAAAGAAACGCCAAACGGCCGCAGGCCAGCTGACTGAGTGCACACTTGTTTTAAATCGCAAATTTCTTTAACAATGGTTAATACATCTACTTTGGAGTCAAAGGTAACCAAATGCTGCTGCGCCCGTAATTGAGCTCTGTCAACCAGCACGCGGGCATCAGAAATTATTCCCGCAGCCGTAGCTATGATATGACTATCAATATTGAACATTTTTTCAATAGCTTCCGGAACGATCAATTTGGAGGTTATACGCTTATCAGAAACTAAAACCACCCCATCCTTGCAGGCAATTCCCAAAGCTGAAGAGCCTTGCCTAACAGTCTTTTTAGCGTATTCTACCTGCAGTAACCGACCATCTGGAGAAAACATCGTAATAGATCGGTCATAACTCATCTTATCCACAATTTGTTTTTGATTATTCATAGCGGCACCTCAGGGATTAAAATTATATTTTGACAATCAATTATTCTAGTTATCCGCTCACCTTTTTAAGCATTCCGGAAATAATCACCGATTTGATGATAACTTTAGCCCGATTAATCTCCGTAACCAGCGTTAACGCGGAAATAATTTCTTTAACAAAATTATGATTCACTTTTAAAACAAACCGATTATTTGCATACTGCTCTTTAACAAACAAAGGCGCTGATTTAGCCATCCCCAATTGCCCTATGAACTCTGTTATCGCCTGCAGGGCTGCCGTTTCCACTTCGGCAGTCGTAAACTGCTTGTCGGAAATGATTTCAAAAGCGATATATCGTTTTTTTTGTCTCAGGGAGGGAAGCAGCTTCATGGCCTTTGATCTCGCAATTTATCCCACAAATTCTTCTTCGATATCATCCATCGCCGCCGCATCGGAATCTTCTTTCACAGAACCTTCTTCAGCTTCATTCTGCCTAAAAACTCCTGGATCATTGGAAAAAACCTCTGGGGAAGCGCTTTCCAGAACTTCAATGGTCCCAAACTTGCCGGTAGACAATTGCTTTTCATCTTTGTAGGCCGAACACCAGCCATTGTGCAGATGGATTTTATCACCTACCCTTATCTTGCCGACATCATCATTCCAGAGTGTTAGTTTTATTATTCCAGAACCATCCTTAACTTGGGCATTGCAGACTTTTCCTTTCTTGCCAAACTTTTCAAATTCCCGGGGTTCCTCTTTTTCTACAACTTCCAAGACTAAATCAATATTTCCTTGATTGGCTTTTATATCTTTAACTTCCATTTTATTCACCTGAAAATTTGAGGCTCAAGTATTATATATAATTTTCTGTTGTTTGGCGTTATTGAAAAGTTCCTCGCTCTAGGCTCGATAGCCATCGGCTCGGCTGCGTTAAATTATGACGAAGGCAAAAATTCCTCTTGCAATCCCCTTTTTGCTAGATTATTTAAACCAAAAGACTCAAAATTCCGAACAGAATTTTGTGCCTTTTGTATATACCAAAGGGCTTAAATTTTTACGAAAATTTATGTCCTTTGGTATAATACTGGATGTTATTATTGTTCATATTGTTCTTATAAGAATAAATCGACAATCCAAGAGCAACTAAAACAATGACATGAACTGCGGTGCATAACGGACAAATAGCTTTCAATAAAATTTCCGCAATGATTAAGTAAACTACAAATAATAAACCGCCAATATTCCAGTACAACAGCCGTTTTTGCTGTTTCTTATCCTTTTTGGTGTACGCCTGCCAAGCTAATAAAAATAAGGCCACAAACCACAGCAGGCCAAAGATAGCCACCGGTATGCCTAAAATCTCTGAATAAATGCTGGTATTAACTAAAGAGCAGGAAACTGTAGCATTAAAATCGCAGGCGCCTTGGCTTTTAAGAAAATGCTCCACGGTTAAATATAAAGATACAGCAAAGCCGATCAGGCTAAGAACAATGTAGGCAATGTAAATCTTTTTCTTCATCTCTAGCGGTTAATAGATTCAAATTTAAAAATTATTCCCTCCTTTTTATGAATAGAGAACTTGGTCCATAAAAAATAAATTATTCAAAATTCTCAATAGGCCTTTATTTCTCATCAATTTCTAATCAATTGCTTGCGATCAAAATTTATCCAGGGCATTAAAAGCAGCATTCCTCACCACTTCCGGCAGGGCCGGATGAATGTAAATCATTCTTACTAAATCATCCACTGTAGCGCCAAAAGTCAGGGCATAAATCAGCTGGTGAATCATCGTAGCAGCTTCTTCTCCTAAAATATGAGCTCCCAGCAATTTTCTGGTTTTCTTATGAAATAATAATTTTACAAATTCCTGTTTTGACTGCCTGGCCTGCCCCATAGCGCTCTGTTCATATAAATTAAAGCCAATGGCGTAAGGTATTTTTTTTTTAATTAATTCTTGTTCCGTTGCTCCCACCGAGCCAATTTCCGGATTGGTAAAAACCGCATGGGGCATGGGCGGATAATTAATCAGCCTCTTTCGTCGTTCTATAAAGTGAGCCCTAATTAAAAAATCTGCTTCAAAGTTCACCGCATGGCGAAAGAAATAATTTCCCGCCACGTCGCCCAAAGCATAGACCTCTTTAACAGTGGTTTCTAAAAATCTATTTGTTTTAATAAAGCCTTGTTTATCGGTTTTAATTCCAGTCTGCTCCAACCTTAATTCTGCCGTATTAGGACTGATTCCCGTAGCCACTAGTAAAGCATCTCCGGTAATGATCTGTTTCTTTCCATTAGAAAAATCCAGATGCAGGATAAATAAATCAGTTTTATATTCCACTTTAGCGACATTAACCTGAAAATGCGCCTTTTCCCGCATGGAAAAAACTTCAGTAAATACTTTGCTGACAGTCTGGTCTTCTCGGCTTAGCAGCCTGGAATCGCGAACGAACCAGCGCACTTCCGATCCTAAAGCCGAAAAAGCATAGCCTAACTCGCAGGCAATGTATCCGCCGCCAATCACCAGCAAACGATTAGGTTTTCGCCTAGCTCGCAAGGCTTCAGCGCTAGTCCAATACGGTGTTCTATCTAACCCTGGAATGGGCGGCGTAAAGGGGCTGGCGCCAGCGGCAATGTAAATTTTTTTGCCGGTTATTCTCTGATTGTTTACTTCAATTACTTTATCGCTGACAAATGCAGCATGGCCGCCATAGAAGGTTAACCGCGGGTGTTTCTGCTGGTACCAGCGTTTTATCTGATTAGAATCTTTATCGGTGGCGGCATTTATTCTTTTTACAACGCTGGAAAAATCTATCGAATTTATCCTTGAATCAATGGCAAATCTGTTAGAAGTTTTAATTAAAGAAACAAGGTTGGCCGGATGAATCAGCATCTTAGAGGGAATGCAGCCGCGGTTCAGGCAGGTTCCGCCCATCTTTCCCTTTTCAATTACCGCAACTTTGTATCCCTGCTCAAGAGCCGCGCTGGCTAAGTTAAGACCTCCTCCCGAACCAATAACGATTGCATCAAATTCTTTCATATCTGTCGATTTACCTATTATACAGATCTATTATACAAGAAAGAAAACAATCTATTTAAAATTAACCTCCTCTCCAAAAAATTCGTAATTGTTTAGCTCACCGAAAACAAAAAGTCAAAGAAAACCGACCACCACCAGTCAATAGACCGGTGGCATGCTCGTATAGTCACTGCATTCGTTACTTGCTTTACAGCAAGCTTCGTTCGGGTCGGTTTTCTGACCCTGCTTATTCCAATGCATGTATAATCGTTTGTAAACCACTAGTGAATACACTCGCGGAATAAGCAGATTCAATAAAAATTTAAAGGATTAAACATTTGTTTTGGATTAATGAAAAAAGTAGTAATTATCGGCGGCGGGTTTGCCGGAGCATTGGCAGCCAGAAAATTAGAAGACAGCTTTGCCGTAACTTTAATTGACGCCAAGGATTATTTTGAGTTTACCCCTTCAATATTGAGAACATTGATTGAGCCTGGACACTATAAAAAAATAGAAGTTCTTCATCGCCGTTACCTGCATCAGGCGCAGGTTGTTGATGAAATCGTAGAGTCTTTTGACAGCCAGGCGGTTGTTACTAAAACTAAAAAGTATCCTTACGATTATTTAATAATCGCCACCGGCTCAAGATATAATTTGCCGATTAAAGCTGAGAATATGGTTCTGGCGGCGCGCGCCAGAGAACTAAAAAATTATGCCCAAAAACTGGCTAAAGCGGAATCGGTTTTAATTATCGGCGGCGGCATCGTTGGAGTAGAGCTGGCAGCCGAGATTATCGAGGCTTTTCCGGATAAAAAAATCACCATTATCCATGCCCATTCTGAACTTATTGAAAGAAATCCTCGAAAAGCCAGAGATTATGCGCGGCAATTTTTAGAAAAAAGAGGAGTTAAGTTAATCTTTAATGAATTAGTGGCCGAGTTTAAGGAACAGAATTATAAAACTGATAAAAACAATTTATTTAAGCCGGATTTGGCTTTTTTTTGCACGGGAATTAAACCAAATTATCAGTTATTGGTGCCTTACTGCGCTGGCAGCCTGAACGAGCGAAAAGCTGTGGAAGTTAACAATTATTTGCAGGTGAAGGGCTTTAAAAATATTTTTGCTGCCGGGGACATTACGGCTATTAAAGAAGAAAAACTGGCCCAAGGCGCTGAAAAGCAAGCTAAAGTTGTAGTCAAAAACATAATTAATTTAGACTGCGGCAGAACGTTGAAGGAATACCGGGTTAAAAAACTGCCCATGGTTATTAGTTTAGGCAAATGGCGCGGAATTTTTATCAAAGATAACGTCGTAGTTACCGGAATTATTCCAGGAATATTAAAAATGCTCATTGAATGGAAAACTATGCGGAAGTTTCATTGATGAAGAAATAATCATTGGACTAAAAAGAGTTTCAGCATTAGATGTAATTATTCCCTTTCGTATAACTTAACAAACTCCTATTTAAATTAGCCCCAAATTTCCAAAAAAATTCACCAAAAGCTTTATATATAATCGGTTATATACACTTATACAACATGGCCCAAGCAATGTTAAAACCGATTTTGCATTATCCCCAACTAGATACAGTCCTAATGGTGGAAGAATTTATCAAAGAAAACGGCGGTGAATACAAAAAAAGAAGCTTATGGGAGCATCTTCCAAGGAAAATGATGTACCAAACTTTTCAAGTAATTTTTGATTACCTATTAGACTCGCATAAAATTGCTGTAGATAAAGATGGAAAAATTTGCTGGATTTGGAACCCAGAATTAGTCAAGAAATATTTAGCCAGACCAGAACTATCAAGATGAATCGCATATCAAATTTGCTGAAGAGAAATTAAAAGAAACTTTAGTTAAGCTCAAAACTTCTAAGACGGAAGACCAAAGATTGTACAAATGGATTAACCGGGCTTTAGATGATATTGAAGAGAATGCTTTTTGTTCAACTCAAGTTCCTAAGAAACTGATCCCTAAAGTTTACATAGAAAAATACGGTATTGACAATTTATGGAAATACGATCTGCCCAGTGGATGGAGGCTTCTTTATTCTGTAGCAAATGGCGAAGTAGTTGTTCTTGCCATTATCATTGAATGGATGAGCCACAAAGATTATGAAAGAAGATTTAATTATTGAGGAGGTCTCAAGTCTGAAGAGCATAAGTCAACATGATCAAATTAACGCTGTATCAATTTGAAGAATGCCCTTATTGCGCCAAAGTAAGGGCCAAATTAGAAGAATTGGGGCTGGAATACCAGAAAGTCAATGTTCCCAGAGATCGTGAACATTCCTTAAGAAAAGAGCTGTTTAAAAAAAGCGGAGTGCCAACGGTGCCAGTTTTGAAGATAACCACTGATAATGAAGAAAAATTTCTCGGCGAATCGGAAGAAATAATTAGTTATCTAAAGAGGTATTTTAAATATTTTAAATAGTCGCAAAAACAACTTTAATTAATCCAGTCAAACTCTCTCCGCCTTATGCCTGCTTTCCATTCTTAAGTCATTATGCATTTTGTTCTTGGCATTATTGAAAGCTTTATGGAAGGCTCTTCTGATATCCCAGTCAAACTGATCCACGGCAAAGGTTTCTCCGGGAGATTCTATGCGCAGGTGAACAGAATACTTATGCTGGTTTCCGGTTTTGCTGTATTCCTTAACATGAACAATTACTGAAAATTCCTCGTTCTTTATGCTTCGCTGCAGCTTAAACGCCTCATTGGCAGCAATTTTCTTAATGCTTCTTTTGTCATAATCATCTAGTTCCAACTTGGACAAGCCGATAAACTGGATATTAAAATTCTGGGGAATGTTCAGGCTGGCCATGGCCCGTAGGATATTTTTAACCGTCACTAATCCACTGGCTATTCCATTATCCATTAAAATCGCGCAGGTTACATTGCTGGACTGCAGTTTTTTCATTACATCCGTCACTAATTCCCGGCTTTTGGTTGTTACTAAATTTTCATTAGTGCTAAAATCGCTGACCGGCAGTAGGGAGATATTGGTATGCTCCGGCTCTGATCCTCGTGTTCCACCTAGTTCTTTGCGCATTTTAGAAGAAAATTCCCGTTTGGGCGGCCAGACCAGATACTTTTTCAGCAAGTCGCGGTAACTAATTACTCCATAAATAGTTTCATTTTCAAAAATAGGCACTTGGTCAATGGACTCATTATACATAATTTCCAAGGCTTTAGCTACCGGATCGTTCTTTTGCAGATTCCTTATCTTAGCGATCGACAAATCCTGAACTGTAAATTGCTGTGTTTCCGGAAGCAATAAGGCCAGCGAGGCTAAATCTTTGGCTTCAATAACTCCGATAATTTCCCCCTGGCGTTCTACAGGAACAAAATCCAGATTGCTGTTATACATTAAATAAGCTGTTTCAATGATATTGGCATGCTCATTGAGCAAAGGGGCTTTAGTTAGATACTTGGCAATTTTAGTTTCTTGGGCATTTAATCTGGCTTTCAAAAGGCTTTTCCGCTCTACAATGCCGGCATATTTTTTTCCATCAAAAACCAGCCCAAACCTCTTGTTGGACTGCTTCAGCTTTCCAATCATCTCGCTTAAACTGCCTTTTTTATCTATCCTTAAGAAATCAGTTCTGATTATTGGAGCTATATCCATGGTAAACCACCGAGTACTTTAGAAAAGCAGAACTATTTAAAGTTTTGTGAAGAGAATGTTGAATAATTCATTTTTTCAGCAAGATCTCTATTTTTCAAAGTTCTCTAAAGAAAAAAATTAAATGTATCAAAGTATTTCAACCTTAAATGAAATCATTGTTGTTTTTTATGGAGGGCTTTTTGGCTAAAATTATTGCTGGAGCTGACGATACGCTAACCCATACCCCTTTAATTTCCCTATTAACCAAAACTAAAGAAGGAAAATTCATTTTTATTTCCGGGATGTTTACTTCCATTTTAATCCTGATCGCCATTTCCATCGTTTTCGCTAATTTATTGCAGTCCATACCTTACAAAAACATCATTAGCGCGCTGTTGTTATTAATTCTAGCAGCAGTAGTATATTGTAACCGGTATATCCATCTTGGCAGGAAGAAATATTTTGCTTGGGCCAAACGCGCAGTTTTTCAGAGACCTAAACCTTTAACTTTATTTGGCACCGGCATGCTGGTTTTTTTGGCCACCGGAATCGACGATTTGATCGTTTATTCGGCTTTATTAACAACCACTTTAGCAAAACAGCTGCTGGTGGCGACTGGCATTTTAGCGGCAACGATTTTGGAATTAATGGCAGTATTTTATTTTTCAAAAGCCATATCTCAGATTAAACATCTTGAAAAAATAACCATCGCCGGCTTAATCATTCTCGCTATTTTAGTCGGATTTCAAATTATATAACGGCTCTAATATCCAAAAAAAACAAACATAGTTTAAACATCATCACTTCTACAAATATTCAGATTTCATAATCAACAGACACTAGAACATACTCCTTTTTATTTTCTTTTAGAAATTCCTACTAATTTTTAGAACCTAATCTTTGTGGCAATTCCTCTAAAAAAGCGTAATGTCCTCCTTGCAACAGATCAACTAAGACTTCAGCCATTTTTTATATCCCCCCAATATAATTACAAGAATTATCGCTAGTATATAAAGATTTATGGTTTAAGGTATGCGCAATCCCTCTGCATCCTCCACGACAGAAATCTAACCTTTTACAAGCTTTACATTTTCCTTCAACTTGATTCTTAATATCTCTAAAATTTCTTAATAATTGATGATCCTTCCAGAGTTCACTAAAATTATCAACTAAAATATTTCCCAACTTAAATTTTTTATCCATTAATGCTGCACAGGGATAAATATCCCCATTTGGCGCAATACAGATTAAGTTATAACCAATGGGGCAGCCAGCGGTAGGAATTGATTGGAGTTCATTATCTCTTAACGTAAATTGAAGATTACTGATGGAGGCGCAATCAATAGTTACATTAGGCATTTCATTTTTTCTAAAACATAATGAATCTATAATTTTTCCATAATCATCATAAGTTGGAACCAAAATTTGAAACTTTTCATCATCTAAATCTCCTTTTTTTAATTTAATCAGTGTAACATATTCAATTTTCATTTCTTCACACCGATTAATCAAGTTTAAAACATCTTTAATATTATTTTTTGAAACCACGCAATCAATCCCCACGTGAATTTGATATTTTTGTAATAATTTAATGGCTTTGATTGCTCTGTTAAGGCTTCCTTTGCCTCTTAATCTATCGTGGATGTCTTCATTAAAAGAATCGACGGAAATTTGGCATTGTTTTATTTCTGTTTTGGCCATTTCTTTAACAAAATCTTCACTCAAAAACCAACCGTTTGTTGTTAAATTACAAACGCAACCAATACTTTCTGTAAATCTCATCAGTTCATGGATATCCTTTCTAAGTGTTGGTTCTCCTCCGGTGAATCCAATTTGAAACACTCCGTAATCGCCCAATTTTTTGATTATTGTTTTCCATTGCTCTGTCGTAAGTTCCTTAATTTCTTTTCTTTGATGCGCTTTTCTTACAGAACAATATTTACAGTGCATATTGCAAGCAGTAGTAACAGCGAGATGAGCTAGAAATGGTGCTCTTTGTAATGGTTCAGAAGAATTTGAACGATAAAGTTGATCGCTAAACTTCTTTTTTACTTCTTTTGGAGAATAGTCTGGAAAATCAATCAACTCTAAATCGCATAACTCCTCTAAAATTTTCTTTTCATTAGGATTAATATCTTTTGGAAAACTTTTCTCGGTTCCAAATTTATCAAAAACATCGTATTCTTCTCCAGTTAATTTTACTAACCGACCATTAGAATTAAAAACTAAATTCTGGTCTTTTTGTTTCACAATTTTCCGGACATTAGTTATCATTCACAGCTACCTTCCCTAAAGCAATACGCATCTTTTATTGGTTGCCTATTGGGCTTAAACAGTTCTCGATATCTTTCAGCTATACAGCCCGCTTGACAAGCTTCATAAACTGTACAATCATCGCAGTCATGATTACTTCTATCTAAAAATATTTTTCTAAATTGCACCGACTTTTCTGAACGAAAAACCTCGCTTAAAGATGTTTCAGCAATATTTCCCAGAGGATGATGAATAAATGAACAGGGATAAATATCACCATTATGGGCGATGTGCAAGGAAGCGTTGATAATATCACATTTATAGATTTGATTACTTTGAATAGGTCCCCCTTCAAATTCAGATTCAAAACCAAAAGTAGGTCCAACAATAATTTTAAAAGAGGGATGAAAGTTTCTCGTCCTTTGATTTAAATCTTTTAGGAATTTTTGATATTCTGTTGCACTTAACATTAAAGCAGCATCTGCTTTGCCGATATTTCTCATGGGCCAAATGTTATCACTATAAATTTTAAGTCTATTCTCTTTTGTTAGCCGGCCTAATTCAAATAACATATCCACAACAGAATCAACGTTTGGTTTCATTACCGTTGTCCTTATAACTATTTGTCTTTCTCTTTCACTAATTTTTTCCATTGCAGCAATTAAACTATCATAAGCTTGGAAATTTCTTCTGATTTTATTATGGACCTCGCTTGTTCCATCTAACGATACCCTAAACCCCAAGTCATAATCTAATACAAATGCAAAACGAGGATGATTTAATAGCGATGCATTGGTTGATAATTTTGTATTATAGTTATGAGAAGTAGCTACATCTAATATCTCTCTAATGTTTGGGTGTAGTAGCGGTTCTCCTCCAGTTAAAACTAATTTTTTCCCATGACCTGCATTGAATTCTTCTAATAATCTTTCTAAATGGCTGAATCCTAAATGCTTAGAATTCTCTTCTTCATTTCCACAATGGACACAGTTGAGATTACAGTTGCCTGTCAATTCAATATAAAGTACATCAAATGAATCAACAGTTTGTTTTCCTCTCATTGAGTATTTCAAAGTAATAACTAGTTTTTAAATATTGCTCAAAAAATTACTTAAACCAAAATTCTACAATGAAATTTCTATCCAAAAAAAACAAACATATAAAAATATCCCTAACTTAATCCAGCTAATAACGGAGGTATAGTAATTGTGAGTAATTATCGAACTTTATTTCACAATTACTAATAAGCAAATGTGTGTGGATAAATGCATGAATATTTAACACATTTGCTATATTAACACATTTGCTATATTAAAATGCCAGTAAAAATATATACGACTCCCACCTGCCCCTGGTGCCATAAGGCCAAGGAATGGCTGAAGCAGAATAAGATAAAGTATATTGAAAAGAATGTTGCTGCGGATGAACAAGCCCGAAAAGAAATGATTAAAAAATCAGGGCAAATGGGCGTGCCGGTGCTGGAGATTAAGGGAAAAATAATTGTTGGGTTTGATCGCAAGGAAATTCAAAACGCTCTGAAACAAGAAAGTAAGAAAGCATAATGGCAGCCAGACCTACAAATTCTAAAAGCTATTTCCTGATGGGAGATTTAAGCGCTACCAATACTACCTTAGCCTTATTTTTTAATAATCAATTAAAACAAAAAATCAATTAAAACAAAAATGGCATTATCAAAATCAGAAAATAAATAATTTCAGCCCGGCGCTCCAGAAAGTATTGACAGAGATTAAACAAAACTGCAACGCCGAGATCACGGCTATATGAAGCCCAGGATATGTCGTAAATAAATATTTATAGTAGCAATATATTACTTCAGTTAGTGAAAAAATCAAAATACATCCAAGTTTTCTGCGATACAACTGGAATTTATTATAAAAAAGGGTCTAAGAGGATGTCCATTCGGCTGATTATATTTGGCTTATTTATACTTCCCCTGGTTTATTTATTATTTTCCTGGTCAGAAATAATTGATATTCTTCTCTTTTTATTTTTTTGTTGGTTATTAAGTTTTGTACTCTTTTACTTCAGAGCAAAACTTAGTTTAGGGAAATTTCTCACGCAAGAGAAACTTACTTCACGGAGTAACGACATCAGTATTCCTTGTGGCTGGGATGGCACGGGCAAATTTCTGCAGATATTTGGCATTCCTATAGAATATATAGGGATAATTTTAGGAATATTGATTTCTCCTTTTTTGGGTAAATCATTCGCTTTTCGGGTATTTTTTCCATACTTAATATTTTTCACTTCCGGAAGTGTAATAGCTATTGGAATATACTACCTGATTCTGGAACTCCGATATAATGTAAAAATAGAAGTCTACAATTATGGCAGGAAACAGAAAACTTAAAATATTCTATTGCTTAAAGAAAAAATATGGCTCTCGGATTTATTGGTTTGGGGCGCATGGGCTTTTCCATGGTGGAAAGATTATTGCAGCCAGACCTACAAATTCTAAAAGCTATTTCCTGATGGGAGATTTAAGCGCTGCCAATACTACCTTAGCCTTATTTTTTAATAATCAATTAAAACAAAAATGGTCTTATCAAAATCAGAAAATAAATAATAATGATCAAACTAATTAATTAAGAATCATGGAACAAGTAACCTTTATCATACTGGGAGCAACCGGAGATTTAACTAAAAGAAAAATCATTCCGGCTATCTATCGGCTGCTTAAAAATAAAAAAATAAGCCGGCTGGCTCTGGTAGGAGTGGCCAGAAAAGATTTGAACATGGATTCCATCCTGCAGGAAGCTCAGGCATTTATCGGCAAAGTGAATAAAACCATCTGGAACCGATTAAAAAGCTCTTCTTACTATTGCCAGCTTGATTTTTATAATAATCAAGAATACCAGAAATTGGGAGAACTGCTGCAGCAGATTGAAAAAAAACATCATTTGAGCGGAAACCGCTTATTTTATTTAGCCACTCTGCCAGAGCATTTCGACACTATTACGGAAAATTTATTCAACACTAAAATTGCCCGGGAAACTACCGGAAGCTGGCGCCGGCTGGTTTATGAAAAGCCTTTTGGCAGTGATCTGGCTTCCGCCAAAAAAATTAACCACTGCATCTGCCGCGTGTTTAAAGAAAACCAAATTTTTCGCGTAGATCACTATTTAGGCAAAGAACTGGTAGGAAACATTTCCATGCTCCGATTTACCAACCGCGTCCTGGAGCCGTTGTGGAACAGCCTCCATGTTGAATCTATCCAGGTAGTGATGAATGAAAAAATCGGCATCGAAGGCCGGGGAAATTTCTATGACAAATACGGTGCCTTAAAAGACGTAATTCAAAACCATGTCCTGCAAATGATGGCTTTAACCTGCATGGAAGCCCCTCAACGATTAAGCGGCGATTACATCCGCGAAGAAAAGGCTAAAGTGCTTAAAGCAGCCCAAGTTAAAGAAGTCCTGTTGGGGCAATATGAAGGCTACGCCTCTGAGCCGGGTGTGGAAAAAGAATCCCGCAGGGAAACTTTTGCCGCGTTAAAACTGCGCATTAATAACCGCCGCTGGAAAAATGTCCCCATTTACTTAAAATCCGGCAAGGAATTGGTCGAAAAAGCCACCAACATCCATATCATCTTCAAGAAAGCCGGATGCCTGCTGAACATCTGCCCCACCGAATCCAATGTTTTAACCATTAGAGTGCAGCCTAATGAAGGTTTTGAACTTAATTTGTTTGCCAAGCGGCCTGGAGTTCCGGATCTTGCCGTGCCGGTAAAAATGGATTTCTGCCATTCCTGCATTACCAAACAAAAGTCGCCGGAAGCTTACGAAGTGCTGCTGTCGGATGTTATTAAAGGCGACCAAACCTTGTTTGTCAGGAATGATGAGATTGAATATGCCTGGAAAATTATTGACGGCATCAGGAAAGAAAAAGTTCACTCGTACAAAAAAGGAACCACCGGCCCGGAAGAATTAAAGTTGTTTGAACAAAAAAATGGAATGAAGTGGTTAAGTTAATACACTAAATAACACAAAGGCCTATAGCTATATTGAGCTCATCCTTTTACAATAACCCAAAAATTACCCATAAATTTTTAAATAAACCGCTATTTTAGGCTTTATACGAGAGAAAAAAACGCGAGGAAGTTTAATATGAGTGAAATTTTGATTGAAGAAAGAAAAATTGTTGTTCCAGGTGAAGTTCTGGCAATCGGCCTGGATTATGTTCCCGGTGAAAATACTTATCGGGAAGAAGATAAAATCTTTTCTAAAGTTCTGGGATTGGCGGCCGTTTCCGGAAGAGTAATTAAAATTACTCCCTTAGCCGGCCCGTATATGCCAAAAGTTGGCGATAAAATTATTGGCCGGATTACTGATATCGCTTTCTCTGGCTGGAGAGTAGATACCAATACAGCTTACTCAGCGATGTTAAATGTTAAAGATGCTACGACCAGATTTATTAAAAAAGAAGAGGATTTAAGCAAAATTCTGGCCATTGACGATTATATCATTGTAGATATTATCAACGTGACTTCTCAGCGGCTGATCGACGTCAGTATGAGGGAACTGGGACTAAAGAAAATTCAAGGTGGACGAATTATCGAGATTAACAGCCAAAAGGTCCCGCGGGTAATTGGCAAAAAAGCCAGCATGATTACCTTGATTAAAGAAAAGACAGGCTGTGAAATTACTGTTGGACAAAATGGGTTAATTTGGATCCTCGGTTCTCCCGAAGGGGAAGCGGCGGCTGAACGAGCTATTAAGATGATTGAAGAAAAATCACATTTATCCGGGTTAACAGAACAAGTGGAAGCATTCTTGCGGGGTGGCCGTTAACTATGGTGTATAAACAACGGCTGGACGGCCGAAAAGGAGACGAATTGCGGCCCATGGAAGCTAAAACAAAGGTTATACCTAATGCCCAGGGGTCAGCTTCATTTAAAATTGGCAAAACCTGGGCCATTGCCGCGGTGTATGGACCTAGAGAAATCTATCCAAAATTTTTGGCTAACCCTAAAAGGGGAATTTTACGCTGCTACTACAACATGATGCCCTTTTCCGGTTCCGGCGAAAGAATTAGGCCAGGTTCCAACCGCCGGTCGCAGGAAATTGCCATGGTCATGACCAAAGCTTTGGAACCAGTGGTGGATTTATCACAGTATCCTAATTCAGTTGTGGATGTTTTTGTGGAACTGCCGCAAACTGACGCGGGAACCCGCTGCGCAGCTATCAGCGCAGCAGCTATGGCTTTGGCGGATGCCGGAATACCGATGAAGGATTTGGTCAGCTCTGTAGCTGTGGGCATGGCTGATGATAAAATTATTGCTGACTTGACTTATAAAGAAGAGCACATCTATGAATTTAATCCTGAATCGTTAAATGCAGTTGTTTCCGATATTCCATTAGCCATGATCCATAATACTAAAGAACTGACCTTGTTGCAGATGGATGGAGAGATTACGAAAGAAGACCTTCTGAAAGCTTTAGAATTAGGCCAAAAAGCTATTGAAAAAGTGTATGCTGTCCAAGTTAAAGCCTTAAAAGAAAATTTTATTGAGGAATCCAAATGATTACCAATACTAAAACCGTTAAAGAATTAGTTTTGCAGAACAAGAGATTGGATATGCGCACATTTACTGAATATCGCCAGCCCATTGAAATTGAAACCAACATTTCCTGGACCGCCGAGGGTTCAGCTAAAGTAACTATTGGAAAAACAGTGGTTATGGCTGGCGTTAAGTTATCTCTTGAAAAGCCCTATAATGACACTCCTGATGAAGGCGGAATAATGATCAATGCCGAACTACTTCCCTTATCCAGCTCGGAGTATGAGCCAGGGCCGCCGGGAATTAAAGCGGTAGAACTCGCCAGAGTAACAGACCGGGGAATTCGCGAAGCCAAAGCTATTGATTTGAAAGCTCTCTGTATTGAGCCGGGGGAGAAGGCCTGGTTTGTTACGGTAGACATAATTTCCATCAATGATGCGGGAAATTTATTTGATGTAGCCAATTTGGCAACTCTGGCAGCTTTAAAAGCTGCTAAATTTCCAGTAGTTAACCAGGAAACAGGATCTATTGATTACAAGCAAAAAACAGGCCGGTCTTTGCCTCTGACGAAAGAGCCAATTTCGGTTACCGTTTACAAAATCAAAGGAAAATTGCTCCTGGACCCAACTATGGAAGAAGAAAAATCAGCTGAGGCTCGCTTAACGGTGTCCATTGATAAGAAAGGCACCATCTCGGCCTTGCAGAAAGGGGGAGAAGGAACCTTAACCATTGCTGAGGTTGGAACAATTATTGATCTTACCCATGAGAAAGCCGAAGAATTGAGGGTTGTTTTAGAGCGGGTGGTGGTGTCATGAATAATGAATTTGAATATACCAAGTATGAAAAAGCCCGCATGATTGGTTCGCGGGCGTTGCAGTTGTCCATGGGCGCGCCCTTTTTATTAAAATTATCTCCTGAAGATTTAGAAGCAATAAAGTTTAATCCGATAGAAATTGCCGTCAGGGAATTAAATGAGGGAATTCTGCCTATTACGGTGAAACGGCCAGCAACTAGTGTTTAAAAATTAGGGGATCCTGGGTGCGGTGTTGCATAATTAATCTGGAATTCTTGTGGTCAGGACTCTGAGTTCAAATTTTCTTAAAATCTTTAGCACCTTTGTTTCGTCCTTAGAATCAATGAATATTGCTGCTTTGTTCCATTTTTCGCGTTTGATGTTTTTCAGGAGCCCTTCTCTTTCGTATGCGTAATTGCCATTATTTGATTTGTCTTTGAATCCAAATAATTTCCTTGTTATATCTACTTTATCTTTTGGGTTCTTATTCTTCAGAACATATAATATGATTGATTTTGTGCTGTGTTGCATAAATAGTCAATGCACAATAATCACATAGGCTCTTTTTCCAATATACTTCTTTGGAGTATCTAATTTTCCAGATGTTCCAAATTTTG
>JAGVYX010000023.1 GCA_018303045.1 Candidatus Woesearchaeota archaeon
TACTGTAAAAAATTACATCATAAATCAAGCGGAACATCACGCACTAGCTTAGCTCCCTGGGCCTGGATACCCCGTCCTTTAGGGCGGGGAGGAGGTCATATTTGATTCAAGAAATAAAAAAACTACTTTATTTCTGAACAGAAAAGAAATCGTTGTTTCTTTTCTTGTTTTAGAAAATCCATCTTGGAAAAATGGCGTAAAGCTGCTGTTCAGGATTCTCTTTAAGTATTACCTAAAACCCAAATTAATATAAAACCATTAATTTCTGAAGAGGTATGCTTACTAAAAGTGTTATCCTTAAATTTTACAAACAACCGGAGATGCAAAAAGAAATAGTCGAGCATGCTCAAAATAAAGAGGTGGGCATCCGCTATGGGGATCAGTTTGGCAGGAGGCCGGATATTTTATCTTATCCGCGAGACATTTTAGAGCTAGCCTTGCAGGGAGCAACTTCAGTGCATGCCAGCGAGGAGTTATGGTCTAATCCTTTAGCCTTGCAAAGCAGCCTTAATCGGAAAGAGCTGGATCAATTAAGAACAGGCTGGGACTTGGTTTTAGATATTGACTGCGCCATTATGGAATACAGCCGCATCTGTGCGGATTTGGTGGTAAAATTTCTTAAATATTGTGAAGTTAAAAATATCTCGGTAAAATTCTCCGGAAATAAGGGATTTCATGTCGGCGTTCCGTTTGAAGCCTTCCCAAAAGAGATTTCCGGAAAATTAACCAGGGATTTATTTCCGGAAGCGCCTAAAAAAATCGCTTTTTACATTAAGGAAAATATTAAGGAAGAATTAGGCCGGCGAATTCTGCAATTTGAACAAAATAATTTCAATGACATCAGCAAGAAAGTTAATGTTGATAAAGAAAAGATAAAAATGGCAGTTAAACACCGGGATTCGCGCTGGGGAGAACAGGAAATTGAAACTTTGGATGTTGAACCATTCCTAGCTATAGATACAGTGTTAATTTCTTCCCGCCATTTATATCGAATGCCCTACAGCCTGCATGAAAAATCCGGGTTAGTCAGCCTGCCCATTGACCCGGACCAAGTGCTAAAATTTGAAAAATTTATGGCCAGCCCGGAAAAGATCATTGCCCCCATGTTTAAATTTTTGGATCGAAAGATTGAAACAGAATCAGCCAGCCGGCTGCTGCTGCAGGCTTATGATTTTGAAGTTAAATCCACCGAAGAAAAGTCCGCCAGGGAATTTGAGGAAACAACTATTTCCAGCCCCGTCAAGGAAGATTTTTTTCCGCCCTGCATGAAATTACTATTGCAGGGTTTGGATGACGGGAAGAAAAGGGGAATTTTTTGTTTAACCAATTTTCTAGGAAAGATCGGCTGGAATAAAACAGAAATTGAACTGTTGATTATCAATTGGAATAATGAAAAAAATAGAGAACCTTTGCGAACAGTATACATTAAAGGCCAGATGAGCAGTTTTAAGCCTGGCGAAAGACTACCCCCCAATTGTTCCAATGAAGCTTATTATTTGGGAATTAGAATATGCCAGCCAGATGGCTTATGCAAACGAATTAAGAATCCGGTAAATTACACTCTTCTGAGGTGGAAAAGCTGGTTAAGGGAGAGAGAAGATAATAAGGATAAGACCTAATCTGAATTGAATAATCGGGGCTTTAATAATTAGGACTGGACATATTCAAATATTATAAAACGACAAAAACCAGTGGTTAAGAAAAGCTTGGCGGCATTGTTTGTATTTGGTTCGCTGGCAACGATGGCTGGAATATATGGTTTAACTTCAGATAGAAATTCCGCTTTACAACCAGTGTTAAAAATACACCGGCGGCGTTATTGACAAGTCCAAAATAGCTATCGAGCCTAGGGCGAGGAACTTTTTAATAATGCCTTAAGCTGGAAAAGTTTTAAAATTTAACTTGAAAATGAGGAGTATAAATGAGTAAACGATTGATTGTAATCAGCCCAAAGACTCTAGCTTGGGCGGTTATTGAGCATTCTGGGAATTATTTAATTGGAAGATTTGGAAATCCCGGTGAAGTTTGGCTAATAGGAGAAAAAATGCTTCCTCCAGGGCCACATCTGCTTGACGTTGACCGTCATGGCGTCAGTCGCAACCATTTAGGAATAATTGTTAATTCAGATAATATTAGTATTAATGACCTTTCTTCTTATGGCACGTTTCTGGAGGGCCAAAGAATGCCTAAAGAGCCTTATTTTCTTCAAAAAACAGGCAAATATGAACTAAAACTGGCTAATCCCGATTTTAAGACTAGTACTTTGTTATTGTTCTATATGGAGAATTGAGACCAATCCATTAGGAAAGCTCAATGGAGTGCACCCCCTAAAAAAATAGAATGGTTTATAAAGTAGCCTTTTTTATTAGCTAATAACTACAGATTTAGCGAATTAATTTTTCTATTTCTGCGTGAGGTATATATAAAATGAGAAGAGATAATCAGCGAGAGAACAACCGACCAAGTAGATTTAATGATCGATTTTCTGGGCCGCGAGAAATGCATAAAGCTGTTTGCGCGGAATGCAATGCTGAATGCGAAGTGCCATTCAAGCCCAGAGAAGGCAAGCCCGTGTATTGTCGCGATTGTTACCGAAATAAACGGCCAGCATTTTAATTCTAGGAATTAATGCAATCTAATTTTTTAATTTAATTTTTTTTATTTTTCTTGGGTATTGCTGTGTAGCATAATAATAATAACCTAAATAATAATAACCTAAATAAAAGATAAAAAATTTTATTCTTCTTCCTCTTTCACTTCAGGACTATTAAAAAAAGTATCTAATTTTTTAGAACTAATGGCGGCTTTATAAGAAATTTTCATAGGACATCAATCACCCCTTTTTTGAAACATCCAGCGGAAACTTTACAGTTTCCGAGGATGCTCGGAAAACTAAAAGTTTTCCTGACATCTATCGGTGTTTTTAAAATAGCAGTATAGTATATAAAGACTTTTAACATCCAAAATATATTCTTGAAGCCGATACCACTACGGAAAAAATATTCTGATTTATCCGACTATTAAATACTATTCAGGTACTACTATCTATAGTACTTATAGTTCTTTATTTAAAATTTGATAGTGTAATCCTTTGGCTGATAAAAACTATTTATTTAAGATTATAACTAAGGAATCAGTCAGATATTAACACTGCCTAAAATTTTATATCTCCGGTTATGAATATAGAAAGTAACATTTCTCAGGAAGGATTCTCGGGCAGCTGCATATTCTGTATAATTCCAGGCCCAGTAATTTCCGATAATTCCAAATACTGTTTCTTTTTCCCCAGCAATTAATCTAGTGGTAAAAAAAACTCTTCTTGGTTGGGCATCTTTTCCAATCACTTGAACTAACCCCTGATTATTATCAGCATCGGCAACTTTAATTTCCTCTAGAACTACTTCATTCTCTTTAACCATCTTATATCTGCATTAGCAATTCAATTTCTTTTGGAGTTATTTCTTTGCTTTCTTCTTCAGCCATCTTACTTCTCTCTCCGCACGGCTTCCACCAGCTGATGCGAATCAACGGCGCCGGAAGCTGCATTAATCTTAATGTTAGCAAATTTTAGCGACTTAGTAACGAAAGTGAAATTCCATTGAATCTTTCCTTCGAATTTCTGCAATACCACAAAACCATCGCCTAGGCTTTCCTTGGGGAATAGCGCCGGAATTTGTTCTTGGCATTTAAGGGACATATCTTCAAAATTGGTTTTAATTTTGGATAATTCCAACCATTCTACCCTTCCGGTTTCGCTTTTAAAAATATCGTCTTCCTGTTTTATCGTGAAAGACTGTTCGGTTTGAGAAAAGACGGTAATTCGTTGCGATTCTGGATTAAAATAGCCGATCTCCCAAGTTGATTTTGGCTTTAATTGGGCTGATATAGAACTAAAAAAATGAGACAAATAAGACTGCTTATGCGTGGTCAGCCAGTTTTTAAAGACTGTAGTTTTAAGAAGTGATTGATGCAGATTCTGCGGAGAACTCACGCGTATTCTCTCCAGGTATAATTGCACTTGGCGCATTTAAAGAATCGTGTTTCTGGCTCATCGGCCCCGCGTGTCTGCTGCGTCCAATAGTAAGCTATATTATTGCCGCATTTTTCACATTTAATCTTAACTTTGGGGTTTGTTTCAATAGCTTCCATTACTTCTATTTTTCTGGCCTGCTGGTTTTTTTCCTTGATTTCGGCTATCGATTCCCCATCTAACCCCTTAGTAAAGCCGCAGCTGCAATACAGTGTTTTCTTGCCAGCCTTTTCTCTGGGCCTTAAGATTGATCCGCATTTTGGGCAAAACATTTCAGCTAGGATTTTGCTTTCCCTTTAAATAATTTACCTATTTAGGGGCTGTGGGACAGTAAAGCGGTATTCTTCCTAAAATCTGCTCAAGCAAAGTTTCATAAAGTTTGTTTCTTCTAAACTTTTCGGTTTGAAGATAACTTTAAGCTTATCTTTTCGGTTTGAAGATAACTTTAAGCTTATCTTTTCGGTTTGAAGATAACTTTGAGCTTATTTACAACGACTAAGTTTACTTTTCGGTTTGAAGACCTAGATAAGGAATTTTACGACGACTAAGTTTAAATTTAGCCCTTGCTTGGTGTATGAAAGAAGACCGAAAAGTATATCTTTCTTTTGGCCATTACATAATCAATGGATAATGATGAAAAAGCAACTGTTTTTCTTTAACAAATGGTAAAATAAGGTTTTTCTGTCCCACGGCGTTATTGAAAAGTTCCTCGCTCTAAGCTCGATAGCCATCGGCTCGGCTGCGTTAAATTACGACAAAGGCAAAAATTCCTCTTGCAATCCCCTTTTTGCTAGATTATTTAAATCGAGGAGCCTCGCATATTGATGGCTATTTCGAACTTTTCAATAACTCCTGTCCCACAGCCCTATTTAGATTATGGTGATAGTTTATGGGGTATCGGTAAGTAAAGTTTCCAACCAGAACCTGGAAAATATCACCCGGATTGGAACCAGAATTTTGTTATCGTTCAATAGTTATTCCCAAGGGCTTAACCGCGTCTACAAATAATATTTTAACCCATCCTAGATAAGGAATTCTAATAATACCTTTTCCATACAGCCGGTCTGAACTAATTCTTTGCTCGTCCAGTCCACTGCTGATGCTGTCGGAATTATGGTCGCCTTTAGTTTGGTAAGACTTTTTACCCTCAACTTCAAAGACGCCAACTACCCGGTGAATTATCGGCTGCGGCTGATGGCCTTCAAAGACTAAAATGTCTCCGGTTTTAATTTCTTCAGCCCGCCATAAAATAATGACGTCTCCTTTATTAAACCCGTCGCGCAGGGGAAAGGCCTGAAATTGTGATTTATCTATACCTTTGTTTATATACCATTCTCCGCAAGCATCCCAATAATTTGAAAACGACTCCTGGAATTCCGCCAGGGTTTTGCCGCAAATTTGCTGTTGGTGCAGTCCGTGTTCCATGCTTTCGCTGACCACGGCGACAATCGGAAAGGGCGTGCCTAGAACTAAGCCTAACATTGGATACAAAATATACCTGATTACTAAAAAAGCAACCACGATATTAGCCAGCCAGCTCCAGATAGAATCGTCATTCCAAAGGAAATTCCAGGTCTTTTTAAGTGTCCTCATATAGCTTAGACTTTATTTATACTTTAAAAAAGTTAGGTTTTTATAATGCGCTTCCCTTCTGAAACAATTAATGAATAATCCAGATTCTTTGTTAAATCAATTGGTGAGCGATATAAAAAAAAAGAAGGAATTAACTACTTTAAAAGATGCTTTTGTATTAGAAAGATTGCGCCTTCTTTTAACTAAAAACTTTAAATTAAATAAGAAATTAGGGCAACTGAATCCTAAATCCGCGGATTATAAGAAGACTGTGAAGCTAATTCGAGATGATTTGCGAAAATCTTACGGGCTATTTAGAATTGCTGCAGTTGATTCATTAATGTCTTTAGTAGATAAATTATCTAATCCTCCGCAGCAGGAAATTATTGAAAAAATCTTAAAACAGCATTCTTCTACTAAAGAGCGGCAGCCTTACTATAGTTTATTATACCCCCAATTATTTGCCATTACTGGGAACCCCGGGACTATTCTTGATTTAGGCTGCGGCCTTAACCCTTTTTCCATTCCGTTCATGAAGCTTAAGCAGCTTATTTATTATGCTTATGATCTTAGCCGGCCGGAAATTAAGGCCATTAATCAGTTTTTTCAAATAATAAACCTGCGCGGCAAAGCTCAGTTGGGCGATTTTACTACAGTTCGAAGTTTACCTTCAGTTGATATTGCTTTTCTCTTTAAAATGACCGATCTCTTGGATCAAGGCCGGGGCCACAAAAAAACCGAGGAGATACTAAAACGGCTAACAGCAAAATATGTGGTCATTAGTTTTGCTACGTTGACCATGAGCAGCCAGCCCATGAACGCTCCAAGGCGAAGATGGGTTGAATGGTTATGCAATCGGTTAAATTATTCTTTCTCAGTAATTGAAATCCCCACTGAGATATTTTATGTGATCCAGAAGAATTAAGGATGCCATAACTTATATAACTGCCCGACAATTCCTGAGGGAACATAATCGCGTATGGCTAGCTTTTTGTCGTTAACTTTGGTAATTAACTCTTCCAGCAAAAGGCCTTGGATTCTTTTTTCCTGGCCAAAGACCATGATTCTCCATCCGCCGTTATTTTTGATTTCTTTATATCTTTTAACCGTTATGGGCATGCCGGCAGTTATTTTATAACCGTGATACATTAAGCCGGGTTTTCGCGCGTCAACCATCTGCGGAGGCTCCAGTTTTAGGTATAAGGCAGTAACGGAGAGAACTCCGGCCGGGGTAGACGTTTCTCGTTCGATAGAACTAATGTATAAACTACAGGGAGCTTTAATCTCCAGCTGTTCATTCTGCGGCTTGGTCTTAAATCCGTCTATAATAATGGCTAATGGATCATAGGATTCAGAGTCTTTAGGGCGCTTAAAGAAGCCGGCAAAATTTAGCGATCCGTCTTCCTGCAGGGCCGGGTTAAATTTTCTATCACGATACCAGATATCATAAACCATGAGATCTAAAACTAATTAGATGATTTAATCTATGCCTATATAAAATCTATAGTTGATCTTTGAAATGGCTTCATCCAATGAATAGCCCTGAGCGAGTCTGACCTGGCCATTATTTTTTGGATAAAGCCCACGGAGATGATACTTTTTTAAATTATAACCCCTTTAAACTTAATAATGACTCAATTTGCTTTTGTTCAAACTGAACCGGAATTGCAGCAAACTGCTGAAGTGTTGCGGCAAAAACAAGCGCTGGCCATTGACTTGGAATGCGAGAATAATCTTCATCATTATGGCGCTTACGCCACCTTAGCGCAGATTTCCGATGGCCAGAACAGTTGGATAATTGATCTTCTTAAGATCAGGAATATCCAGCCATTGTTAAAGCTGTTTACTGATCCAGAAATTCAAAAAGTTTTTCATGATGTTAATTTTGACTTGAGAATAATTCAAAACCAATGGCAGTGCTCGCTTTTCAATGTTTTTGATACCCAGTTGGCCGCTTTGTTTATTGGAGAAGAAAAACTGGGCCTGGGTTCATTGCTGGGAAAATATTTTAACATCAAAACTGAAAAAAAGTTTCAGCGGATGGATTGGACTAAACGCCCTTTGTCTAAAGACCAATTGTCCTATGCGGCTAAAGATGCGGCTCACTTGCTGCAATTAAAAGCGGCCCTTGATGATCAGTTAATTAAGCTCGAGAGGCGGTCTTGGGTTATGGAAGAGTGCCGGCATCTGGAAACTTTGGATTGGAGTTATAAAGAACAAACTTATCTGGATATCTCCGGAGTTAAGTCTTTAGAAGCCCCTCAGCGGGCGGTACTCCATGTCTTGTTTGAGGCTAGGAAGGAATTAGCCCGTAAGGTTGACAAACCGCCGTTTATGATTTTTTCCAATAAGCAATTATTAGCCTTTTCTAAACAGCCGCCAACCAATTGGGTGTTGGTCAAAAGAGTTCACCCCATTGTGGCTGAATCAGCAGAATATCTAAAACAACTAACGGCGACAGCTAGCAGAAAACCAGAATATCTGGAGAAAAGCCTTAAGCAAAAATTAACCGTCCAGCAATATCAGTGGACTAAGGGTTTACTAGAGCTGCGGACTAAAATCGGGAATAAGTTGGGATTAAAAGGCCATTTAATCCTTAACAATAATCAGGTTGGGGATATTGCGGCCACCCAGTCTTTAGATGGCCTGAGAAATTGGCAGAAAGAATTGATTCATGATATGCCTTTAATCCTGCAGATATTGAGAAGAGAACTTTGAATAATTCATTTTTTTCTTTCAGTGCAAAATCCGTGAGTGTATGCATTACTATCACCTCAAAGAAAGTAGGATCACTTTAAAGGTTTTATGCGACTAATAATTTTACAAACTTCTCTAAACATCCTTGCCCATCACAGTCTTACGGCCATTCTCCTTAGCCCGCTTGACTGCGTCAATAACCAACTGCTTGACTTTTTTATCCAAGCAGTCCATGAAATCAGCAGAAATATTGTCTATCCCAAAACCTGACTCGCGCATAATCTCCTTAATTTGGGTCCGAACGGTGATCATAACCTGATAACAATCGGGGGTTATTTAAAAGTTGCTGAAAATTACTCCGTCTAATCAGAAATTCTTAAAAAGACGCACAGTTTCTATCCCTAGATGGATACTTGCATTTTCTGCAGAATTGTTAATAGAGAAATCCCGAACTACACTGTTTATGAAGATAAGCACGTTCTGGCTTTTTTAGATGTTAAGCCCCATGCCCAGGGCCATACGATAGTTATACCTAAGAAACACGGGGAATTAATGGAAGATTTTACCGAACTGGAGTACTTAGAATTAATGAAAGCCGTAAGATTGGTGGCAAAAAAAATAAAGCTTAAATTAAAGCCGGATGGTCTTAATATCGGCTGGAACAATGGATCGGCTGCCGGCCAGGTAGTGCCTCACTTGCACATCCATATTATGCCCCGCTGGAATGGCGATGGCGGCGGGAGCCAGCATTCGATTATCAATAATCCGGGCTATTTAAGCGTGGAAGAAGCAGCTAAATTGTTTAAGTCCTGAATAAAACTAAGAATTAGGGAGAAGGCTAGGAATTAGGGAGAAGGCTAGGGATTAGGGAGAAGGCTAGGAATTAGGGAGAAGGCTAGGGATTAGGGAGAAGGCTAGGAATTAGTAAGCGCAGTTTTATATTTTAATCTTCAACATACGAACGTTTCTGAAGTTATTCAAAAATATGGCCGGCAAATTTGCCTTGAAGATACAGATCCGCAGCAGTACAAGCAATTTAGATATTGCTCTTTAATTTTTCTTAAAAATGTGGAAAAGATACCGCTGTTTCAGATTAATAAAACTGGCTTAGGCATGATGGCAGCTTGGATAAGCTTGGAGGATATAAATAAAATTAAGAAATAGCTGCAGAAAGCTTTTTATAACCGCCTCCTTCTTCTGGGATTATGGCAGCATAGCTTAACCTGGTTATAGCGCCACACTAATGGGCGAAGCTCATAAGAGTTGAGCGAAGAGGTATTTTACCGATGACTAACTCTAAATAACTGGGTTACGTGGAGGTTCCGAGAGGCCTCTCGGCCCGGGAATTCAAATCTCGGTGCTGCCATATTTTACGCCAAAAGGCTTAAATCTATACGAAGATTAGTGTCTTTGGTTTAAATTAAAAATGGTACATACTAAACGCAAGGAAGACAAATATTCCTGCTCTAGCTGTAACTCTTCTCATGTTGATATCTATGAGTATGAGAACCATCAGCATATCAGCTGTTTAGACTGCGGCCATGAAGAAGAATATTCTAAATAAAGTTAGCCCTAATTGATCTAGTAAACTAAAAACGCGATAGCGCAGTAAACTAAATAAACAGA
>JAGVYX010000061.1 GCA_018303045.1 Candidatus Woesearchaeota archaeon
TTTGTGCCTTTTGTATATACCAAAGGGCTTAAATTTTTACGAAAATTTATGTCCTTTGGTATAAATCGAGGAGCCTCGCATATTGATGGCTATTTCGAATTTTTCAATAACGCCCAACGAGCGGCACAATTCGATTTTTCAGTGATGTACAAAATCACTCACTTTTTGAATTGTGCCCAACGAGCTTACGAACATCCCGATTTTCAAACAAAACTTGATGCAAGCCGGTAATCATCGGCAATTCTAATTTAAACCGTTCTTTCAGGATCATTGCCGATTTGATAGTGTTAACGCCTTCCGCCACCATACTCATTTCAGCCAGTATTTCCGCCAGCTTTCTCCCTTTGCCCAGCTGCTCCCCAACATACCGGTTTCGGGAATGCCTGCTCATACAGGTTACAATTATGTCGCCAATTCCCGCCAGGCCATGAAAGGTTTCTTCTTTTCCGCCCCAGGCTAGGCCAATATGCCGGATTTCTTCCATGCCTTTAACTATAAAATAAGCTTTAGCATTGTCGCCTAATTTCAAGCCATCTAAAATGCCGATAAAGATCGCCAGGATATTTTTTAAAGCCGCGGCCACTTGAACGCCAACCAAATCATCGCTTAAATCCATTTTTAAATCTGAACTTTCCAATTCAGCTTTTATTCTCTCTTTTCCTTCTCCGCCGGCTAAAACTATTCCGCTAAACAAGCTTTTGCCAACTTCTTCAGCATGCGTTGGCCCATATAAACAAAATAATTGGTTAGGAATGATTTCACTAATGGCTTCAGTAAGCAGCCTGGTTTCTTGGGCAAAACCTTTAGAGCAAATAATTATTGGCTGACGATTAAGATAAGATTTAGCTTGCTGGACCGTTTTTTCCGCATGTTCTGAAGGCACGACTAATAGCACCAGATCACTGGGAAAAACTTCTTTCATTCTTGATGAAATAAAAATATTTTCCGGCAGTTTGACTTCCGGCAGCAATTTGCACACTCTTTGCTCCTGCATTTCTTTAGCCTGCTGTTCTACAAATTCCCACACCCTAACTTGATGATTCTTTTTGGCTAAATGAACTGCTAAAGCCGTGCCCCAGCTGCCTCCGCCGAGAATGGTGATTATCATGAATTAACTGAGAAGGGCATAATTTAAATTAGTTATGAATTTGAAAAAAAGAAGAATATAAATTAACACAGTTTACGATCGGTCGCAATGCAAGGTAAACCAACTGGATCTGCTGGTAGATAAATGGATAGTTATAGCATCATCGGTTCCAGGAATTTGACGGATTGATTGCCTTCTATTGACTGTAAAACTGTCTACTGGAACAGAAATTTCTTGAACTCCTGTACCAGATATTCTAAACACCGTATAACGTCCTCTGTCATTAAAATCCACCTTATAAGATGAACACACTGATGAGTCAAGTCTTAGGCTAGTTAAAACCGGAACCTGAAATAACCATGCCGTAAGCCTAAGATCGCCTCTGGAAGCGCTAGACCCAGCATTTAGCCGACCTAACGAAAACCAGTTTCCATTTTCTACCAAGGAAACATCCAGAGTGCCGTCAGAAAAAATCCGGTTATATAATTGATACTCGCGATCATAAGTTCCCGTTGCAAACCCCTGGCCAGCTATAGCCGCATCTGATCCTGCCGGAGCAGGCAATCCTTCCGGCTGCTGGCTGGCGCAGCCAGCTAACATTAAAGCTGCGGTTATTAATAGTCCAAATAAAATTAATTTTTTCATCAATTAACACCTCTAAATTTTGTTGATACTATAGACAATCATTAAGAATTTATAAACCTGCGTTACCCCCCCCAAGGAATAAATGTCCTAGAATTTTTTTAAAACTGCTATTGAACCGCGCAGATGTGTGAATTAAATGTACGAAGATTTAACGGCAAATCATCATAAAAACAAATATCGTATTTTTCAGGCAAGTCTCTAACCAGTTTAAATTTTTCTTTTAAGGTGAATTTTCTTTTAGGAAAGATGCGCGCATCAATATCCCGAAACTGCTTTTTAAAAACCGAGGATCCAAATTGGATAATACTATCTATGTCTTTATACCATTTTAATTTCTCTAAATTTAAGTTCATGCGTTTAGTTAATATCCTTTACTCTAAAAAACTTAAGATAAAAAATAGACTATCTCCTTATCTCCAGCGTCCTGCTTTCCGTAAATTCATAATCATAAAACAATTCTATAAACAAGGCAGTTTTGTAAGCTACGCCAGATTCCAGCTTTCCGGAACAAACTATATCCACTTCCTGCGAAGAAGCCTTTTCATTAAAAATAACCCCTTCGGGCCGTTCCACATTCTTGCCATGAAACTCGCACTGCAGGGGAATACTGCCTAAAGCCGAACGACCTAGCCTCAACAATTTAATCTGGCCCCGGCCGCGATCCGCCACTTTCATCCTTAACTCGATTTCTGATTCGGTTCCAGTATAAGGTATGATTTCCAAATTGTTAAAGGCCACGGGCGCTCCCTGGCCGGAGAAAGTTTCAGGCGTTGGCCGCTTTTTTCCGCCAGCGCCAATTTCCTTAAAATTGCAGTTGCTGCCTACCAGATATAAGCCGCTGTCCACGCAGACCGTTGGAGAGAATTCTACCTTGGAAGAATAGGTTACTAAAACCAAATATCTTTGGGTGTTCTGGTCCGCGCCCTTGGCTAGATTTTTAACCGTTCCGCGAAAGGCGATGATTTCTTCTCCGCCTTCTTTGGAAAATAAGCTTCGGCCAGGCAGAATGTTTATAGATTCAGTTTCATAAGACAATTCCACATAATTCCGGTCTAAACCGAGCAGCTTAATTTGAACATTCTCAGCATCATAGCCGGCATTATTTTTAAGTGTAAACGTTCCCTGTATTTGGCTGTTAGCAAAAACAGCCTGGGGAAATGTATCTGAACTGAGGGCTAATTCCTTCACGCCAGTTTTGGAATCATCAACCTCCGGGCCGATTTGATTGCCGGTTCCGCAGCCTAAGAAAAGTAAACTGCTCAAAATCAGCGCGGATAAGATTAATTTGCTGTTCATAACCTTATTTCCCCAGAGTAATCTCCACTTGTATTCCCAGCACTTTCTGGGTTAAAGAGTAGTCGTAAACCAATTGAGCTTCAAACGTTTCCACGATAAAGGGCAGGCTAAAAGATTTGTATTCCGGCGTCAATTCTAAAAAGCATTCGGTCAAGTGATAATTGCGGACTTTTTGCGGAATAACTATCTCCCCGCGCTGCAGGCAATTTTGGTCGTCAGCGCTGGCGGGGGCAATCCCTTTCTCGAGAAAACTGGAAAACGTGTACGACTTAATTCTCTTTAATTGCCCTTTGCCTAAATCTTCGACGGAAGCTGAAAGCACTACCGGCCGGTCTGCGATAATAATGGGATCGTCAGGAAAATTGCCAAACCCATAATTAAGCCTGGCAAATTCGTCAGCTGAACGCGATAACCCGGAATCAAACCCGGCTAAGGCCGTAGATTTAATTTCTCCCTCCCAGCGTTCTTTATCCAATTGAGTTTTAACCAAAGCCCGGGTTAAAGTCGTGGTAGTCACAATATCCATTAAAACGGCTTCTATTTCAAAAGTGTATCTTCCATTAAGATCCGCGCTGGGCTGGCAGAGAATGTTTAAGGGATCATTCTTGCGGCTGCTGACCTGCCGGTTTTTCTTTTCGCCATTGATGTTAACCTCGCCTTGGATCTCGACACTTCCGCGGGTAAACTTGCAATTAACTTCCACCCCTAATTGCTGCTGCAGTGGATTTTTAACCAAAAGCGTGGCCGGATAGATCTTTCGAGGTTCGTTAAACACCATGCGGGGGAAACTGTCCTTGACGGGCATAAATTCGGCGGTTAAGAATTCTTTTCTGGAAAGATCAGTTGTTCCTTTAGCTCCGCCGCGCTCCATTTTGGCCAGTTCGTCTTTAAGGCATTGGTCCAATTCCGCTCCTGACGTGATTCCCATATTTTTGCAGGCGGACTTGGCTAATGATTTTTTTTGCTCCTCTGAAACGCAAACATCCAGCTCCGCCAGCCTGCCGGTAATTAGACAAGTGCCGTAAGAAGTGAGAGGATTTTCTGGTTTAATGCCTTTCTGCGCATCCAGTCTGGCTTGAAATAACTCTTCTGGCCCTGTGCCCACAGATTCTTTTAATTCTCCGTAAGCGCTTGGCGCAACCCCGACAAAAATTAAGCTAATGATATATAATATCGCCAAAACTCTTAATACTGTAATTAAGGTGGTATCTTTTCTGGTGGTAAATATTCCCAGCAATCCCCACCAGGGAACAAACTTAAGGAAAGTTATGTTGATTATTGCCGCTGGAATTTTAAAATAATTTAACAGCAAATCAATCAATCCCAAATCCATTATAAACAAAAGAATAGGGATGGCTCCGCCTTTCAATTCACCGATGGCACCTTCAGCAACAGTGCCGGTATGGCGAAATTTCTTGACCAGGCCATGAACCAGCATTCCAGCTAGGGCCAGCGGAAAGGCATAGTAGCGAATAAAAGCAATATCATACCTTCCACCCAGACCAACATACCAGATAAAAAACAAGGTTACAAAAACTATTCCTTCTTTTTCAAAAACCGTTAAGGCGCTGTAAAACATGAAGAAAGTGGCAATAATTAACGCCAGCGAGTAATTGTCAATATATTCATTAAAGGCAAAGACCAGCATTCCAGCAATAAATAAAACAAATCCTGGATCGGAATCTCTTATTTTTTCGTGAGCAGCTGAAGCTGCGCTGCCTGCTGCCGAACCTGCAGCCATTCCGCCTTTTACAATTACTTTAGTTGCGCCCCCGCCAAACTTAGCTCCGCCTTTGGCAGCAGCGCCAAGATAGGGGCGTGATCTTGAGAATCCTTTAGACAATTTTGAAAAAAACTTATTGTTTTTTGAAGAATCTTCAGCAATTTTTCGTTCTGTAGCAGCCAACTGAGCCAAGGGCCTCTCTACCGGACCGGCTTCTCTAAAAGCGCGTTTACGCAATAATCGTTCTTTCAAAGCCTCATTGCTGCGCCGCTGCTCTTCAGATATTACCATCTATCATTAACCTCTTTTTACTGTAAGACTTAATAAAACTGCTGGCTATAAAAAACTTACCTTGATTCGGCACAGTTCATTTTCTGAGTGATTTTGCAGCCTACTACGAATACCACACCCTATACTTCGTATAGGAACATGGTATTCTCCGTCTGGTCATGTCAAGTTTGTACGACAAAACTTGACAAACCTGACACCGACGGCTGCAAAATCACTCACTTTTTGGTTTGTGCCCTTGATTCGTTTCTAGTTTTCAGGATAACTATTATTTCTATCAATAATTTTGCAAACAAATCAACGGTAACAACTAGCCAATCGCTAGAAACAAAAGTTCTTTTGTAAACATTAATGAACAGTAGGTATAACAAAGCTAAAGCTGAAATTATTAAAGATAAACGTTGCAAAAAGGAAATTTTCATTTTCTTGTTTCAGAACTATTTATGTTTATCTTAAAACAGCAAAAACAATCATAAATACCGTAAACAAAATCGCAGCAATACCAACAGCATAACCAATCCATTCCATAACTGATATCTGTTTCTTAGTCATAATTAATCCTTCAGATCAACTTTTAACTCCCGAATCTCCAGCGTTCTCCGCGGCTTGATTTTAACAGCATTGGTTCCCTGCACAATATCGGCGCTTAAATCAAAGGTTTCAGAAACTTCATCAGTGTCAAAAGGTCTGGCATGCCCGTTAAACAGTATTTCGCCGCGCTTCTGCGCGGTTATATCCACAAAATCCAGCCGCAATCTCACTTGCAGGCTGCCTTCAGTTACTGCTTTATACTGCTCTAAAGACAAATCAAAATAGTACGTGGGGTAATCTACTTCCCGCAGCAAGGATTTTACCATCACGCGCGATAATTGATATATTCCCTTCTCGCTGGCAAAAATCAGCTCGTTTTCGCCTTGATGCGCTCCTGAAGGAGAGAATTCTATTGGGACCATTTGTAAATCACAATCAGGGACCGTATTATAAACTTCTTGGCCATTAATCTGGATGCTTAACCGGCCGACTTCTCCGGCGCGGCAATTAGGCTGAAACTGCAACGCAATGCGCTCCAAATTGCTTTTTTCTGTTTCGGTAATTAAAAAGATATTTCGGGACTGCTGCGCCTGCACATTAGTTACATCAGCGACAATTTGAATTTCTTCAACTATGATTTGGTGGCTTTTCCAAAAGGCGATTCCCGGCGAAGAGGCAGTAAAAACAATCAAGTTATTTTTTTGAAGCGCATTTTTAGGAATATTTATCGGTCTGGCGGCTCCGGCGGCAGCTGGCGCATTATAAATTTCCGCGCCATTCAGCAAAACAATAAGATTTCCTTCGCTCCCTGAATCAACCTTAAAACTAAGCAGGACATTATCTACATTCTCCAAGTCCTCAATAAAAAAGGGAAAATCGCTGATTTGTTCAGAGAAGATTTTCTTGCTGACCCGGGCCAGATTTTTCTGAGCCAGAACCTTGCTTTCTTCTTTAGTATAAACATTAATTACCGGCAGAGGATGCTCTACTTCTTTCTTATCTAAAAAATCGAGTCTGCCGGGGCTTTCCCGAAGAAGAACTTTAGCTGAAACCGCGCCATCGCCAGAATCATCTGGAGAATCTCCCGTGCCTAATAATTCCTCTCTCTCGCTGGGCGGAATAAGAATAATAAACATGATGATTAAGCCGGCAATAATCGCCAGAAGAACTGCCGCTCCCGAAGCCTGCCCTTTTTTCATAGCCTTAAAGAAAGATTAGAGGTATATAAATATTATGCGATTAGGCGTATGTATTAAGTCTGTTAGTTTTAGCATCAATAAGTAAGCTTCATTATCAATTCATCACTTACAAAGATACATCTCTTAATCTACACCTCCTAATCTACATCCCTTCCAACTTCTTAATCCGCTCATCAATTGAGGGATGAGTGCTGAAAACAGAATTCCAAGCTCCTCTGCGGAACGGGCTGGAAATAAATAAGTGCGCGGTAGCTCTATTGGCATAATCCACCAATGGATCGGGATCGCCCTTTATCTTCTTTAAAGCATCAGCTAACCCCTTAGGATACCGCGTTAACAAGGCGCCGCTGGCATCGGCCAGGAATTCCCGTTTCCTGGAGATAGCTAGCTTGATAAGTTCGCCGATCAATGGCGCCAGAATAGCCAGTGCTATACCAACTACTAATAACAACAGCCCTAATTGATTGCCTTCCTTTCTTTCACCATGGCCGCCGATCCACAAACTGCGCAAAATGAAATCAGACAGCAGCACAGTCATTCCGACCATTACGGCTGCCAGCATCATTACCCGAATATCATAATTCTTAATGTGGGAAATTTCATGGGCAATCACTCCTTCCAATTCCAGCTTAGTTAATTTCTGCAATAATCCGGTGGTTACCGTAACGGCGGCATGCTGCGGATCTCTTCCTGTAGCAAAAGCATTCAGAGCGCTGTCATCAATTACATACACTTTAGGAGTTTTAGGCAGTCCGGCAGCAATAGCCAGCCCTTCAACAGTGTTAATCAAGTAAGTATGCTGCGGCTTAGCCGCTTCCTTAGCCCGCATCATCGTTAGAATGGCCCGTGAGCCGCCATACCAGCTGAAAAGAAAATATACCGAGCCAATAACTGCCGCCAACCCCAGGCCAAAATAACTGCTGCCCCAGACTGTTCCCAAAACTAAGCCTAAAAATATCACTAACGCAAAAAATAAAATGGTCAGCGCAACCGTCCGGCGCTGGTTGGAAGAAATTTCTTTATAAATGTCCATGGTCTCTCTCATCTAAAGTATTTAAAATTCATCTAAAGTATTTAAAATAATACTGGACAACCTCCATTCAGGATCTAAAATTCAACTTTTACATTCCGGCGTTCTTTTTCTTCCACGGCAAAGAAATCCCGCTGATGAACATTAAACAGCTTGGCAAAGAGATTGGTGGGAAAAGATTGTATAGCTTGATTAAGCTGCATTACCGCGTCGTTATAAAATTGCCGGGCGTAAGCTATTTTGCTTTCAGTTCCGGATAATTCTTCCTGCAGATGCTTAAAATTCTCGCTGGCTCTCAATTGCGGATAACTCTCGGCCACAGCAAAAATTGATTTCAAAGCTTCAGTTATCTGATTGCTGGCTTTGGCTTTAGCCTGCATGGACCCGGAGAGCAAAGATGCCCTGGCCTTGGTTACAGATTCCAGAACTCCCTTCTCGTGCTTCATATAGCCTTTCACGGCGCTTACCAAGTTAGGAATCAAATCATACCTGCGCTTAAGCTGCACATCAATCTGCGACCAGGCATTGCCAGCCCGCACTTTTAATTTTATTAAACTATTGTAGATATAAATTACGATATTACGATCAATACTAAAACTGCGGCAATAATAATTCCAATTGTTAATCCCGATACCATGTTAAACCCTCCTAATAGGCTTTAGAAAGCGGAGGTATTTTTAAAAGTTATGTTAAAATAATGGATAGTTCAAATTCTATCTCTTATCTTTCCTCTTAACTACAAAATAATAAACTACTGCCCCGATAACTTGCAGAAGCACCACGATGAGAATCCAGATAAGTTTATCCTCGCTTTTCTTGAAATTCCTTTTGGCGCAGTCTACCAGCATAATAATCCAGAACACCAATCCAGCTAACATGAGGAGTATAAACAGGAATATAAATATCCCCATTCCCCAGAAAAAGCCGGTTAATTCCGAACAGGGAACAACTTCGCCATCAAGCATGCATTCCGCAGCAGCTAAGGGCAAGCTAATTAAAATCAATAATAAGAGCAAAGATTTTTTCATGTATTTGGAAGTATCTTAAAATATATAAAAGTTCCTTTCTTCAGCAAAATTATTCCCGCGGCGTAAAGCTAATTTCTTTGTCCTTTTCATTAAAGCAAATAACAAATTTATCAAAAATATCCTTCCTGCCTAAAATATTGAAGCCAACACCAATATTTTTTGAAAAACCAATCGTTACTTTAAACTCTTTTCCAGCCAGAGAGATAGTAACAGAGTGAAGATAGACCTTTAAAATATCTCCATCACCAACGACTAATTCATATAATAGCTAATCTCCTCAATTTTGGAACTTTCCCTTCAAGCTTCATAGAGGTAAAAAGGGAGGTAATTCTTAGTTAGAAGTTCAATTATTTTTGAGATTTGCTATAAGATGCCTTTTTCCACATCTAATCCTAGTATCTCGGCCACTTTTGCATGAAATAAACTATAACTTGCGCCGGTGTCAACATAGGCTCTCATCTGGATCAATTTTCCATTCTCAGTTAAAGAAATAGGAATGATCGGCAAAAATTTTCCTTCATAAAACCGATAACTAAATTTCATAAAAATGTTAAAGTTTCTTTTTTAGTAGGTATATATTCAAACATAACCTTCTCCGGAGGATATAGTTTGGTAGCCTTTTGATATAATATTAACTGATTTTTTCCAGAAGCAACAATCCGATTATTAACCCAGGCAACATATTTTCCTGCATACTTAGATGATCTCCTTTTCATGGCATGCTTAGTATTAAATAAATTATTTAAAGGTTTCTGCTATTCTTCAATGGAATATATAATAATTAGCCCGCATTAAACAGGACTGCATGGAAATTATAAAATCTGATTTTAAAAAAGGAATTGTCAACCTCAGAGTTGCCACGCAGGACGATTTATGGTATTTAAGCCACCTTATCGAGCCAGGGGATTTGGTTAAAGGAAAAACCACCAGGAAAATTAAAATTGGCGATGCGGAAAATGCCGCCGTGGTAAGAAAGCCCATGACTGTTAAGATTGAAGCGGAAACTATTTCGTTGGATGAAACTGGATCAATATTAAGGGTTAATGGAAAAATAAAGGAAGGGCCGCATGATGCCCCCCTGGGCAGCTATCAGGCTGTTTCCCTCGACGTTGGAACTGAATTTTTACTTGAAAAATTCCATTGGCTTTCTTTTCAGAAACAAAAACTGCTGGAAGCCAGCCAGAAAAAGTATAATTATCTGTTTTGCATCATGGACCGTGAAGAAGCCTTGCTGGCCTTAACTGAAAAATCCGGATATAAAATTCTAGTTAAGCTGCTGGGAGATGTACCCAAAAAAGCCCGAAAAACGGAAATTGCCAAAAATTTTTACCAAGAAATTATAAAATCATTGGATGTTTACAATGCCCGGCATAACCCGGAATATATCATTCTCGCTTCGCCGGCCTTTTACAAAGAAGATTTAATGAAGGAAATTGATTCTGGAGAATTAAAGCGAAAGATTGTTCTGGCAACCAGTTCTGATGTAAGCGAAGCTGCTCTTCACGAAGTTACCAAAAGCCCGGAATTGGCGAGAATTTTGCAGAACAACCGCGCCAGAGAAGAAGAGCTGCTGGTGGAAGAACTGCTTAAGCAGATCAAGAAGGATAATTTAGCGGCTTATGGATTTAAACAGGTAAAAGAAGCTATTCTTGCAGGAGCGGTAGAAACCTTGCTGGTAACTGACGAGTTAATTCATCAAAAAAAGCTGGCTGACGAATATTCTGAACTTGATGAATTAATGCAGCAGATTGATAATCTAAATGGAACCATCCATGTTTTGTCAACGGAATTTGACGGCGGCAGGAAACTAAAAGGGCTGGGAGGGATTGCCGCTATTTTGAGATATAAGATGGAATGGAGGAAATGAATTAGTTCAGTCCTCGATTAACTTCCTTGGTTGAGACCTCATTGGGAAACTTTTTTTCAACTTGCTCTAAAACTAGTTTTCGCAATTTGTAAGTATTAGCATTCTTGGAATGAGCGCACCAGCCTTCTAAGAAGTCATAAATAGTGTCATATTCAATTAATTGACCAAAATATTCTTTCGAATATACTTCTAGTTTCCGTTTAAATTTTCTTAGATTCTTCTTCCTTAAAATAGTATGGTGTGGAAATATTCTTAACCCAAGAAAATCAACACCTCGATTTAAAAAAATAATCTTTGATTTTTCAGGGTGCAGTTCTATTTTCAGCTTAAATTTCAAAAATTGCTTAATCTGATCTTTACAATTTCTAAGATATCCTTGGGAAGGGTATAATAATACAAAATCGTCGACATAGCGGATATAATGCCTAACCTTCAGAATATGTTTAACAAATTGATCCAACTCATTAAGGTAGACATTAGCAAAAAATTGAGAGGTAAGGTTTCCTAAAGGCATTCCTATACCCCCCCCCTTCAACGTTATTTCCCATTATGTAGTTTGAAAGAATTATTTTAATTAACCACATAACTCTTTGGTTCTCAATTTTATTTCTTAATACAGAAAGCAATACCGAATGATTAACCGTTTCAAAATAATGTCTTACGTCGGCTTTCAAAACAAAGGTTGTTTTAGTATAGTTTTGAGAGACTTTTCTAGCAAAATATTTGAATCTATCAATGGCCTTAAACGTTCCTTTGCCTTTTCTATTCGCATAAGAATCGAAGATAAACGATTTATCAAAAATTGGTTCAATAATATTACATAACGCATGATGAACAATCCGATCTCGAAAATCTGATTTACTGATTTTTCTGGTTTTAGGATCACGAATGATAAAAGTTCGTAATGGTCGTGGCCTATAGGTATGAAAGACTAATTCGTTTCTTAATTGTTGTAGATTTTCAGACAAATTGTTCTCAAATTCAATAACATTATCCTTGGTGGTTTTACCTTTACGAGCTTTCTTAAAAGCTACCAACAAATTTTCATAAGAACAAATTCTACCGTACATCTTAAAATAAAAAAAAGTCCCAGCTTTATTAGCTTAGCTATTCCGACAAAACGGCCGTTGTTGTTGATATTGTTGTTGCCATTAAGAGCATTGTTGTTATTGTTGCCCAAGAACAGCACCCGGGCAGTCTTGTAGTAGCCTTTCCATTGTTACGCTTTAAAGCGCCATTAAGCACCACTGCTTCATTTCTGTTACAGCTGAATTTTATAATTATCTCCAAATAAGATAACCCTAATGGAAAGACGTGTAGCCCAACTACTCCGAAAACTTACTTACTCTAATCCGAGTAAGCCAGCTGGGACAAATAGAGAAAAGTAACAAAATATAAAAATTTATCTTCCAAGAATTTTTCTAACTACCATTTGGTAATCTCTTCTTCCTCCTTTAGAAACATGTTCTTCAGCTAAAGCCAAAAGTTGTTCTTCTAAAGAATGATCCTTTTTTTCGGCGCTATGCGCCTGCGGCGCATGACCGCTTCGCGGTACCCCGACAAAACGGCCGCTGACGTTGATATCGTCGTTGCCACTAAGAGCATTGTCGTCATAGTAGCCCAAGAACAGCACCCGGGCTCTAGGCACTACATCCAAATAACTATAATATAAAATCCCAATAGACTTTCCTTTCACTTGCTCGAATTTTTTCAGATAATTTTGAGCCGTGGTTTCGTCACCAAAAGCTGGAATAAATAAAGGATGGCTCATCGCTTTAACAGTAGGGATAAGACCAGATGACGATTTTCTTAAAGTACTGTAATCAATTAGATGCACTAATTGACCATCATTACGATCAAGTAATTCCAGGAAACCAGTTGGAGAATATTCCCCAGCACCAAATAACAAATGCTTAAAATTATCACGGGTTAAATATCTGATTTGATAGGGATCAGAAAGTTCATGAGGAACATGCGCGACAACAACATATTCGTTACCGCCTTTCTTAGATTGGTTAGTGATTTTACCTTGTCCGGTAACAATCAAACTGTTAGTAGTAAACCAATGGTTCCAGATATAAGAATCACTATCTGCGGCAATTCGCGCCAAGGCTAATTCGGGAAGAAAAGCAGCGCGCTCATATTTAGGAATTTGCCGCTGGGCTTTTTCGATGCCGCCAAGTTCTAAAGATTCATAAACTGTGGCTAGTACTACTTGAGTTTGAGGTATTAATATAGTAGTTGTCATAGTAACCTACATTTGAGGTTTATTTAAAAAGGTTGTTATAAATATTTCACAAAAAATAATTTCTATCATATTTTCTCGAGAACCACAACCTTTTAATAGTAGTCTACGTTACTGATACATCGGTAACAAAAGCCAGTCATTGGATTTTGGTTACAATTAGTAACCTGTTGAAAATGTTTGCCATTTTCAATTAGGTTAAAAAGAGGGGGTTGGGAAAATGATTGTAAAGGATGAACTATTAAGTAAATTACGGCGGTATTTTGACTTAAATTTATATGAAGTCAAGTTATGGACGGCCTTGTTAAGCCGAGGCGTTTCTACCGCTGGTGAATTGTCAGATATTGCCGATGTGCCTAGATCAAGGAGCTATGATGTTCTGGAATCCTTGGAAAAGAAAGGCTTTGTAGTGATGAAGTTAGGTAAGCCTATAAAATATATCGCCATTCCTCCAGCTGAAGTGGTGGACCGGGTTAAGAAAAATATGCAGGTAATAGCCCAGGAAAAAATCAAGCGGCTGGAAAGCACTAAAAGCTCGCCGTTGTTAGCCGAGCTGGAAACTTTGCACACGCAGGGGATTAATTTAGTAGATCCTTCTGAAATCAGCGGCTGCCTGCGAGGAAGAAGCAATCTGTACAATCATTTAGACTTGTTAATTAAAGAGGCCAAGAAAAGCATCAACATCGTAACTTCAGAGCAGGGATTCCTGCGCAAAGCTGAAGGACTCAAGCCCAGCCTGGAGAAAGCCAGAAAGAGAGGGGTTAGGATTAGAATCGCGGCGCCGGTAACTAAAGAAAGTAAAAAAGCCGTGGAATCACTCAAAGGCATTGCTGAAGTTAAGCATAATGAACACGTTGCTTCCAGATTTTTTACAGTGGATGGGAAAGATCTGGTCTTTATGACTTTAAATGATGCTGAAGTGCATCCATCCTATGATTTAGGCGTCTGGGTAAAAACACCTTACTTTACCGCATCCATGGACCAGATGTTTGAACAAGTTTGGAATCTGAGTAAATAAATTTTATTTTTCTTACTTTAGAGAACTTTGAAAAAGAGGGATTGGGCTAATTTTGTTTATGAGCAAAATCACGGTCATTTCAAAGTTTCTTAGAGAATTTTTTGATAAAAAAATGAATTATTCAAAATTCTTTTTATATTTCTCATAAATCTTTATAAACTACTCTTAATTCTAATTTCAGATGGATCTGCAAAATTTAATTTCTAAACTGCACCCCTTGGAAAGAGCGATTATTCCTGTTCTTAAAGAGCATACCGAGCTGGCGGAAATCATCCGGGCTTCAGGATTAACCGAAGTGGAAGTT
>JAGVYX010000062.1 GCA_018303045.1 Candidatus Woesearchaeota archaeon
CGCAATGAATGAACAGCAGAAAATTTATCTGCGGCGGGTGGTCAGTAATTGCCTTGATTATAAGCCAGCGGAACGAGAATCTCGGAATCAATTGAAAGCTAGCCGAAAACAGATCCAAAAGAATCTTGTTCGTTATCCTTTCCAATTTGCTGAAGCCATAACCATCAGCGATGATCAGGGATTAGATCTTTTGCTAAGTGAAACCAGGGAAGCTTCGACAATAGAATGGGGCACGGTTCTGAGGGCAACTTTTCAAGGAAAGGTTATAGATATTGCTGAAATATTAGATCCGGAATTTGCGGAGTGGACTGAGTTAGTTCGAGATTGTCAACCTTATTCAATCTATATTGATGATGCTTTAGCTGAAAAAAATGGGTTTAATGGCTGCCACCATTACCATATTCGCGGCGCAGCCGAGAATTATGCCATTTCTGATTTTGACCGAATTCCAGGAACGGCCAGAGATTGGATAAGTTTGTTAACTTTTAATCTGCCTCTGATGGCCCGGAGGTGGTTGGATTTAACCGCTTCAGCGCGTTTATTCCTACCAAGCGTAAAGATCCATGCCTGTTGATTAAAGCTTCAACTCTGGACATCCTGAGATATTTGAAGCATTATGATTAGCGACTTTGGAAAAGAGGGATTTGGCTAATTTATCTTTAATTTTGATAAGCACAATTTGTTAAGAAAGTAGATAAGAGGTGGAATTGCGTAAATAATCGGTAAAAAGATCAGTAAGAGGTATGTTAGACTTGTCGTTGGTAATAGAGGAATAATCCCGTAAACAATACCGAGATAAACTAAAAAGATAATCATTGCTGTAATAAACAAAGAAATTAACAGGGACATATTGATTAAATAAAGATTAACTTGCCTCTTTTCTTTAAAGAATAAGCCGATTGCAAGGATGAATGAAGCGATTGCTACAATAAAAAATAGCGGGGATACAAATAGGAATAATATGTCCAAAACTATCAGAAAAGTCCAGCTAATTAAATCCATGTTCTTTTTATCAAAGAAATCCATAATCAAGACACTTATAATTAGAATGGCTGATAAAATTATTGAGTTTACAAATTCGCCAAAAGCCCAGCCTAAAAATAACAGTGAAACAAAAAATATAATTATTAAGTAGATTGGAATATGAAGAAGAGCTTTTAGATGAAACTTTTGTCTAAGGTAAAGAATTGCTTTTTCTACTTCCTCTTTAGCATATCCTCTTTTAAGAAGTGTTTTTTCTAATTCTTCATCAGAGTAACCCTGCAATTCTTCGTTCTTTATCCAGTCAGCAAGTTTTTTATTCGCCATTTTAATTATTAGCTATTATTCTCCATTTACAAGTGCCCCAGATTCACATTGTGATTTTAAGTAATCGTCTCTTATTCTTGCGCAAAAAGAAGAATCAATCTTTGAAAATTCAAGATAACATTGATCTTGATCAATAAAACGAGAATGTTCACATAAACTAGGCGAATTTATTTTCACTATAAAGTTTAATACACAATTATTAACATCATCACCAGATTTACAATTTAATGTGTTTAGTAAACAAGACTGCCTATTAGTTTCATCTTCACAAGAGGAGATTAGAATTTTAGCAATATGAATTTGTAATATTTTAAGTCTTAGAAGTTTACTTGTTTCTGATTCTACAGCATTTCTGTTTTGGTATGCTTGATTAAGAGCATTTTCTTGAGTTGATTGTCTTAATTTTCCTAATTCAAGCCCAAGTTCTATAAATGCTTTAGAGATATCTGATTTTGAAAAAAGTTTTGATAAAGATTTATCCACCAACGTATTATCTTGACCATAACCAAAAAGTGACTGAATATTTTGGCTTTGCTCTTGCTTTGATTGTTGTTTTGATTTTTGAAGTGCTTGCTGGGCTTTTTGGTAGTAAAAGTCAATTGTTTGTTGGTATTCCTCTACTTTTTGATTAACATTATTAGGAAGATATTTGTATTCTTCTTCTGCAACCTCAAGAGCGCTATTTAAAGAGCCAAGTTTTAATCCTATTTCTGTATAAAATAAAACAGATTCTTTAATCTGCTGGAAAAAGAATCCATCTAAATAAAGTTTAATCATTTCGGTCTTGCTTGTTATAGCCGGACTTTTCTTTTTAAGTACGGTTTTAAATACGTTGTAAAATTCGCCGTTAATTTCTTGAGAGATTTGTAAGTCATTTGGAATTGTAGAGAAAATGAGTATATTCAGAAGGGCATCATCAGATAGCTTTGGGATCAGAATCAGGATATCTTTATTCTCCTGATTTTTTGTTTTAACAATTGTTTGGAAATTTTTAAGATTAAATTGTTCTTGAAGTGGAAGCTGATAATTTCTCGGTACTTGCTCGCAATTAAATGTGTTAATATTGCAGTTAGTATAAACCAATTCAATATTATCAGCGATATTCTGGTCAAACAAAACTTGATTATCTGTAATTAGTAAAGGAGATTCTTGGAAATCATCAGAAAAATTATGTTTGGAAGTAATGAATTTGGTTAAATGATTATATTTTTGCTGTTTAGTATTATCCTGTATTGATTGAAGTGTTTCTGAAATTGATTTTTGTTGTTTCTCTGCAAAATTGACAACATAACCGCTTCCAATAAGAATAGTCACAATTAGGAAAATTACAAATATGATAGACCAAACACAGAAAAATCTAGCAATTCCGCCTCTTTTTCCAATCATACAATCAATCATTATTAGCGACTTTATAATATTTTCTTTTTAGAGTGACAGTATAGAACGTTGTAGTGTAACTTTTTGGAAAAATTTTGGAGAGCAAAGCGAACCGTTTAGCGATCGTTAGACCGAGTTGCGTGGCAATTGGTTACGTTTTCTTTTTACTGCTAAACTAAGCCAAGTCCGATAAGTGTTCAAGTTACTTAGAGGTACGAAAAAGGAGAATTGGAAATTACGCCCACCTCAAATTAATAAAAATCTCAACCACAGCAAGCAGTGGAGATTTTTAAGCTTCAAACGGAGTAAACAATAATTACAGCAAGCTGCTGAGTATGTACTCAGTTTGAGCAATCAAAATCAAATCAAAAATATCTCCATCAGAAACGTTGGTTAGCAGCTATTTTCTCCTCTATAACTTAACCAAAACTTTATAAACCGTAAAACTCTTCAGGAAAGCATGTACCAAAAGAGGGATAGTAGTGATAGTTCTAGAAAATTTTCTGCTATTTTTTCTAATAAAAAAGGCCAGGTTACTATCTTCATTATTTTAGGGATCCTGCTGTTGTTAGCTGTGGCTTTAATCATTGTCCTGCAGAAGGAAGTGCTTACCTTTGAACGGAAAGAACTGGTTCCCCTGGAAAGAGGCCCGGTGGAAAGTTTTGTCACTAATTGCCTGAAGATTGTAACTAATGAAGCCCTGTTTTTAATGGGGCAGCAGGGCGGATTTATCCAATTGCCGCAGGCTATTGCTGCCGATGCTAATTTGCATTTGAAAACTTCGCCCTTTACGGCTGTGCCTTATTGGGCTTATGGGGAAGTTAAAGATGCGCCATCATTGGAAGATTTAAAAAATCGCCTCGATCAGCACATTGAACAAAATCTGCCAGTCTGTGTTCTAAGCTCGCAGGCCTTTAAGGAAGCTTATGATTTAGTTGAGAGATCTCCGGCAGCGTCGGATACGGCGATCGCAGATAAAAAGATTTTATTTAAAGTGGACTGGGATATTCAGGTTAAAAACAAGCAGGGGGAAATTGTTACTGAATTAAGAGCTTTCGCGCTGGAATCGCCAGTCCGGCTTAAAGCCATCCGGGAGTTAGCGGTTAAAATCATTGAGCGGGAATTAAGAGAATTCAAATTTGAAGATCTCGCTCAGGATCTGCTGGCTCTGGAGCATCCTGACGTTCCCTTGGTAGGCACGGAATTCAGCTGCAGCGAAAAGCGGTGGCGCGTTAATGAAGTGAAACAAGGAATTAAAGATTTGCTGCGGGTAAATTTCCGAGAATTGAAAGTCAAGGGGACGGAATTTGTCAACTTTCCGGAAGAGCTGCCTTACTATGAAAACCATTACATCTGGGATCTGGAAGACAGCCTTCCCCGGCCGGACTTGTCGGCGCGGTTTGCTTTTGAAGATAATTATCCCTTCACTTTTGAGGTAACGCCCAGAAGCGGCCAATTCCTGAAAAGCAGCCAGCTGGGAAACAAAAATGAATTAATCTCAGTTCTGTGCCTGCAAAACTGGAAATTTGTTTACACTTTAAATTTTCCGGTGCTGATTGAAGTTACCGACGAAACTACCGGATACACTTTAAAATTAGGCAGCACTGTTCACCTGAAGAATAATGTTCCTGACCGTTCCGGAACTCTGGTTACGCGAAAGACCACTTATTTTGATACCTTTGATGATGATGAATTCTGCCGGGACGCCCGTATCCCTATGGCCATTAAAACTTATGAGCTGGCGCAAAATCCGCAAACTGGCGTCAATACCCGTGAGCCTTTGCCTAACGTGGATATTGAGTATCATTGCCTGAAATTCAGCTGCAATATGGGAACTACGCAGTACGATTACCGCAGCCTGGGCGATGTTGCCGCATATAAGACTAATTTCCCCTATTGTTCCAGCGCGGTAATTCGGGGCAATAAAGACGGATATAAAGACGGCATAGCCAGAACGCCCAGCATTAATAATCAGGAGATAGAATTAAACTTGGTTCCCTTAAAACTGATTCCCGCCAACAATATTAAAGTAGTAAAACATGCGCTCAAGCGCAGCCAGGTTCTTGGTCCGGCAGAAGATCTGGAGGAAGGCGAGATGGCTCTGGTCAGCATAAAATTCCGGGAGAATGCCAGTCTGCCGCCATTGCATGAAGCCACTCTCGTAAAATCTCCTGAATTGGATGAACAAATTACCGCTGAAGATAAATTAGCTTTGCTGGCCAAAGCCACTTTTACTTATGATTTGGAAATCAGCCTGCTGGATGGAGAAGCAATTACCGGAGGCTATAAGGGAAAATGGCTGGTTCCCTGGGAAGTATTGCAGGCTGCTCAGGCGATTACCTTTCATATGGTCAGCGAATCCGGATTATCTGAGACGGAACAGCTGGAATTATTCCTGAATCTGGAACAGTCCAGCATCAATGTTCCCTTGCCGGAGATTAAATGATGGAAAAATAATAGAGAAATGATCCCAATTAAGCCTCTGAAAAAATTGTTAAATGAAAAAGAAGAAGAATTAATGTTAACTAAAATAATGTTAATGAATAAAATGTTAAGTAAATAAAAATATTAAATCAAATAACATGAAGACAAAAAAAATTAATTCATCCAAAAATAATGAAGGCCAAAAATAATCTGAAATTAAGTAATTCAAAATGACCCGAAATAATCAAAAAAATAATTCAAAAACAAATAATCAACAAGAAATCAACAAGAACACAAATAATCGACAATAAAACAAAACCATAATAATGAATAATTTAAAATTAGTTCCAGGTTAAAAATAAATGGTTAAAAAAATAAATTACCGCCAAATGAGGATGATTGTCGCTTTAATGCTAATTTCCATTCTATTGAATCTTCCGCTGGCCAGCGCGCTGCAAATATCCAACGTTCGCGCCGAAGATATTACTTCCAGCCAGGCGGTGGTTAAATGGGATACCGATGCGGCTGCCGACAGTTTTGTAAATTACGGCGAGTCTGCGGCATCATTGCGCCAAATTGGAGATGCCCGGCCGCTGCAGTCCCATGCCTTTACTTTAACTAATTTAAATCCCGAACAGGAATATTTGTTCAGCGTGGAAAGTTCCGGGCAGAAAGATGACAATTCCGGCGAATTTTATAAATTTGCCACGCTGGAAATTGACAGCACTCCGCCCAAGCTGGAGGTAAAATTTCCTGAGCTGGTAGCTGGTAAAGCGCTGGAATTAAATGGGACTTCTGAAGCCGGCGCCAAAATCGCGGTTAAAGACAATAATCAGCCGAAAGGCTCAGTCGTGGCTGCTGCTGGCGGCAGGTTTAGCCTGTCCATTACTTTAGAGGAAGTGGAAGAGCATACGATTATTGTTACCGCAACAGATCGTTCCGGCAATGAACAAATTAGGGAAGGAACGGTTAAAGCCGATTTTAAGCGGCCGATAATTACGCTGGCCAAACTGCCGGAAATTTCGGTGGAACGGTCTTTAATGATTAAAGGAAACATTTCTGAAGAGAGCAAGTATGAAATTTGGGTTAATAACAAATCGGCCGCCAGAGGCGAAGGCCTTCAGATTGAAAAAAGCGTTTCTTTAGAATCCGGCCAGAACAAGCTGAAGATTACCGCAGTAGATAAAGCCGGATTTGACGCTGTGGAAGAACTGGCTATTCAGGCTGATTTTGAAAAGCAATTTATCCAAGCGGAAATAGAAAATGGCTTGCAGTATTTTGAAAACCGCGCCCAGTCAAACATCCGCGGAAAAACCAAGCCGGGATCTAAAGTTTATCTTTATGTCTTCCGGCCTTTGGGCTATGAATATAAGCCCGATTTTTCTAAAGCCCGAGCGGCAGCTACGGCTGACGCGCAGGGCGAGTTTAAGTTTGAAGAAGTTAATTTTGCCCAGGAAATTACTGATTTTAAATTAGAAAATTTGGCTCCGAAACAAGTGCCTAAAGGTTTGCTGGACATTGCCGTATTTTCCCGCCAGTCGGTCAGCCAGCAGCAGCAGTTTACGTACCAGGTTTATTTGATCGCTGAAGATGTTCAGGGAAGAACGGAATTTTCCCAGCACACCATTTCGGTAGTTTCCTGCAGTTCCGGCGACCTGGCTTTTGCCGTTTCTTCCATGGTGGAATTTCAGATGCCCCTGCGGTTAGTTCCCCAGTTATTGGATGGCGGAAGACAGGAAATTCAGGCCGTGTTTGATCTGCAGTACCAAGGCTCAGGCGTGCCGGGAGACAAGCGCTCCGGCATCAGCGCGGCGGGCGCTCCAGGTTACCTGCCGGGAAATTATGGAGTGGGCGGCACCGGCGCAGTTTATGGCAGCTATGGCTATTCCTCAGCCCAGCAGGCTATTGACACCGAGCAGGGATTCCGGGTAGATACGGTCAGGATTGAAAAAGCCTGCGCGGAAAGTCAGGTTAAAGACGAGAAATTTGCCGTGGGCTGCCGAATTCTTCCCAACAACCCGCAAGCGCAGAGAAATAATGACGGCACCAAACAGTACGTTACCTGGAAACTGGCTCGAACTAAAGATTTCAGCAAAACCAAGGATGATTTCTGGAATGATTTGAAACATCGCCGGTTAACATTTCCATTAAAAATTACTGTGAATTATCAGGAGCGGCAGGGCGACGGCGCCTGGGTTTCCAAAACGCAGGCCAGCTGTTATGATTTAGGCTATGCTGTAGACATTCCTTTAGACAGCAAGAAATTAATTCCAGACTTTTTAGCCAATGAAGGAGTTAATGCTTTGAACTTTACCATTTCTCAGCTGCAGACGATTCGGCCGATTATCGAGAAAGTGTATCTGGTTACGGCCATGGCCGCCGTGGGAACGTTTGCTTTAAGAACGGCGGCTATTTTGTATCGCGTTGTCATTTCCAAAACGGAAGCTTACTTCAGCTTTACTAAAGGGTTATTGGCTGCGGCAACACCTGCAGATAAGGAAAAATTTGAAAAAGAGTTTACCGGCTGCCCCTTAAAGCAAAGTGATTTATACCTGAAAGAAACGATAGAAAATTGGTGCGTCTTAATCCGGGATGAACCCGGTTATGCCAACAAAATTCCTGTAGCTGTGTGGAATGTCTGCAGTTCTGGAAGCGTGGATTATGAAAAGGCTAAAGCCATCATTCTCGAGGAGCGCTGTCCGCAAACTGCAGCCGCCTGGAAAGTCGAAGAAGCGTTAAACACCGCGTACCGCTGGACGTGGGACCGGTCGTTCTGCCGGGCTGTTCCGGCCGCCTGGACGGCTAAGGAAACGGAAGAAAATATCGGGACAGCTATCCTCAACCAGCAGCAATGCGCGGTAACTGGGAGAGGCGTTACTTTATATCCGATAGAAAACTGCCAGCAGCAATTGAAAGCGCAGGTGGTTAACACTCAGATAGTAGCTGGAACAACTCCGCCTTCAACTGCTCCAGCTCAATTAAATATCGTCGCTACCACTGTGGGTGAAACGGGAGGCGTCTGCTGGAAGACTTACGACAATACTTTATATTATCTGAACCCAGGGATACAAGATAAAGCTGAGAAAAATAGCGGGATTTTCCGCTTAACTCCGGCGTATAATTTGTTTACCGGCCCGACCAGGGAACAGGACGTTCTGCTGGCTTACCAGCCGCCGGGAGCGCAATCAATGATGGTCGGCCGAGATGTTTTCTGCAATGATTTGTGCAAATCTAAAAGTAAAACGGAGCAATTTGCCATGGATGGCTGTTATGATGAAACTACGGCAGAAGGAACTACCACTCTGGAACTGAATAAGCAGAAAATGACTAAAGATCGTTATGCTGCCGGCTATACTCGGGATTGTTTCATTAAAGGATATAATATTGGCGCGGTGGGAGAACAACGAACTGCGGGTATTCAAAAAAAGCCTAACGGTGAACCGATATTCCAGCAGTGCGTCTGCAAGGGCATAGAAAAAGACAAATCTAAACTTCTTGACAGCGAGGACCGACAATTAAGGACCGCCGTTCGCGCTACTGAAACAGCCAGGGAAATTTATTCTTATCATGAAGACCGGAAATTCATTGAATCTAAGGGAACTATTGGAACATACTATCCCAAAGAGCGGTATTACCCTCAGGTTAACCCTCACACGGAAACCATCAGCACCTTCCAGAGCGTCTGCCTGTCGGGAATTTTAAAGAATCTTAAAATCCTGGAAAATATCTTAGTAGGCTTGCGCAACTGCATCGTTGCCGCCAAATATACCGGCCTGCAGGATGCCGGAGCTTGCAAAACATTGTTTACCGAGCATGTCTGCGGTTTAGTGTATAAGGCCATCGCTTACCTGAATAATCAATGCAGCCCGATAACTATCGAAGATAAAGAAAAGGAAGGCAGCATTTTTGGCGATGCCGGCGAAGTCATCAAGGAGGGATTTAAAGCCATTCCTCAGGCCTTGTCGCTGTCGGTAGAAGACGTGCAGCGGGATTATGGCAATGCCAAATTAAACGAATATTTCCGCGGCGGAGTGCAGGGCTTGTCTCAGTCCATGTGTTTGTGGGCGTTCGGAGCGGAATTTCCTTTGTTCAGCACCGAATTCCTGCTGGATGCCGCGTATTCTTTCCCCACCAAATCCAGCGTTTTCATGACTTCGCGGGAGCGGGAATTAAGCACCTTCAACCCCGCCAAGCAAACCGCCGTATTTAATTACAATCTCGGCGGAGTAATCATGCCGGGCTGCAATATCCGCAATTGGAAAATTTCTTTGAAATGCATCGGCCCGGAAGAAATCGGACAGCAGGGAGTAGACACCAGCTGCGGCGGGCGCGGCTGCGACTGTTTGAATGCGCAAGGCTTAGCCCGGGGAGTTGGCCAGAAAGAGCATGTATTAATGAGCAATTTCAATTTAAAATCCGGAGATGTGTTCAGCATTCCCTTGGAATCGCCGATAAGATTGGATTTACCGTACCGCTACGACCACGTTAAAGTGGAATTATACCTTGATCCCCTGGAAAAAAAGAATGCGGAAAACTGTTTTGAATCCGGGTATTTTGACGGCGTGAAAGGAGTGTTCTATGAGCCGTTGGTAGACACTTCGCCGCCGGATGAATTTAACTGCCAGGCTAATTTACTTACTGGCGAATATAGATGCTCGGCGTTAAGCAGCCTGCTGGGATTTGGCGGCGCGTCTTTTGAAGAGCCTTTAGTAAGCTGCTGGAATAAAAATACCAACAGCTGGACCAGCTGCGACAGCCCCAATTTGTTTATCGCCAAAACCAGAGACCAAATTAAATTAGGGGCGCATGTCAATTTAGATGATAATGCCAAATGTTTGAAACGAACCATCAGCCCTCCTTTGCCTGGCTTGTCTGCTGACTCGCCAGCTCGGCCTTTGCCGGCCAACAATCCCGGGCAATCCATTATTCCGGATGTGTTAACTAATGTTGATCCAGCGATGTTTACGGGAACTTCTGGCAGTTTACAGTTAGATTATGTTGCCAGCAACCGGGGCTGCAGGTCTGGAAATCGAGATCCAGGAAGTTTAACTGCTGCTGGCAGCGGGAGATATAGAATAACTTTATTTGATAAAGGGAGTGGCCAATTTGAAGCGCATTTATCTAATGTTTATCCGGCAGATACGATAAATTATGCTTTCCCCAATAATGTTTTAGAACAAAATGGAAAAAAGACTTTTACTTTACAAGAAATTAAATCTATCCGATTCAATATGGGCGGAGAGATAGTTTATAATTTCATTGATAATTATGATCTAAACGATCTAAGTAAAAATTTCTGCGAATGGCAGGTAACTTCTCAGGCAGCTGCTGATACCAGACAGTTTAGGGTTAATTACCAGTTATTGGAAGCGGATGAAACCGGCGGCTGCACATTTGCCCGCGAGCCGGCCAGAACAGTGCAGGGAAGAACTTCCGTTTCCAAATCCATCACCATTCAGAAAGAAGAGCAGGCCTTCCAGGCTGCATCCGGGATAGCTGACCAATTCCAAAGAAAAAATTATCCGCAGGTGTTTTTGATGGTTAACCAAGTAATCAACCAGCGCAACGGCGACATTAACAATGCTCTGGCATTATATTACGGCGCTGCCGCCATGGTTCTGGCCGGGCAGGATATCGGCAATGCCCAAGCGCAGGCGCGGGAAATACAAGGCTTTTTATCTTTGTTTTTTGAGCGGCAATCGGCGATTTCCGCGCAGGCTCCTTATGATCCAGCGACTGAAAACGATCCGGCATTCCAGAAAATTGCGGCTTACATGTGCAAGACTGATGAAAGTTATGGTAAAAAATATAGTGCTCACAAATATTGTAAAAATAAATGATAAATAGAAAAAGAAATAAGGAAAATAGCAGCATTAAAAATACTATTGCCAGGAAAAGCTGCATCAATTCACGAGCGATACAATCTCCTGCGGCAGCGCCTGCGGGGGGGGTTGTTCCTTACTGGAGGGAACCGCAGATCAAAATAAGAAGAGCAGAGCGAGTTGATGCTGCTATTTTAAATTCACATAAAGGAAATCTTGCTATCAAAATATTATCTATTTTGGTGGTAGCAGTTATCACCAGCATTTTAGTGTTAATCTCGGTAAGAACTGGAATAATTTCCGTGAAAGCCGAGCATGAGCCGGCGGAAGTTTTAAACATGGAATTTTTGCCTTTGCGGAATTCCGGGAATATTGATATTAAGGAGTTTTCTTTCTGTTCAACCGTTGATGAACAGTTCAATTGCGATCCTAAAACCAGTTTTAATTTTGGCGGCCAGGTTCATTTTAAGTATGCTGTAGAAAGCACTGTTTTAGACGGCCAGGTAATGGTGGTCAAGAATTATCGCATCAAAAGCCCTTCCGGCCAATTATTGCTGGATGCCGATTCCAAGGACAATTTTTATGTTGATGTGAGAAGCCAGAAAACAACCGAGACGGTAACTTTTAAGGATTATTTTACTTTGCTGGGTGTTAGTGAAACTGGCGAATATACCTTGGAATTAATTATTGAAAACCAGTTGATTGGCAAAAGAGCAACGTTAGTTAAGAAGTTTGAGGTAGTGGGATGAAAAAGAAAGAATTAATGTTTTTAATTCAAGAAGGCGAGGGGTTTAACCTGGAGTTCAAGGAAAGCGACAAGGATTTATCCAGAGAAATTTGCGCATTTGCCAATGCTAATGGCGGCAAAATTTTATTAGGCGTTTCGGATAGCGGCCGGATTAAAGGCGTAACTATTACTAACAGGTTAAAATCCCAAATTGTTGATTTAGCCAGAAATTTTGATCCACGATTAGAAATTACTTTAAGCCGGATTGATAATGTTTTAATTGTTAATGTTCCTGAAGGAACTAAAAAGCCCTATTCCGTTAATGGAAAATTTTATTTGCGCTATGGCCCTAATTCCCAGCAATTGGGGCGGGAAGAAATCAGGGAATTTTTTTATAAAGAGGGCTTGATTTTGTGGGATGAGACAGCTAACAAAGAATTTAACATAAAAACAGACCTTAGCGCTGAAGCTTTTAACCAGTTCATTAAGCTGGCCAACATCAGCCCGGGGTTATCGCAAAAAGAGATCCTGCAAAATTTATTTCTGCTAAAAGAACGCAGGCTTAAAAATGCCGGTGTTCTCATGTTTGCTAAGGATATTGCCCAGTTTTTTATTAAGGCTATAGTTACCTGCGTTCTTTATGAAGGAACCGATAAAGTTAACATTATTGATAAAAAAGACTTTACTGGCGATTTATATTCCAATTACCGGGAAGCGCTAAATTATTTAAAAGCTAAATTAAACACGAGAATAATTATTACCGCCGGCCCTCATGAGAAAAAATTAGAATTGCCGGAAGATGCCTTAAGAGAAGCCCTAGTTAATGCTCTCGGCCATCGCGATTACAATGTTCGCGGGGCTAAAATCTTGGTAGAGATTTTTTTTGACAGGGTGGAAATTATTAATCCCGGCGGCTTAACGAAAGGTTTAAGGAGGAAAGATTTCGGCAAAAAAAGCTTGTCCAGGAACCCCTTGCTGTTTGGCTTGCTGCAGAGGATTAATTTAGTTGAGAATGTTGGCTCCGGCATTAAGCGAATGCGGGATTTAATGCTGGCGGAAAAACTGGAAGAGCCGAAATTTGAGATTTCTGAAGATTGGTTTACGGTTATTTTTAAAAGGCCGCCGTTGCTGCAAACAGATACTGGTGCAACTGGCGGTGCAACTGGCGGTGCAACTGGCGGTGCAACTGAGCTGCTAAATTATATTGAAAAAAATCCAGGCTTGAGAGTGGTTCATTTTGTTAAGGCCTTAAAAGTTCCTAAACGAACAATTGAGCGGTGGGTTAAACAGCTTAAGGATGAAGGCAGAATAAGATATTTGGGAAGTTCGAAGAAAGGAGGATATTGGGAAGTTAAAAAATGAAGAAAGTTAAGAAGTTTGGCGGGATGAGAAAGCATATTATAATAGTTTTATGTTTAGTTCTGTTTCTGTTGGTAAATAACAGTTCCCTGGCAG
>JAGVYX010000055.1 GCA_018303045.1 Candidatus Woesearchaeota archaeon
CTTTAGCTTCGCAATGGGGATTCGTCAGCATTGCTCCTAAACCTAATGCTCCGGCAACCACTGCGGCTGCGCTTCCGGGTGTTAATGCCATATTAATTACCTCGTAAATATTATTTTAGAGTTAGAATAGGGGGTTATTTATAAATATTTTGGAGAAACTGCCACTTATAAGTAACGACCGAGCGGTTTCCTCCGTTTAGGTTTAATACACCGCAGCTTGCTGCGATTGGGAGCTTTATTAAAAGCTGGTTTTAAAATAATTTCATAAAATATAATTTCATTTATACTCGAATATTTGATGCTTTTACTACAACATTCAGAGCATTTGATGCTTTTACTACAACATTCAGAACAGTTCATAAAATGAAATACAAAATCACCGGCACAATCAAACAGCCCATCAAATGATTCTTGCCGACACCTAAATAAGAGGTAACTAAACCAATAGCCGCAGCAGTAATTAAAATTAACAGGCCCAGGATTCCATCAAAATAGAAAGTTAATAACGTAATAAACCCTATAATTGAAAGAACCAACTTGAGGTAATTAACTTTAACGATTAATTTAGAGAAGAGGCGGGAAAGCCTTAAAGTTAAAATTACGGAAATTCCTCCTGCTACTAGGGCTGTTCCTAAAAAGAGCAATACTTCCGGCAATCCAATATCCGGCGCTAATTTATCAACCACCACGATGGCTCCATTCCTGGCTTTATCTAGGATATAAATTGTGGCGATACTAATCAGCATATTAGCCGTGTTAATTCCGCCTACCAGAGATAAAAAGCCTTCATCGCCTAAATCACCAACCACATTAGTAGCCACAATTGCCGCCTGCGAGGAGCCAAAGCCGGGAAGAAAAGCTGCTAAAAAACCTACACCTGTAGCTGCCGATACTGATTTGCCAATATTTTTATTAGAAATAGTTAACTTGGAATCAGCAATCTGCTGGGGAATGGCCGATTTTTTGGATAAACTTACTATCAAAATAGAAAAGCCAAATAATCCAGACAATAAAGGAAATAAAGGCTGTTTCAGGTTGGGAATCCCTGATAAAACTACTAAGCCCAAGGCTCCAGAAAGCAAAAATACGCCCAGCGATTTCAGCCATTTCTTCTTTTCGCGAAAGATCATATAAGCCATAACGGCAATTAACAGATACCCGATCCATTGTTCAATAACTGGAGCAATCAGCTTCATGCTGATCACAAATAAAGGAAATAAAATTATGGACAACAATAAACTGCCGTAGGAGCCGATTAAAGTATAAACTATCGCCTGATGCCCTAAGCCTTTCTGAAGCAAGCGGTGTCCCGGCAGGACATTTAGGGCCTGGGCTTCATCGGGAGCGCCCAGATAGATGCTTGGCAAAGAATCCAGAAAGGTATGGGTAATGGCTAAACTGATAATGTAAACCGCCAGAATCAGAGGCGAAGTAATTTGCAGCAATACTGAAGAAAAAGAAAGCACTAATACCGAAACCAAGTTAACATGAATCCCTGGAGTTATGCCGGTAAAAATCCCTGAAATTATTCCCAAGGCCAGACTAATTAATAACTCCAAAATCATGAAGCTTAGCTGAAGGGTTCGGTTTTAAAAGATTGTGGAAGAGTTATAGAAAGGTCCGTGATCTATTTTCGGTAGTGTGTAAAAATGGCTGATACACTAAACCAATTCTTGCGTAAAAAGCAATAATCCATCAGTCAAATATCCGCGCTACCCTATTTTCCATCCAAGGATTTAATCATAAGCAAATTTACAAACACGAATACTACGCCGGCGGCCATGCTCTTAAGGTTATAACGCTCAATACCTACAAAACAACTATACCTTTATATACCAAAACTGCTCTATTAACTCTTAAAAAGAGGTCGGACTTAGATGATGTTTCTAAGCAAAACCTGAGGGTATTATAAAAATGGCTACGAGTATCTTTATTGAATTAACTTTATTGTTCATTCTGACTATTGTGATTTCCGGGCTAGCCAGATTACTTAAGCAGCCCCTAATTGTTGGCTACATCATCACGGGGATTTTAGCCGGACCCTATTTTCTTAATCTAATTAAATCAACCGATGCCATTGCCACTTTTGCGGAAATCGGCATCGTTTTTCTGTTATTTATTGTTGGCCTAAACTTAAATCCTAAACTGGTTAAAGATTTGGGAAAAGTATCGCTGATTACCGGCATTGGCCAAGTGCTGTTTACAGTTATCTTGGGATTCTTTATCTCTAAATTGCTGGGCTTTTCTACGATCACTTCAATATATTTAGCCACTGCCCTGGCCTTTAGCAGCACCATTATCATCATGAAACTGCTTTCTGACCGGAATGATTTAGAATCTTTATACGGGAGAATTACTACTGGATTCTTAATCGTTCAAGACCTTCTGGCGATATTAGTTCTATTATTTGTTTCTTCCTTAAATGGAAATGGCGAAGGAATTGCTGAAATTATTTCTTTAGCGGTAATTAAAGGAATTGCCGCTATAACGATCTTGTACTTAATAGGGAATTACCTGCTCCCCCGAATAACCAAAATTATCGCCAAATCCCAGGAATTTTTATTAATCTTTTCTGTAAGCTGGTGTTTTGCCATTGCCGGGGCATTTCAATATTTTAATTTCTCCATAGAAGCCGGAGCCTTATTGGCTGGAATTGCCTTGTCATTAACTCCTTATCAACATGAAATCAGCTCTAAAATGCGGCCGCTCCGCGATTTCTTTCTAATTATGTTCTTTATCCTGCATGGCTCGCAATTGCTGTTTGGCAATATTTCACAGGTGGTAGTTCCAGCCGCGGCTTTATCGCTCTTGGTTCTGCTGGGAAACCCGCTAATAGTGATGATTTTAATGGGCATTTTAGGCTATACTAAGCGAAATGGGTTCATGGCTGGATTAACTTCAGCTCAGATCAGCGAATTTTCCATTATTCTGATTGCTCTGGCTGTAGAGCTGAATCATGTTGCCCAAGAATTCCTGTCTTTAATTATCCTGGTCGGGCTAATAACCATGACCGGATCAACTTACTTGATTGTCTATGCCGACCGAATTTACCCCGCGCTGGCTAAGTACCTGAAGATTTTTGAAAAGAAAGGAAAGAAAGTTGATGAGCATAAATACCATACCGAGAAATACTTTGAGGTTATTTTATTTGGCTATAACCGGATTGGCTTTAGCATTTTGGATTCTTTAGAAAAGTTAAGAAAGAAAATCCTGATTATTGATTACGACCCGGAAGTGATTTTGCAGCTAGCCAAAGACGGGCATGAATGCAAATACGGCGATGCCGATGATGTGGAAATGTTAAATGAGCTGGATTTAAGCCAGACCAAGATGATTATTTCTACCATTCCCCATTTAGAGACAAATATTCTAATTCTTAACCGGGTTAAGCGGGCTCGAAAGAAAATTACTGTAATCTTAGTTTCGCACCAATTGGATGAGTCCATGAAATTATATGATGCCGGAGCCACTTACGTGATCATGCCGCACTTCCTTGGCGGCAAACATATTTCCACGATGATTGAGGATTACAAGTTTAACATGGACAAGTTTATCAAGGAAAAAGTCCAGCATCTGGCGCATATCAAGCGAAGAAAAGAGCTAGGGCATGAGCATCCTAAAGTAAATGAATAAATTTGAAGTGTGTATTTAGTATTATAACTTTAAGAGCAGGGCAGCGCTTCGTAGACAATGTTGTACAATGATTGTTGCACCAGATTTTATCATAGGCAATATACAAACACCAGTACTACGCTGGCGGCCCTGCTCTTAAGAAAACGAACTTAATACGTAAAATCTGAAGAAACTTTAATAAACCATCCTTCTCTGTTAATTATATGAACTTTGAAAAAATACCGCCAGTTGAGCAGTGCAGTGATATCCTTGATACTGCTTTTCGCAAAGCCCGGGTTAAGGGAAAACAGAAAAAATTAGCCGGCAACTGGCTGCAGATTATCAGAAAGAAAGAATCGCTAAAATTAGATATTGTTAAAGATACTATTGATAACAGCCTGCAAAAAATATTAACCAGTTTTCCGGACTTAAATGGATTTCCTCAATTCTACCTTAAACTAATGGCTTTAACTTTAGATTTAGCGGAACTGAAAAAAGCCCTGGGATCCATTAAGTGGGTTCAGCAAAAAAATCGGGAATTGCACCGAAAATTCATCAGCTTAATTAATCGAGAAACCAAGCGAGAAATTATTAAAAACATCAATAAGCAATATTATGGCAGAATTTCCTCCCTTCTAAAACAGATCAGCCACCAGCTGCGTTATCTGGAAACCTGCCGGAAAGTGATGCGTTCATATCCCGACATTAAGGAGATGTTTACCGTTTGCATCTATGGATTTCCGAATGTAGGAAAAACTACGCTCTTAAACAAGTTAACTCAGACTAAAGCCAAAGTCGCGGCTTATCCGTTTACCACCAAGTCCATCAATGCCGGCTATCTAACGGTCAACGGAACCCAGATTCAAGTATTGGATGTTCCAGGAACCTTAGCGCGAGAAAAATTAAATCCAATAGAACGGCAGGCCGAATTAGTTCTTAAGGAATTAGCTGATTTAATTATTTATGTGTACGACTTAACTGAATCCTGCGGATACTCCGTTGAACAGCAGCAGAAATTACAGCAGAAATTGGCTGGAAGAGAAGTAATTATTTATGCCAGCAAAGAAGACCTGTTAACAGAATCGGAGATAAGAAAATTAAAGAATAAATTATATTCGATTGAACAAATTAAAGCTGAAATTGCCAAAAGATTATGAAATTATTTTCACTAAAGCGCAGACTGCCTCATCTTCCTTTAGATGAGCCGCTGCCGCAATTTTTTTCTGAACCAAACTTGCAGCGCTGGCATCATGAATCAATAAAACAAAGACTGCTGGCTCAGGAGCTGGAGCAGGTTAATCAGGCTATTGTTAATTTAAGGGGACAGCATCTGGAGTTAAGAAAGAAAATTGAACGGCGCAGGGAAGCCGGCGGATTTAAACATCATTTGCCGGCCATTATTAATGCGCCGGAGAATCTGGCTTTTTATGAAGAAGAATTGCTGGCTGTTCAGCAAGAGCTTTCCGATCTTAAATTTGCACCGATAGTTGGGGGGGTTAAAGTTTCGACTATTCCACCCCTGCCGCCAACCCCATTAACAGTCTCAGAAAAAAAGATGGCTGGAGATAAACTTAAACCAGCTGGAACAGAACGGCTTTTCTTTTCAGAACCAAACACTGAACCAAAAAAATTATTAGACAAATTAAAGTATGGCATTGCTGAACTGCAGCAGAAGTGGGCTGAAGTTCAAAACAAGCTGCAAACTGTTGATTACCTTTCTCCCGAAGCCAGCCGGCAATTAAAACGGTTGGATCAAGAATTGAGCCAGTTAGAAAAAATCTCTCTGGAATCTCCCTTTATCGTAACCCAGCTATCCCAACAGCAGGGAAGAATTAAAGAATTAAGCCCAGAGCAGCAAACTAAAGCTAAACAGGAAATTAAAGGGATCATTTTCAAAATTAAAACCATCCCGGAACAGATTCCTTACGAATTATTGCACGCTCGCAAGCATCTGCAGGAACTGGATTCACTGGAACTGCCTAAAGCCTATGTCTCCAAGGCCATTCCTACAACTTCTGGCCAGGCCAGAAACCTGCCGGCGCGAAGAATTAAAAGCATCCACGAGGAAGTAACAGAAATTATCCTAAGTTTTGGCGCCATTCCCAAAGAATATCAGCGGCGCTTGGAGGGAATCAATAACCTAATCGCTGAAAAATATCTTCCGGCTCCTGGAAGAGCTTTGCGACGCTTGCTGCCTTATCATCCCGATGGCATATTTAAGCAAGAATTCCTGCGGCAGAGAATCAAGCTGCTAGACTTAAGGCAGAAGCTTAGAAGCAATCCGCCTTCGCCAGAAAAGACCAAAGAGTTAAAAATTATTGAGAAAAAATTGTCCAGCTCGGATTCCTTTCCGCATTATCAGATTTCCTCCAGACTGCCGTCTGAATTTGGCCAGGTAAGGCCTTTAACTGAATCTCAGAGAAAAAAATCACGAAAAGAAATTGCCAAAAAATTATCGCAATATAAAAAAGATAAAACCGTTGTAAAAAGAATGAATAAGTTATGCAGAAAATTAACCCAACAGTATTCTCCCAAAACAAGTAAATTTGTTAGTTCTCTCAGCAAACGGCCGGGAATAGTTACAGAACTGCCCTTATCCAGAAGAAAAGAGGCTCGAAAAGAAATAGTTGAGAAATTATCAACAGTAAACACTGCCGGGAAGACTTTAAACCAATTTAAATTAATTCAAAACGAAATTTTAAAGCCCTATTTGCCGCCAGCGGGAAAAATCATTAGAGAATTGCAGCAGTATTCCGGCAAGGTAAATCTTTCAACTATACCCAATCAAAAAACTATACCCAATCAAAAAACTATATCCAATCAAAAATTACAGCCATGGCATCAGCAGTTAGCAAAGAAAATTAAAGGCTCTAAACGGTTTCAGAAAAAAAGTAAAGAAGTTAAGGAGATAGAACAGCAATTAAGTAAAAACTACCATCCCCAGAAAGTCAAATACCAGGACTTAATTCCCCTCCGGCCGGATTATGTTCGGCTGCCTTCTGCAGAAGCGAGAAAGAGAGCTAAGCAAGAAATAGGCCAAACCATAACCAGTATTGAACAGTCCTTATCAACTACAGAATTAGAGCAAATCACCGAAAAACTGCTGGAAACGGAAAGATTTCAGCTGCCTAAAGTAAAAGTAGCTGCAGGCCTTCATTATCAGCCGATTTCTTATTCTGAAAAGGAGAAGAATTTAAAAAAAGAATTGCAGAAAATAAAAGAAAGGAAAAAAATAACTGTCGCAGTTGAACCGACACCAGAATTGATAGCTTTGAATAAAAAAATTGATGATCTGCAAAAAATTAAGTTGGAGAAAGCTAAAATAACCAGAAAATTGCCTAGAGATAGAGATCCCCGGGAATTAAGATTGGAGCAGGAGTTTAGAACTACGCAGAATCTTTTGGCCAAAGCCCTTAAAAATCCATCCCTGCTGCTGGGAAAGTTTAGAGTGAAAAAAAGAAGCGCAGGCAAAACAAAGATCGAACAAAATGCCAGAGATGAAGTACAGAGAATTCTGGCTAGGATTGATGGCGCTTTAGAAAAACCGCTTAATGAGCTATTGCAGGTAAATCAAGACTTATTAAATCTAGAAAAAACGCCTCTGGAAACAGGAAAGAAGATTAGTAAAGCCGTATCAATGCCAAAACAATCAACCTTGGAATCAGCTAAGCTTCAACAAGAAAAAACCCAAGTAGAAAAAGAGTTAAGGGAGGAAAGAGTTCCGGTAATTAAAAAGACTGAAGAATTACTCGCTATAGACCAGAAATTAGCTGAGTTAAATTGAATTATTTATAGCGCAGGACCTAATTATTTAATCATTTACCTGCGCTATATTCCGAAAGATACAACTATTTTGGCCAATTATTTGTGTCTTTCGCTATAGCCACAATTCGGCAGGAACAAGGGAATTTTTTAGACGCCCGGCTTAGCGCTTCCCTGGCAATTTTAGTATTAGCCTTATTAACCCTCAATTCCATTAAGGCCTGCCCTTCCATTACTCTAGCGGCAGTTCCAATAGATTTGCCATAAGACAGTTTCATGCCCGTACTCATCCGGTCAGCTCCAGCTCCGGAAGCCAACGGGTTTTCTCTCAGCACATGATGGGGAAATACTCTTACCCGCAAATGATACTCATTATCCCCAATAGTCTTTTCTAATAACCGGTTAGAACTCATTCTAGCTGATTCCAGAGAATTTTGCCGGATATTCATTGAACGGTTAGACAGCAATTCCAGTTTAGTGTCATATTCTTTTCGGGGGTTGCCCATGTCAAACTTGACAATTTTCATATGCGGCCGGCCGCCGCGGACATAGTTCAATTTAGTATACTTGCTAATTCTGGTGTAAGGCCGCTCCAAG
>JAGVYX010000030.1 GCA_018303045.1 Candidatus Woesearchaeota archaeon
AATTAGCTCATTGGGGGATAACTATTTTAGTAATAATGCTGGCTATAGAGGTTTGGAAATTCTTTACTTTTGACAACAAAGCCGGGGAAAAAGTAAAAGAGACCGGCTCTTCCTTGTTTAATTGGGCTCAAAAAAAGAATCCTTTAAGCAGTGAAGGCAGAAAACAACGAAATGTTGAGCGTGATACCAAACGCGAGAAGACCAAAATATTAAATGAGTTTATTGAAGAAAAAAAGGAATTAGAACTGGTAGAAAAAGCTAAAGCTGAAGCTGAAGAATATATCACGCAGATTGATGATTTTGAAGCTAAAAGAATGGCATCATCTAAACCTATACCCCTCACGGGTCTACTAAAGGGTTTCGCTGATCTTAAAAATACTATCGAAGAGGCGGGAAAAGAAATCCGGCGCTTAAAACGAACCACCTTCCGACAGGAGCGCCAGTCCAAAAAACTTATTCAGGATCTGGAAGATGCTGAAGTTGATGTAAAAGAGGTTGAGAAAGTTAAAGCCCTAGAAAATCAAATTCTGGCTGCGCATGATGCCATGATTAAACATTTTGAGGGAATGGTTATCGGTTCGCTTAAAAGAATTGAAAAAGAATTAACTGCAAGAAAAAGCATTACGGTTCTTAAAACTGCTGTTGAAAATTTAAGTTATGAATTAGATAACACCATCAAAAATCTTAAACAATCCTATAAGGACGTGGAAGGCTTGATGGCTTTATTTCAAAAATACTGGAAACAGTGAAAATAATAACTAAACCAAAAGACATAAATTTTTATACAATTAGTTAATGTCTTTTGTATATAGTAACTGCTATTTATTGTTCAAAAATTAATGTCAGTTGCTATAAACCTTAAAGAATATTAATTCTTACTCCATCATAACTTTCTGCCCTGAAGCTTTGCCTAAACAATCCCTTTAATTAATCCACTAGCCACGGGACAACTTCAGGCAGGATATATAAATAAGTGATCCCCCTGTCCATTCTATGAACAAAGAACTGATCGTCTTCTTGCAAAAATCATTTGAGGAATACGTCCATCTAATAGAAGGCATTGAACTCTGGCATGCTCGAGATCTGCAGAAACTCCTCGATTATGATAAATGGGAGAATTTCGCTCACGTTATTGAAAAAGCCAAGATAGCTTGCCGAAATTCTCATCAGAGTGCGGAAGACCATTTTGCCGAGGCCAGGAAAATGGTCCAGCTTGGTTCCAGCGCAGAACGAGAGATTGAAGATTTTATGCTCACCCGCTATGCCTGCTATCTTATTGCTCAAAATAGCGATCCTCGAAAAGAACAGATTGCCTTTGCCCAGAGTTATTTTGCTGTGCAAACGAGAAAACAAGAGCTAATAGAGCAAAGGATAGCCTTAATTGAAAGATTAGCTGCCCGACAAAAATTAGTTGCTTCTGAAACCGAACTATCAAAGCTAATCTATGAACGAGGAGTGGATGAAGCGGGCTTTTCCAGAATCAGAAGCAAGGGTGATGAAGCTCTCTTTGGAGGTTTAAGCACTTCGCAAATGAAGAATAAACTGAAAATTCCTCAAAAAAGGCCCTTAGCTGATTTTTTGCCAACAATTACCATAACTGCCAAGAATTTAGCTACTGAAATAACTAATTTCAAGGTTAAAAAAGAAGACTTGCAAGGAGAGAAAAACATAACTAAACAACATGTTAAGAACAATTTTAATATAAGAAATCTTTTAGTTAAAAGCGGCATTAAGCCAGAAGAACTGCCAGCTGAAGAAGATGTTCAGAAATTGCGGAAAACAGTTAAATCTGAAGAAAAAAAGATTGCCAAAGCTTTGCCTAAACAATCCCTTTAATTAACCCGCTAGCCACTGGACAACTTCAGGCAGAATATATAAATAAGCGATCCCCCTGTCCGTTCTATGAACAAAGAACTGATCGTCTTCTTGCAAAAATCATTTGGCTATTTTGCATAAGCGAAAAGTATATAAACTTAACTTTACATATGTAAAGAAAAATGGACATATATACACTTAACTTTACCGCATTAGAGCAGGACATTTTCTCTTTGCTCTGCTTGAAAGCTGGAGAAAAACTAAGCCAGAGGGAAATAGCCATGATGCTAAAAGTTTCGCCGACTGCTGTTTCCAACTCGACAAAAAAGCTCAGAGAGCGCAACCTGATTAAAGTCGAAAAAACCAAGACTATCAATTTTATATCGTTCAATAGGTCTGAAAAAAGAGCTGTCGAGCTTAAAAGGATTGAAAACCTCAAAAATGCGTATCTCTCCGGCCTGTCTGATTATTTCGAAAATACACTGCCTGGTGGAACCATTATTTTATTTGGAAGCTATTCCAGAGGGGAGGACACTAACACCTCTGATATTGATTTGGCGGTCATAGGCAGAAAGGACAAGGCGCTTAATCTTGAAAAATTTGAGAGGGGATTAAACAGAAAAATTCATGTCAATTTTTATGATTCCTGGAAAAAAATACATCCGCATCTAAAAAATAACATTCTTAATGGAGTTCTATTAAGCGGCGGAATTGAACTATGATGCAATTTGAGGATTATCTTCACGAAGAGATTGTAAAAGTTGTTAAGAAAGACCAACAGCGGGCATATAGCTTGATTTCTGAAGCTGAAAGAAAACTGTCATCATTAAATGAAAGAATAGAAAAAATAGGCGTCAGAGATGATAATGCCAATGATTATGTTGAACAATGTTATGACATACTGCTGTTTTTAATTAGAGCCAAATTGTTTATTGAGGGTTATTCCTGCAGTGGTCAAGGCGCTCACGAAGCCGAGATTTCTTACATGATAAAACTAGGATTTGATGAAAAAGAGATCAAATTTACAGATAAGCTAAGATATTTTAGAAATGGTATCTTGTATTATGGAAAACTATTAGATCTGGAATACGCAGAAAAAGTTATAACATTTACTAAAAAAAACTATCTTAAACTTAAAAGAATGGCAAAATGAGAAAAAACCTATTAATTAGAAAAAAATTACTAATTCTTAATCGATCATAACTTTCTGCCCTAAAGCCTGCCCAGGCAATCCGGCATCAGCAAAAATAACTTTTACACTGCCCGTCCGGCCATGCAGCCCGGAAATTTTGCCGGTCAATTTCTTGCCCGCTGGAGAAGTCCATGTAGCTGTTTTACCGATAACTTTGCCAGCTTCTTCAGGCGTATCCGCTACTTTCAAAATCATCTGCTTATTGTGCTGATGATGCCTTCCACGCCTGAAATTCATGACTGTTGCTTCCATATACTCCTTAATTAAGGGGTTATTTATAAAGATTGCTGGTTAAACAGGGGGAATTTAATTCTAAATTATTCCAGAAACTATTCTAATCAATATAAATTCTTAAAAACTATCTAAAAATAGCTTAAGCGATGATTAAAGGCCAAATCGTCTCTGGAGATTTTAGTAAAATCGTAATGAGAGTGAAAGCTGGACAGCAGGTTGAATTAGGCGAATTATTAGTTGTAGAAGACCAGCCAGACAAATATATTTTACAAGTATATGATTTATTATATGCCAGCCAGATTTCATCACAAAATTTAGAACTGGTAGCTGGCATGAGTTTAGAAGAAGGGGAGTTTTCGATAATGGATGAGAAATTAAGAAATTACCAGTTAGCCCTGCTTAAACCATTATTGAAAATCAATCAAGGAAGCAGCACCTGTAAAAAGCTTCCCGGCTTTTTTAACAAAGTGCGGGAAATTCATAAAGATGATTTATCATTCGTAATCAATCCTACTGACCCAATTACAGTGGGGAATTTAAGAGTCGGCAGCCAGAGTATCGATTTCCCGATCGCCCTGCCGGGGAAAGAAGTGTTATCCCATCACGTATTAATTCCTGCAAGTACCGGCAAGGGAAAATCCAACTTAATGTCCTGCATCTTATGGGATTTAGCCCATCACAATTATTCTGGGTTGTTAGTTTTAGACCCGCACGATGAGTATTATGGAAGAACCGGTTTGGGATTAAAAGACCATCCCAATAAGCAGAAGATAACTTACTATACGCCCAGCAATCCCCCGCCGGGAGCGCGATCTTTAGTATTTAATATTGCCAAGCTTAAACCCGAGCATTTTCAGGGGGCCATTAGTTTATCCGACCCGCAGCGGCAGTGCCTGCACATCTATTATAAAAAATTTAAACAGGAATGGATTTATCATCTGTTAGCTGAGACTAAAATTGAACAAGTTCGGTTTCATGAAGACACTTTGGCGGTAGTAAAAAGAAAATTAATTTCCTTGCTGGGATTAGAATTCGAACAGGGCCAATTAACTTGTTCCGGGATCTTTGAACTGACTGCCGGAGAAAATACCATTACTGACATTTGCCTGGAATTAGAGCGGGGTAAAATCGTGATTATTGACACCAGCTATTTTGGCGGAGCGCTGGAAATTTTGATCGGCACGATTATTTCCTCGGAAATTTTTGAGCGGTATAAGTTTTACAAAAAAAACGGCCAAAGCCCGGATAAGCCCGTTATCTCTATCGTGCTGGAAGAAGCGCCCCGCGTCCTGGGAAAGAAAGTATTGGAGGAAGGCAGCAATATTTTTGAGACCATTGCCCGAGAAGGAAGAAAATTTAATGTCGGCTTAATCGCTATTACGCAACTGCCTTCAGAAATCCCTAAAAATATTCTGGCGAATATGAATACTAAAATTATTCTGGGATTGGAAATGGGTTCAGAACGGCAGGCCGTAATTGAATCTTCGCCGCAGGATCTCAGCCAGGATGGCCGAAACATTGCTTCTTTAGATAAAGGAGAGGCCTTAATTACCTCCACTTTTACTAAATTTGCCATTCCAGTTAAAATTCCGTTGTTTAAGGATGTGGCTAAGAAAAAGAGCGCAGAGAATATTTCTTATCCAGGAATAACTATATAAAATCTTCAATCATTCTTTAGCTAATTGAAACATTCCATCCCTATTACTGTTATTCTGCTTCTTTCATTCCTATTGGCGCAATTTTTAGGGTTAGCCATAATTTACCAATACATAGACCAAGAAAAAAGCACCGCTGAAGAGGTTGTTTTTGAAGAAATACCTTTTATTGAACGCCCGGAAGTTGATGAACAAACCTTCTTTCTGCCGGTAATCATAACCATCTTAATCGGCACAGGCCTTTTTTTATTCTTGGTAAAATACAATTTAACCTTAATTTTAAAATTGTGGTTCTTTATTGCCATTAGTTTAGCCCTGTTTGTAGCGCTGAACGCTTTTATACCGCTGATTCTGGCTCTGGTAATAGCTGTTTCAGCAGCCTTATGGAGATTAATTAAGCCTAACGTCTGGATCCAGAACCTTTCAGAAATCCTGATTTACGGCGGGTTGGCGGCTATTTTTACGCCGTTGTTTAATTTGTTCTCCGGAATTATTCTATTAATTCTAATCGCCGGCTATGATGCTTATGCTGTTTGGAAATCCAAACACATGATTGCTTTAGCTAAGTCGCAGGCTAAAGCGCATCTTTTTGCTGGGCTATTAATACCCTATAACAGCGGCAAAGCGGCAAAAAAAACCAAGACAACTGAAACCACTAAAAAAATAAGGGCCGCCATTTTAGGCGGGGGAGATATTGGCTTCCCATTAATCTTTGCCGGAATCGTGTTAAAAGAAATCGGGTTATGGCAAAGTTTAGTTATTCCCTTCTTTGCTGCTGCTGCCTTGGGAATTTTGTTTTGGAAAGCCGACCATCAAAAATTTTACCCGGCCATGCCGTTTATTTCCGCAGGATGTTTATTAGGATTGGGTGTAATATACATTATAGGCCTCTTAATTGGATAAAAAATGAATTATTCCAATTTTTTATCTAGTCACCAGCCCATCCTAATCATCCCTTGTTCATCCAGTTTTACTTTAACTTGTTCCAGAAGCCCAACTTTCTGCCCTTGCAGGATTCTGGAATAAACTTCCCCCCCTAACCAATTCACAGCAGTATTTTCAAACTCAGGATTGATAATTTCCGGCTTGGGCACGCCTTTAATACCGATCCAGTATTTCTCTTCCAGACAGAACAGGCCTTCTTTAACAGAATTTCTCAGATAATTTTTAAAAGCATCAACAGTTATTCTAATTTCTACTGGAGCATGTCTTCCTCTAGCAATTACTTCTGGCTTGTTCGGCAGGAAATCGGCAGAATATACTGCTCGCACCAGAAACGAACCTGCAACATTAACGACCATAAAGGCATATTTTTCCTGGTTGGTAATCAGCCCCTGAGACCTGAAATATTCATTATCTTCTGCATCTCTTCGTTCACATAATTCTCGGGAAATTCTTTCTTCCAAAGCCAGAGACTGTTTTTTTTCCTGATAAGCTTTTCTATCGGTTGCAAAAAGATAAGCTGAATGAAGGCTTTCTATAACTTCATTGATTTTATCATTAACTGCTACAGCTCTAGTTATCCGCTTCCATTCCTCTGGCGGCGGCGGAGCAGTAACCTGCAAATAAGGCGCCAGATTCTTGGCGGCATAAGCCTGAGTTATTTCATTTGAAGTTAAATTTTCTGTCATTTTTATATACCTCTTCTAATTAATTATACCCCTTCACCGGCCCTTTATATTCGCCAAAACTTTCCGGAGTTATTACCAACCCGTCGGTAGCGGCAATCGTCGGCACGCCGGTAGCCCGATGAATTTGCCGGGCTTCTTCCAGCGGATCGGCTTTCAGCATTTCCAGCCCAAAATGCGTAATTATAGCCAAGCGCGGCTGCACTTTAGAAATAATTTGAAGGGCCGAATTAGCATCCAAATTCTTGCCCTCAGCTTTATCTCCCGGGTAAGGAACATTTAAGATTAAAACATTGCTGCCCATCATCCCTTCCACCAGATCTTTAGTTAATTCCGTATCCCCGCTATAGCTAACAGTGAAGCGAGGGCAATAAAGCTTGAAACCAACTGCCGTTTTATCAGTATGGCTGGCAGGCAAGGCATTCATTTCCACTAGGCCAATTCCCACTTTATGATTTTTCTCAAGAGGAATAACTCTCTCCAACAAATTTTGATGGTATTTAGTTAAGAAGGGATGGCCGCCGTCAATTGAAGTAACTACCGATTTGCTGGCGACAACCACACCGCGCTGTTCCAAGCCAGAATGAGTCATAGCCTCGATAACAGCATTTAAATCATTGCAATGGTTCAGATGAGCATGAGAGACTAATATTGCTGTGGTTGTATGTAAATTAACTCCAAACTGCTTAGCTTTTACCAAAGAACCCGGACCTGGATCTATATGAAATTGCAAATCTTCTAATTGAAGAACAATTCCGCCAGATGAGCGCAGCTGCTTGTTAACTACTGCAGAACTGCCTGCCGTGCCTAAGAAAATTATGCGCGCCACTTAAAATTTGGTTATTAAAAGATTAATAAAGATTATGATGTTATAACCTAGAGTTTTTCTGCCTTTCTTGATCCAAGAAATTTCTGTAGCCAGCAAAGAAACTTCCATAATAGTAAAAGTAAATTATTACTTGCCGGGTCTAATTGTTTTAGACAATAAGGTCTACTAGAATACTCTCATAGTTTTGACTACTTGGGGGGGGTCAGAAACTTTTATTAAAGATAATAAAAAAAACCTAACCTAAATTAGAGGCGCATTATCATGTCTTCAAAACAAAATTCAAG
>JAGVYX010000032.1 GCA_018303045.1 Candidatus Woesearchaeota archaeon
CCTAATTTTCCATCAACAATAAGGTCAGAGAAAACTTCTAAAACTCCGCCGATGCCCAGAGCGCCGGCTTTTACCTGGCTGACGGAACCAACATTTATCGGCGCTTCCACATTGCCAGCCGGCGGCGCCACAGTCGGCTCTGTCCAGACCCAAGCAACAAACCCGGCCAGAAAAAGCATGGCGACGATCTGGGGGAAGTATTTGCCTGCCCGCCGAAGCGAATTGGGTGAAGTAAAGAATAACATAAATATACTCAAAATTTAATTCTTTTCTGCCGATTGTTTTTATCGCTGAATTTTTCCACCGCCGTTAAATAAACCGGTAGCTCTTTAGAAACATTTTTTAGCTCGTTGTAAATCTTTTTCTCATCAATGGCGTCGTATTCGTGGGCTAAACGGTTTCTTAAGCCGGCCAAACGAGCAAAACGTTTGGCTAAATCGTGCGATATAATCCTCAACTCGCCCAACATTCTGAACGAAGAAAAGTAATCCTCCGGGGGCGCATGGCCGCTTTCAATAATCAAGTGGAAGTTGATATCTATCATCCGACCGATAATCCTTTCCAAATATCTTTCAGCTAGAGCTTCGTACTCAGACTTCTTCTTATATTCTTGCCAAGAGAGCATGGAAATTGATCTAACTTTTTCTAGGTCCCTGATGATTAAATTGATTTTCCTGAATATCAATTTTTTATCTATGGCCATAGGAGAGTTGTTTTAAGTAGCGGCGAACGCCCATCTCCTCCAACTTAAAATAAGGCAAATAATCCTGGAAATATTTAAACGCTCTTAACCTAACCTCAATAAACTTCTCTAATGTTCCGGAAAGAAGCAGAGCGTTATCGCAGACCCTCTTTAAGAGCAGGGGGTTAGCTTTATTAATAAAAGAGAGATCGATTTCTTTTCCGGAAAAAACCTCGCTCAAATCAGAGATTAAAGAGGAATATTTATCTAGATTAAAATCTTTGCTGCGTCCTGGTAAAACTGCGATGTCTAAATCGCTATCTTGACGCGCTTTCCCGCCAATCTGCGAGCCGAAAGCCAAAATCAGCTCCAAATCGTACTTTTGAGCGATTTTCTTAAGCAAGGATTTTTTCTTCGGAGCTATGATTTCCATACCTTCTTCAATAATAACACAAATTAGACATCATCGCCCCTAGCGCAAATTTTCCAGGCTAGTTGCTCGGCTAAGCGGAACAACTGCTCTATTCCTTGGTTTTAATCACTTCGTCAATTATGCCATATTCTTTCGCTTCATTGGCATCAAGATAAAAATCCCTGTCGGTATCTCTTTCCACTTTTTCCAGAGATTGGCCGGTATGTTTGGCTAAAATTTTGTTTAATTTTTCTTTTATTTTAATAATTTGTTTTGCCGTAATTTCAATCTCTACGGCTTCGCCGGAAACCCCGCCCGCCACCTGGTGCATCATAATCTGGGAATTCGGCAAAGCAAACCTCTTTCCTTTTGCTCCGGCAGCCAAAAGCGTGGCTCCCATAGAAGCGGCTAACCCCACGCAAACCGTTGAAATGGGGCACTTTACGTACTGCATGGTATCGTAAATAGCTAAACCGGCGGTAACGGAACCGCCGGGAGTGTTTATGTAAATCTGGATATCTTTATCGGGGTCTTTTGAAGCCAAAAAAAGCATCTGGGCGATAATGGAATTGGCCGCCTGATCGGTTACGGGACCAACTAAAAATATTATTCTTTCCTTTAACAATCTTGAATATATGTCGTAGGCCCTTTCGCCGTATTGAGATTTTTCAATGACAGTGGGTATAAGGTTCATGAATTTAAATTTTCTAAAAAATTAAGGGTTTTTTCGTTCCTGACGATATCTTTAGTGTATTCTTTTAATTGTTCGCGGTCAATATTTTGCGCATCGGGAAAATTTTTAATTATTGCTTCTTCTTCTTTACTAATCTCTTCTTCCGAAACATTGATATTCTCTTTTTCGGCAATTTCTTTTAAAACCAAAAAGCCGATTATTCTCTTTTTAGCCGCCGGTAGCAAAGAGTCGTAAAGTTCTTTTTCCGTTTTATTAATCTTTTTCAGATAATCCTCAAAAGAAATTCTGAAAGCCCGGGAAACCTGCTGTTTCAAACCGTCCAAAATCAAACCTCTTTCTCTTTCAATAAGGTCATCGGGAATATTCGCATCAGAACCTTCCGAAATCTTTTCTAAAATTTCCTGTCTTACCCTTTCTTTTTCCATCCTTTCTTTTTCTTTTCTTAATCTCTCTATTTCCTCAGGCAAAACCTTAATCTCTCCCCTCTTGATTTGGAAAGCAATCTTTTTGTAATCCGGAATGTTTTTAATTGACGCCTGCATAAAAGTTTATACGATAAAACTGACGATCAGCAAGGCAACAATATTAAGCACTTTTATCATCGGATTGATGGCAGGGCCGGCAGTATCTTTATAGGGATCGCCTATGGTGTCGCCAGTTACCGCCGCCTGATGCGCCGGCGAACCCTTGCCGCCAAAATTCCCCTCTTCAATGTATTTCTTGGCATTATCCCAGGCAGCTCCTCCTGAAGTCATGGAAATGGCAACGAAGACGCCGGTGATAATGCTTCCGATTAGAAGTCCGCCGAGAGCTTCGGGACCCAGGATAAATCCGACCAAAACCGGGACCACCACCGGAATAAACGCCGGAACTATCATTTCCTTAAGAGCCGATTTTGTAACAATATCAACGCATTTGCCGTATTCGGGCTTTGCTTTTTCTTCCATGATGCCGGGAATTTCCTTAAATTGCCGCCTCACTTCTTCCACTACTTTGGCTCCGGCTTTGGCGACAGCCGTCATAGCGAAAGAACTGAACAAGTAAGGCAACAAGCCTCCTATAAAAAGCCCGATCAGCACCTTGTAATCTTCAAGGAAAAATAGAACTTTTGTTCCAAGGTTTTCAATTTCCTGCGTATAAGCCGAAAACAAAACCAGCGCCGCCAAGGCGGCGGAAGCTATGGCATAGGCCTTAGTGACGGCCTTGGTAATGTTTCCCACGGAGTCAAGCGAATCGGTAACTTTTCTGATCTCATCGGGCAGGCCGGCCATTTCGGCGATACCGGAAGCGTTATCCGTAATAGGACCGTAAGAATCCATGGCCACAATCATTCCAGCCAAAGAGAGCATTGAAACTACGGCGACCGAAAGCCCTGTCATGCCGCCGGCCAAAAAGCTTACTAAAATTCCCAAACAAATCAAAATAACCGGAAAAGCCGTAGATTTCATGCCGACAGCCAGCCCGGTGATTATATTGGTGGCGTGTCCTGTTTGGGAGGCCTCGGCAATTGATCTCACCGGCCTATATTTTTTTGAAGTATAATATTCGGTGATTAAAAACATTCCGCCGGCCAAAAATAATCCCATTAAAGCCGGCAAGTAAACCTGCCAAAAAGAAAAGCCTAAAGAAGGAGCGAAATTTCTGACAACCCACAAAAATCCGAAAGCTGAAAGTAATCCGGAAACAATCAAGCCCCTGTAAAGAGCCGACATAATGGATTGGTTCTTCGGTAATTTAACGAAAAAGCTGGCGAAAATAGAAGATAAAATAGATACGCCTCCCATAAAAAGAGGCAGGAGCAAAGCGAATAAATTTCCCGGAAAAATTAAAGAGCCGAGGACCATGGCGGCCACCATGCTCACCACGTAAGTTTCAAAAAGATCGGCGGCCATGCCGGCGCAATCACCTACGTTATCCCCCACCAAATCAGCTATAACAGCCGGATTTCTCGGGTCGTCTTCGGGAATTCCTTTTTCAATTTTGCCGACTAAATCAGCTCCGACATCCGCGGCTTTCGTATAAATTCCTCCGCCAAGACGCGCAAAAACGGAAATCAAAGATGCCCCGAATCCCAAAGCGATTAAAGCCTTTAAGTCGTGAGTTAAAAAATAAAATCCGGAAACGGCCAAAAGCCCTAATCCGGCTACAAGAAATCCTGTTACCGAACCGCCCATAAAGGCTAAGTTCAGGGCCGGACCCAATCCTTTTTTAGCGGCTTCAGCTACTTTAACATTGGCGTGAGTTGAGGTAATCATGCCCGCAAAACCGGCGAGAGCGGAAAATGAAGCTCCTAATAAAAATCCTAAACCGGTTTTGAACCCTAATAATATCCAAAGTAGAACAAATAAAATAACGGCTACGATACCTACGGTTTTATACTGCCTCTTCAAAAAAGCCATGGCTCCTTCTCTGATGTATTTGGAAATTGCCACCATTTTTCCCGAACCGGAAGGAGCTGATTTAATGCGTTGCGCCAGGAAAACTGTGAAGACTAAGGCGAACACGGAAACGATAATGGGAATATAAAACATATTGGTTAAAATTCTAAATTCTAATATCGAAATTCGAAATAATATTTAAATTATAATTTTCTAAACTGCTTCGGTTTTTTTCTTGGCGGCTCTTTTCTTTTTTGGTTTCTCTTCCTTGCCCGCCGGCTTGTCCGCCGTAGCTTCAGCGGAGGTGGAAGCCTCGGCGGAGGCGGGTTTCTCCTCTTTTACCTCCTCTATTTTTTCTTCCTTCTCTGTCTCAACTTCCGCTATTCCCGCCTGTTCCGGGCTTCTTACGTCTATTTTCCAGCCGGTTAATTTCGCGGCCAATCTGACATTCTGGCCTTCTTTCCCGATAGCCAATGAAAGTTGATCATCCGGAACAATAGCCAATGCTTTATTCCTGGGCAAAATTCTGACTTCAACAACTTTAGCCGGAGACAAGGCGTTGGCGATATATTCTTCGGGCGCTTCTTTCCATTCAATAATATCAATCTTTTCCCCGCCTATCTCATTGATTACGGCTGAAACTCTTGTCCCCCTTTGGCCAACCATCGAGCCGATGGGATCCACGCCTTCAGCCAAGGAAACAACCGCTATTTTAGAGCGCGAACCCGGTTCCCTGGCCACGGATTTTACAACTACCGTGCCGGCGGAAACCTCTGGAACCTCCAGTTCAAAAAGCTTGGAAATAAGCTTGGGGTAAGCGCGCGACAAAAGAATGGCCGGACCCTTCGGGGTTTCTTCCACGCTCAAAAGATAAACCTTAAGACGCTGGCCCTGTCTGTAGAATTCTCCGGGAACCTGTTCTTCTCTCGGCAATAAACCCAGGGTTTTGCCAATATCCATAAAAACAACATTGCTCTCCACCCTCTGAACGATGCCGGAGAGTATCTCGCCCTCTTTTGACTTAAACTCCGAAAAGATAAATTCCCTTTCCGCCTCTTTTATTCTCTGCAAGATTACTTGCTTGGCCGTTTGAGCGGCGATTCTGCCGTAATCTTCCTTAGCTTCCAAGGCCAGCTCCAGGTCTTCGCCGGCTTTAATTTTAGAATTTATTTTCTTGGCATCTCCCAGCATGATGTGCTTTTCCGGATTGAAACGAACCCTTACATCGCCTTCTTCTGCCGCTTCCCGCCCAGAAGCTTCCGGGCGAAGCTCGCCCTCTTTGAGGGCGGCCAGCTCTTCTTCGGTATAAATCATATCCTCGGTTAAAACCTGCTTTACCTGCCAAAACTTAACCGAGCCTGACTCGGTATCAAGTTTGGCTTTTACGATTTGGCCTTTTTCGCCGTAATCTTTTTTATAAGCGGCGGCTAAGGCCATTTCAATTGTTTCAAATACTTTCTCTTTGGAGATGCCTTTTTCTTCCGCAATCTGGGCAATCGCCGCCGTAAAATTTTTGATGTCAAACATAACTGTAATATTTAAAAAATAAATCCGTCTTCCAACGGATAAAAAATCGTGACTTCCTGAAACTAATCTCATACTACCAAAATAAAAAAAGATGTCAAGGCTTTGACATCTTTTTCTTTTTTGATTTATACGTTCTTTAATTTTTCTCCGAAAACTTTTTTAATGTTCCAGTATGTCATATTCTCGATGTCTTTTTCTGGCAAGCCTTGCCCTGCTAAATAATCCAGGGCCATGCCGTAGAGCTGATAATAAGCAATGCCCGAAAGATAAGGCGGCAGTAATTTTTCAATCGAAAGATGAGGACTATAATCCGTGCCGAGACAATCAACTTTACCCTGCCTCACGACTCTTAGAAGCCCTCCGACTGCTTCACGGCTTCTTAATGGAGGATTAACCTTTAATAAAAGGCCGTTTTTTCCTCTCATTTGCAAGGTGCTCAAGAATAAATGGTGAGGCGTAACCTCCGAATAGATATTCAGATATTTCTTGGCTTGCCAGGTTATTTCCGCTGATTCCGGCAGAGTTATGTGGCAAATATAGAGAGTGCCCCGAAAATTAGCTTCTTCGGCAAACCGAATTTGTTCTTTAATTGATGCGATCTCGGCCTCCGGAGGCCGGACTAAATTATGAGTCCATGGTTCTTTCGGGTTAAATAGTTCCGGCTTAAACAAGCTCGCTTTTTCTGCATGAACAGCTAAAACTCCGGTATATCCCAACCTTGCCAGTGTTTTATAAATTATTCTTTTCTCGTTTTCCGGAGGCCAAAGTTTTAAGCCCGCCACCTCATGATATTTTTGAGCCACTCTAACCGCTTCTTTGATCTGCTCTTCCTTTAAGGTTAGGGTCATAAAAACGGAGTATCCGGTTACCGGCTTTCTCCTGCGCGCCAAGTCCAACCTCCCAACAACATCGTTTTCCGTCAAAATAGGAAAATTGATGCTTGGCATATCGCAAATATGGACGATGCCTTGTGCCATAGCTAACTCCGAAACTTTTCTAATGTTAGCTTTGCGGATCTCTACGCCATCGCGGCAATGCACATGAGGATCTATTCGTTTCATGTGTTACCTCCTTCATAAAATGGAAAATTTATTTCTATGCCGAAATCATGGAAACCGGCAATTTGCCTGACAGAATCATCTTTTCTGTGAAAATCGGAGCCGGCGCTTTCGTAAAGCGAAAAATCTCGGGCGATCTTATGAAGTAAATCAGCCTGCTCTTTGTTATGGTAGGGGTATAATACCTCAATGCCGTCTATCCCAACCTTATCAAAAATTTTGGCCAATCCCCGGATTACTGATTCGTCCCTGATCTTCCAAAAAGGGTGCGCCCAGAAAGCCATGCCTCCGACGTCATGAATTACATTAATCACTGATTGAATGTCCGGCTTCTCCCTTTCCACGAAGGCCAGCCCCTCGCCGCCATGAAATTTCTCCATCAGAAACTTTCTAAAAAACCGGCTCTGCTCCTCCTTCGCTTCTGTTGATTTTTCATGGTCAGGGAATATCGCCTTAACAATATGATAGCGGTCAAGCGAACCCTTGGCCGAGTTAATCACTTTCTCTGAAGAGACCTCAAATCCAAACTTCTGTAAGTTGCCGATAATTTCTTTAATCTGGTCTATCTTGCTCGCTTTCCATGTCTCCAGAAACTCTTTAAGTTTCTGATCATTAGGATCAATAAAATAGCCGAGGATGTGATGTTCTCCTCCCTGAAAATCGCTAGATAATTCTATGCCCGGAATAACTCTTATCCCCAACTTATCCCTAGCTTCTTCTGCTTCTGTAATACCGCCAACATTTTCGTGGTCGGTCAAAGAAACGACTTCCACTCCGCAATCTTTAC
>JAGVYX010000033.1 GCA_018303045.1 Candidatus Woesearchaeota archaeon
AACTGTTTCTTATCCAAAAAATTGGAACTCTCTTTCTCCAAATTATCACTAAAGACCTAACTGACAGAGGAAGGTATCCTCTGTTATCGGAGATACTGAATAGGACAAAACTTTAATAAATGTCTTTTCAAATCATTATCATATGAAGTTCAAAATAGCTGTCGTACAATTTGAGATTAAGCAATTTTTCCCTGGAGAAAACCTGAAGAAGACTGAGGAATTTATCAAGAAAGCGGCATTTTCAAAAGCCCAAATTATTGTTTTTCCAGAAGATTTTATAACCGGTCCTGTTGAAGGAAAAAGAGAATTTGCTGATTCTAAAAATAGGTATAGGAACCATTTCCAGCATCTTGCTAAAAAATATAAAATTGATATTGTTCCCGGCTCCGTGATTGAAGAAGATAAATCGGGGTTGCATAACACTACTTACTATATTGACTCAAGCGGAAAAATCAAATCAAGATACAGAAAAGTTAATCTTTGGCACCCAGAAAGAAAGCATTTTGTCCCAGGCCATGAAGTTCCCGTTTTTAACACAAAGTATGGAAAAATTGGATTAATTATTTGTTGGGATTTGATTTTTCCTGAAATTTTCAGAAAGATGACCAAGAAAGGAGCCAATATAGTTATATGCCCTAGTTATTGGTGTTATGGCGATGCTGGAAATGGGATTAAGCATGACGCAAATTCTGAAACAAAATTAGTTGATTCTCTGTGTGTTGGCAGGGCTTTTGAAAATGAAATTATTTTTGTTTATTGTAATGCCGCGGGAAAATTGCGACTTGATAAATTCCAAGATACTTTAATCGGGCATTCTCAAATCGCAGTTCCATTCAAAGGAGCTATCAAAAAACTTGACCACAACAAAGAAGAAATGTTTATCCAAGAAGTAGATACAGTTATTTTGAAAGATGCTGAAAAAGCATATAAAATTAGAAATGATTTGAAAAGTAGAATTCTATACTAACGGCGCCTTCAGGAACTCTGCGGTGCTCACTTCGTTCCGATCCTCGCCACGCTGTGCTCTCCTCCTTTCAGTCGTCGGGACAGATAACAAGGGACCCTGACATTAATATTATCCCTAGCTTACCGATTCTTTAATAGCCAACTTTTCCGGCACAATATCCCTATATTTGTAATTTAAGGTTAAAATTACCTGTTTAGTGGACAGCTGCCCTTCAGTTAAAGGATTTTTCAGCCGGCAGACGACGTCGGCTTTTCCATCCAATAATCTGGCTTCATTAGTCCGCCCACCAGACTTGCATTCCCAGCCTGGATCGTCCAGTGAATAAGCTAACTTGTCAGTAACTTCAAAATTGGAACTGGGCAAAGTTACTTTCCCGCCGGCGACATTTTTAACTGAGAATTTTAAAGCCATAATGCCTCTTCCGGCGGTATCTTCTTCAACAGATTCAATAGTAATTGGCGCTCCAGAAACATCAAAAGCCTTCTTTTCCTGCACGTTGCAGACTCGTTTATCTCTTAAGTCAAATTTCAGGCAGACCTCCGGCACAATAGCAAACGTTTTGTAATTATACTCAATATTGGCAAACCAGTTTCTTTCGGTAACACCGCGGACAGCCGAAGTATAACGGGCTTCGTCAGCAAAAGTTATCGTTTCTTCGCCGCCTTCCTTAACCAGTTCAGAAATTTTGTTGATAACATCCACATTGTTTTTCTTCCAGTTGGCAATGCCTGTAAACTCGCTGGGCGAAGGCCCTTGCAGTTCTACAGTAACATCGTTAGGCTGAAGCTCATACTCTCCTTTATTCATTAAGGTAACTTCGATAGGAAATGTTTCCGTGTCAAAAATGCTGTATATTCCCTTTTCTTCCACGCCCAAGGGCTCGAATCTGGCGATCACTCCCTGTGTTCCGCCGATAAATGATCCGGTTTTCTCTTGTTTTTTCTTGCCGCCCTGGCAGGAAGTCAACAGCAATAAACCAATGATTAGAATTATGATTAATAATGTTTTAGTTCTCATAACATCTTACCTCAAAGCCTATGAATAAGTTAGGCTATTTAAAGTTTACTGCGGCGTCTTAATCACCCTAACTTGTTTGGAGATGGAATTCATGTAATTATAATTTAAATCAACTAATAAAGGAGTTTCATAAGCTGTCGTTCCTGGAACGTCAAAGCTGCAGATAATTTTGCCGCGGCCATTGCTTAATCGCACCATGCCGTCGCGCGGGTTGCAGGTGCCGGTGGCATCAGCTAGCCTGACAGTGTAAGCTACTTTGTCAAAATCCTGCCTGCTGACGGTGGTAGCATCGCCGCAGCCTTGGAGGTCTGAAACAGGGCTTAATACAGTTCCGCTGCCTAGATTGGCTACAGTAATATCAAAAATGGCCCGGTTGCCAACCATGTCTACACCAACGCGACTTATGCCAACTGGACCTCCCTGTCCGCCTCCCACCGCCACGCTTTTCCGGTAATTGCAGGCTTTTTGCAGCGAAGAAACTTGGTACAACAATGGATCAATGCACACCTGCGGGCTGGCGATAATTTGGTAATTATAGCAAACCAGGAAATTTAAGTTGGGCTGGTAATCAAAAATGCCATGGGGCAGGGCAATATTTGAGGCTTTAAACTCAACCTGGTTAAATCCGCCATCCAGGTTATAGACAGTTTTGCCCTCCAAAGTTTCGATATTTTCTTCGCAGGGCCTGAGAAGATCTAAACCGCCCCGCAGGATACTAGGGTCAAATCCAGTAACTTTAACAAAGCAGTCTCCCGGCTCTAGGTTATGGTTGCCCTGATTTTTTATTTCCAATAAAGCGATTAACTCATTTTGGTCGTAAATCGTAGCTGGGGGATAGTTAGGCACTAAGCTTAATTCTACCCCTTTAGTTCCGGTTTTTACCTGCTGCAAAGCCGCTGCTGTGTCCTGCTCTCGTTCTCCTCCGGGAACTCTTTGGCAGGAGATTAGTAGAATACATAGGCTGGCAATTATAATTAGCAGCAGATTTCCAGCCCTCTTTACCATGATCTCACTTAATTAAATAATCTATATAAGGTTTTTGGTGAATTAAGCGGCTTCAGAATACTGAAGTATTACGGTGAATTTGAAGTTGGTGAATTTAGCTCTGTAACATTTTTAAAGAAAAGAGCAGAAATTTGCTGTTATGGCCGTTATCGATCGCTTAGTTTTGGATTATAATCCTTTTAAAAAGAACTGCGAGCAAGTGTCTATGAGGGCAACTCTTTCTTACTTTGGATTAGATCTAATTATTGATAATAAAAACCAAGTTCATTGCATTGAAATTAATGGGCAAAATAGTGGATCTAAAGGTTTTGTAGAAGCGTATGGCGAAGACATTGTCAGGAAAAACATTTTTCAAATTTTAGACTCTTTTGGCCTGCCTGTAACCATTTATGTCAGCGCTAGCAAGAAAGAAGAGTCCGATCAATGGGCGCAGGAAGCATTTGGCGTAAAGACAGTTAATTATCCTAAGTTAAGATTACAGCTATGTAAAGAAGCTATGGGTAAACCCGATTTATCAGATAAGGATTATTGCCATTTGGAAGCCTTGTTAGATCCAGATGCCCATGCCGCTCACCGCCAAGCTTTCTATAAGTTATCAGCAGAAAGAATGGGCCTAGTTAGTCCAGATTCTAGCTCCGATTCAATTTCCTTAATAAGGAATTTTAACCAGGCTGAAGGAATTATTTGGAATAATACTGCTTATGACTTGCCATTTGATGAAGGAAGATTTATTGTTATGAATTCTCGCTGGATTGAAGGGATTACCAAGAAAAAAAATATTTCTGGAATGATGATGTTTCCCTATTCTGTATCCGCCAATCTGCATCCTGGTTTTTCTAAAGACATCCTAGAAAAAAACAGAAAATTCCTGGGAGAAAGTCTTAAAAAATATTTTCGACAAGGTTTTGACAAAGTTGTCTTTAAACCACTTGATGGAAGCTTGGGACAAGGAGTCAGCGTGTTTACTATTAATGATATTGTTGATTGTAATTTTTCAGTGAGAAGAAGTTTTTTGGAAAAAATTGATGCGCCGGATAAATATTTCCCTGAAGATGTCGCAGAAAATCTTAATTATTTGAAGGCCAGAACTTCTGGCGTGATTTTGCAACCGTTTATCGAGTCAAAACAATTTCGCTCTAGCCAAACGGGCCAGGATCACTTAGCGAGTATTAGATACAGCCTCTTAGCGGAGAGTAATCATAGTTGGATGTCCTTCCATAATTTAGGCGGTTATGCTCGGTTAGCTCCAGAACCCTTAGGAAATTCGAGAAAATCACAAGTTGCTAATTTAGCCACCGGCGCCTATGCCGAGAGATTATCTGAACGCGATCAAAGAAAAATCGAAATCTGGATTAGAAAGGCCATTCCTAATTTTTATCGGAGGGCTCTAAGAATTTTTCATGGCAATCTAGATGTGGATGTAATCAATTATATTGCAGTCGAGGATAAAAGGAATTATCAACAGCCCTGGCTCTGGATTTAATGTATTCAGATACTGGAATTTTAATTCTGCAAATTTTCTCTCCATAACAATTATAAAATAAGCCTTTTTTAATGTAAAAATGGAAAAGCATACTGTACTTCATTTTAAAAAGAATTGCATTAGCTGCGGCGCTTGCGCAGCAATTTCACCTAATTACTTTGAAATGGATCCGGAAGGGTTAGCCGAACTAAAAGGCTCTGCTACCGTTGACGACCATCAGGAGCTGGAAATTGATACTGAAGATGCCAAAGCGCAGTGCCAGGAAGCGGCTGATGTCTGTCCAGTGAATATTATTCAGGTCAAGAAAAAGTAATAAGGATTTTGAATACTCCTTTGTCAGTGATAAAGTTCTCTAATCTAAATTTTATGCTCTCTCCTCAAAGCATGATCAAACGCCAGATGGTGCTGCCTTAATTTTTCTAATAAATCCTGATGTTTTTTCATTAAATAAGTGATTTCTATTGTTGTTCTGGTGTGTTTAGTCCGATGATGCAGCCGTTCTTCTTCAGTTTTAGCGCGAGAATGATTATAAAGATGTTTCTCAGCGGCCATAGTTAGCTTTTTCAGTTGCTTATTAAGGGCCATTAGCTCTTTGGAAAGCACATACAAATATCCGGCTTCATTGGCTAAATGCATACGTGGTAGAAATTAGTTTGATTATATAAAAGTTATTTTACTTCTAGCCTATTTTTTAATGATGATCATACAGTGGTCTTTTTCAAATGGCTCTAAAATCTTATAATCAATTACGGTAAATTCCTGCTCTAATTTTCTTCTAATCTCTTCAAAAATTTGTTTTGGTTTTTTCTTAATATTAATGCTTTTGGCTTTCACAGCTAGTAAGCCGTATCCGCCTGGCTTTAAAAATAATTTACAATTTCTGATAAAAATATCCTCCTGATTTCTCTGGGCGACATCTTGGTAAACTATATCCGCTTGAGAAATTCTGTTTACATATTCCTCGGGATGATTAGCGTCGGCCAGCAGAGGAACAATGTTTGTTCTAATTTGGCTTAAGAACACCAGGTCGCGCATTACTCTGGGCGCCGGATCAATGCCAAAAATTAATCCTTCTGGCCCAATTATGTCCGAAATAAAGGAAGCAGTATAGCCATGGGAAATGCCTAAATAGAGAATAACATCATTTTTTCTAATTCCGGCATTGGCGCAGCCTTTCATGATCATTGCCGCCAGCTTGCTTCTTCGCGGATCAAATTCGCGGTATTCAATTCCATTTTCAGAAATAGTTTTTTCATCAAAATGAATTTTTCCCGGGAAGAGGCTTTTAGTGTAAATCCTTTTACCGTCCTGATAAATCTCAAAAATCTTATGCGGCCTTATTTTTTCTGGCATCGTAGTTCTCCCATAGTTAAATTGGTTGTTTGCTCCATAGTGTAATTCAGTTTCAAAACCCATTCCTTTACTTCCTCTTCAGATGGAGCTTCGATCTCTAAAAAAGCAGGAAAATCAGGATAAGTATCCAGTTCAAATTTAACTTTTCCCAGCTGATAAGATTCACGGCATTTGTGGTATTCTTTAATTTGGTTTAGGCCTAGGTTTTCTAAAATTTTCCTGGTTTTAGCAAAATCGCTGGTATTAACTTCTATTTCTTCCTTGGCTTTGAAAATTTTGGACTCATTTCTGCCTTTAAAGCAAAACTCAACCTTATCTCCCATTTTTCTTAACCGGAGAGATTTTCCGGCCTGTTTTAGCTCCAGATTCTCAAAATCAAAACTTAAAGCTTGGATTTCCCCGCTAAATACTTTTTTAGCTCCCAGCAATTTAAGCTGATTTCTTATTTTTTTTGTGTCAATATTCAGGATTTTAACTTCAATTTCTTTCATTTGTCTCCGATACCCCTTGCTTATGGCGGCGGGGATTTTTATTGCTTTGGATTAGATGTATGTGCATAGCATCCTAAGGTCAAAATCCCTTTGGCGCAATTACTGCGAGCGCGTCGCGGGGGGTTGCCCCCTACGGGGACGCAGCGCCTTTGCCGATCATATCAAGGATTTTGAAGATGCTATGCACATACGATTAGATCTAATTATTTTTTAGCGCTTTTTCTTTCAGTTTGGCTTCCTGCCAGTATTTGGCGGCTTCTTCTCTGGAAACACTTCTATGTTCAAAGATGTAGGGCTTCCTTCTCTTGATTTTGTCCACAGCCATTTGGAACAGCTCTTTAAAATCAGTATTATATTCGTTTTCTGCCAATTTGGCCAAAACAAAAACATCATAAAGAATATCAGCAATTTCTTCTTTGATGTTCTGGTTATCAGAGGCCTCAATTCCCTGTTCTAGTTCCAGCAGTTCGCTTTTAAGTTCTGGAAGATAAGAGTTCACCGTTTGTTCTTTGATCCAATCGCAGTAAGCATTATTTTTTTCAATCATTTCCAAAAATTGTTTAAACATTTCCAGCGCGGAACTGTCTTTCAGATTAAGATTATTCATTTTAATGCCGCCTCCAGCTCTGTTTTATATTCTTCGGCTTTGAATTCTCCCTTGAAATAATCCAATCTGGCGCATAATGATAATTTGTCTGCTAACATTCTGGCCGCTTTGCCTTTCAATTCTCGCCCGGCGCTCTGAACAAAAGGATGATTGATAATAATTCCATGCTTCGGGCTACGTGAACCGGTTTTAATGTGCCTGAACAGGGCTTTTTCTGCGCCTAGCAACTGCACGGTGGATGCCGGCAGCAGCGCTAGATGTTTTAACCCTTTGGCTAATTCAATCAGTCCAGCGCCAATAGTAACTCCGGCTAATTCCAATAAGTTGGGGCAATATTTTTCCATAATGGATTGAAGATACAACTCGTGCTGCTTTCGCAATTCATAAATCTCTGCTAATTTGGCAGCCAACAATTTAATCTGCTCTACGTCGCGTTTTTCCAAATCAGCGCCCATCGTTTCGGCAATTTTAAACTCTTTAAGCAGAACGGTTTTGGCTTTGTTGGTTAATTCCAAAAATTTTTCGTGGTCTGCGACAGCTT
>JAGVYX010000035.1 GCA_018303045.1 Candidatus Woesearchaeota archaeon
AGTAGTGTACGAAAAAGTTGTAACAAAATTTGGAACATCTGGAAAATTAGATACTCCAAAGAAGTATATTGGAAAAAGAGCCTATGTGATTATTGTGCACTGACTATTTATGCAACACAGCACTGATAATTAGAGTATATTTTAGTTCAAGAGAATTTCTATACGTTCTAAAGAACCGCCCTACTTTGCCATTCGCCTGTGGTCTGTTGATTCGAGCAAGACAATGCTTAATGCCTAACGAATGGAGTGCTTGACAAAACAAAGTATTTTCTTGTTCTGTATTTGGATGATTCGCATAATATTGTGAGCCATGATCGGTCATGACTGCTTTTGACTTGCCGTACTCGGCAATGCCGCTACGAAGTAGGGCAATGCTATTCTCTTGCAGAAGCGCTCTGAAATATCCCCAAGCTAATGATTAAGCGTGTTCTATCGTCAATAAAAACACTTAATTGCTTTCCCATAAAATGATCAAACGGCCCATCAGTGTGCCACAAATCATTTGAGTACGGAAGCTCATAGCGCACCCATTTTCTTGGCTTCTGCTTTTTTGGATTAGCAACATGCCATTTCTAATCAGCACTTTTTCTATTTGCCTATGACTAATCGCAAATCCTTTTTGTTTAAGGATTTGCTCAATTCTGCCAGGTCCGTAACCAAAGCATTTTCTTAAGCCCAGAATGATGATAACTGCATTCTGATTAAGTATTGTTTCAGAACGACCGGCTTTATGGTCATTTAAACAACATCAAAAGAGGACACTTCGCTCTTTTTCGAAACCTTTATATACTACCTGCCAATAACAACTAATAGTATTAAGTTGGCCGAAGCAGAGGGTATAAACTACTATTTCTGTTTCAATAATTTAGTATTTTAAAAATTAGAACTATTAAATAGTTTGGAGAATTAAAATGTTTGAACAATTAAATGTAAGCGTTGCTGTGATAGCTGCTTTAAAAGAGCAGGGGATTACTGAACCAATGAGTATACAGGAAAAAACTATTCCTTCGATTTATCAGGGAAAAGACGTAGTAGGCATTTCCAGAACCGGGTCCGGTAAAACTCTGGCTTTTGCTGTCCCTTTGCTTGATAAAGCAGTAAAAGGGCAAGGCGTGCAGTCGCTGATTTTAGCGCCTACCAGGGAATTAGCTAACCAGATTTCCAACGAAATGCGCAAATGGAGCAAGAATTTAAAGTTAAGCATCGCTACGGTATTTGGCGGTGTTGGTTTTGAGCCGCAGGTTGATGCTATCGAAGAAGCAGAAATTGTGGTGGGCACGCCTGGTCGGATTTTAGATCATCTAGGCCGAAACAGCCTTAAATTATCTAGATTAAAAAGCCTGGTTTTAGATGAGGCAGACAAAATGGTGGAAATGGGATTCATTGAAGATATTGAAAGAATCCTCCGCCAGTCTAATCCTGAAAAGCAGATTATTCTCTTTGGGGCAACCATTTCCAATGAGATAGATTACCTTAAAGATAAATACATGGACGATGTAGTAACCATGGAAGATGAATTGCAGGTTAAAAAAGACTTGTTAAAACAATATTATTACAATTGCCAGCTGCATGAAAAGTTTTCTCTGTTAGTTCATTTACTAAAAAAAGAGAAAACTGGCCGGGTAATTATCTTTTGCTCTAAGATTTCCACGGTAGATTTGCTGCATCGAAATCTAAAAAACCAGGGAATTAAGTGTGAAACTATCCATGGCCGAATGAGCCAGAACAAACGGCTACTGGCCATTGACAGATTTAACAAGGATAAGAATGAAATCTTAATTGCTTCCGCTGTTGCCTCTCGAGGCTTGGATATTCAGGATGTTACTCATGTGTTTAACTATGATTTAGCTAAAGATCCGCAGGAGTACATTCACAGAATTGGCCGAACCGCTCGTGCTGGAGAGTCAGGAAAAGCGATCACTTTGTTAGCCCGGCCGGACTTTGAGGCTTTTGAAGCTATCCTAAAGCGATATCCGGTCGAAGTGGAAGAAATACCCCCCGAACCATTTGCCAAGTTAAGATTTGAAGTGCAGAGAAATAACAGCTTTAGAACGGATCATCAGAGATCGTTCAGAAGTTCTGGAATGAATCGGAGTTACAGCCATTCCCGCAGGCCTTTTTCCAACAGAAATTCTGAAGGGACTGCAGCTTATGGAAGTAATTTCTCTAGAAAAGAAGGATTTGGCTATAGAAATTAAAGAAAATTGATTTAAAGAGAGAAAAATAAATACAATGTATGGTCTATTAAAGAAATTTGGAACCTGGGGAGAACTTCATGAAGAATCAGAACTTCTGGCCCTGGAAGCTGAAAGGCTGAGAGGAATAGATTCTAATCAGTCCATAGTTTTGTATGCTCAAGCTGCAGTGAAGGAAGAGGAAGTTTTAGATCATATCCCCAGAGAAGGAAGTACACAACAATTCTATGAAGCTGTTGTAGTCAGCGCTGCCGCATTATATTTTAAAGGGAGAGATTATGCTGGTTCACAGAGAATTATAGATAATCATTCCCCAAATCTACGGTTGCCTTATTTTAAGAAAGGATTAGAAGAAGTAGTTGAAGCTTTAATGAAGATGAATTAGTTTAGAGAACTTTGAATAATTAGAGAACTTGGAATAATTAGTTTTTTTATCCAAAAAATCAGCAAAATCCCTGCTTTTTAAAGTTCTCTATCGAAAAAATTAAATCAAAACCTTTAAATAAAACTCCCTTTTTTATCATTAAGAATTCTTATGGCTGTCATTAAAACTCCCTTTTTTATCATTAAGAATTCTTATGGCTGTCATTCAATTAGCTGATCAAAAAATAGAACTTAAGGATGGAGACAGAATCAGAGATGCCTGTGAACAGTTAGGCGCGCCGTTCGGCTGCCGTTCCGGGTTTTGCGGCGCTTGCAAAATTGAGATTATTGAAGGCGGTGAAAATTTGAATATATTAAATCAAGAAGAGCTGAATATGGGCGATCGTGATAGAACGCATCGCCTGGCTTGTCAAGCTGTGATCAAACAGGGATTTGTTAAAATTAAAGAGGGGTTTTAAAGGAGGGATAAAATGGAAAATAAATTAGCTATCAATGAACCAGCGCCGCCTTTTGAGGCGCAGGCTTACTGCAATAGCCAGGTAAAAAAGGTTAAATTATCCGATTACCAGGGAAAGTGGGTGGTCCTTTTCTTTTATCCCGCTGATTTTACCTTTATCTGTCCTACCGAACTGGGAGAAATGGCTGATAAATATGAAGAGTTAAAACAGTTGAACACAGAAATTTTATCGGTAAGCGCCGATACTGTATTTGTCCATAAAGCCTGGCATGACACATCCCTAACGATAAAGAAAATTAAGTTTCCCATGGTGGCTGATCCAGCTGGACAAATTTGCCAGGCCTATGGCACCATGATTCCAGGGGAAGGAATCAGCTTGCGGGGGACATTCATTATTGATCCCGATGGAATCTTAAAAGCTTTTGAACTGCATGACAATTCTATTGGCCGAAGCGCTAAAGAACTGATTAGAAAAATCAAAGCCGCGCAATTTGTCCGGGAACATGGCGGAGAAGTCTGTCCAGCCAGCTGGGAGCCTGGTCAGAAAACCTTAAAACCAGGATTGGATTTAGTAGGAAAAATTTAGGAGGCAACAAAAATGAGTATTGAAGGGTCTTTTGATAAAATTAGAAATAAAATTAGAGAGAATAATAGAAATAATAATAAAGATAATTACTTTCCTTTGGAAAAAATATTATCTGTTGATAAAGATTCGTACTTAAGGTCTGTTGAAAAAACTGACCGGGATTATAAATTTCAGGGAATAACTGTTGAAGGCGAAGCAGCTTATCTGCTTACGGAAACTTTTAGGGCAGAAGTGCCTAAAAATACAGAAGCAGTAGTAAATGTCTTGCGTTTTTTATATCGAGATGAAGGGCGCCAGCTGGGAAATATGTATGGCACTGCCTTAATACCTAAAATCGCGGCCAGAGGCCATAAACAGTCTAAACTAAACGGTGAAGACGCATGACTTATCAAGAACAAAATTTTAAACAGTTATTAGGTGTAAAAGGTTTCAGCGACAAACTGCTGGAAACCCATTTTAAATTATATGCAGGATATGTTGCTAATACCAACAAACTACTGGATTTAATGAAATCCTTAACCCCCGGAACGCCGGAATGGTCGGAAATTAAACGAAGATTCGGCTGGGAGTTTAACGGCATGAGGCTGCATGAACTCTATTTTGGCAATATGTCTAAAGCTAAAACAAAACTGTCTGAACATAGCCCCTTATCTAAGTTAATGGCGCAATCATTTGGCTCCAACCAGGCCGGTGAAGATGATTTTGTTAATACAGGAAAGATGCGCGGCATTGGCTGGGTAATTATGGCTTATGATTCGGCAGCTAAGAGATTGTTTAACACTTGGGTTGATGAACATGATGTTGGCCATTTAGCTGGCGCAGCGCCTCTGCTGGTGATGGATGTGTTTGAGCATGCCTACATTACCGATTATAATATTGACCGGCCTGCTTACATTAAAGCTTTTGTTGAAGCAACTGATTGGGACGTAGTACAGAAGCGGCTGGAAAAAGCCTAGCTTTGTTTAGAAAATTTTTCTGATGAAAAACGAATTATTCAAAATTCTTTTTAATTTCAGAACAGAAGATTTATTAATTTCCCATAATAGTCAAACCTTGAAATAATTTTCTAGAGGAAAAAAATGAATCTGGGAGCAAAACTTAAGGAAGGAAAAACCAAAATAATTTACGCCAATCCTGACGATCTGGCTACAGAAATCATGTTTTTTAAAGATTCCATTACTGCCGGGGATGGAGCTAAAAAAGATACTATTTCCGGGAAAGGCGCCATTGACTGGCAGACGCACGTTAACATTATGGAATACCTTAAAAGAAGGAGCCTTCAGAATCTGGCCTTTCATTCCGCGCCGGAAACTGGCTGCTGCTTAATTAAAAAAGTGGACAAGATTTTACCTTTGGAAATTGTCGCCAGGAGAGTGGCTGCCGGCTCAGTGTTATCTTCAGGCTTTGAAGAAGGCCAAAAGTTCGACCCATTATATCATCAGATTTTCTATAAGGATGATTTTCTGCACGATCCGCTTCTTGACGATAATTTTTTAAGAGTTATCGAGGAAAAGTACCAATTCCCAATATTTAGCGAAGCCAGAACGTTGTCGGAAAAGATTTTTTTATTGCTGGAGGAAGCTTTTGCCAGAGAAAATCACCAGTATATTGATCAGAAAATCGAAGTGGGCATAATCTTCAATGGCCAAAGATATGATTCGCAACAAAGCCAAATAGTTTTAGTGGATGAAATCACTGCCGGCTCGATGCGAGTCTGGCCTTACGCTAAAGCAAATCCAGACTTAAGCCAGCCGAATGTTTTAAGCGAGCTGGATAAAAGCGGAATGAAAGATAAGCAGCTCTACCGGGAAGGAAAATCACTGGACCAAGTGAAGAAAGGGTTTGAGCAGATTATGGAAATGACGGCAAGATTCGAATAGCAATTCCTGGTTAGTTTAACTATGCCCTAAAGCTGGGTTTTAAGACCTAACAAAATTCTCAAAAAAGATTTATAAATAACTTGTCTAAATCTATAGTTAATGACCGAAGACGGATTAGTAGCCTTAGCCAGAAGATATTGTGAGGAGTATCATCAGGGGCAGACGCGAAGAGGCAATGGTCTGCCGTATTCTACCCATCCAGTTGCGGTAGCTGAAATATTAGCTAGACAGGGATATAATGATTTAGCCACGCAGTGTATGGCTCTTCTTCATGATATTATTGAAGATGCGGGGTTAGTGCCGAAGGAAATTAAGAATCAGTTTGGCTTTGAAATCGCCCACGGAATTTATGTTCTTTCCAGAAATACCATTACTGCGGATAATTTGGAATTCATGAATAACGCTATTGGCAGACGCAGCGATCCGGCTTTTGAGCTGACTGAAGAACACTTATACAAACTCAGGATTAGCTGCGCTCCAGACAAAGTTAAGCGGGTTAAAATCGCCGATATGATCCATAATACCACCGATCTGGGCACTCTCCGGCCAACGGGAATTGCCAGAAAAATTGATGATTCAAAAAGATTTTATATTCCCATCGGCAGAGTTGTCGCGCCGCCTCTGGCAGAGGAGTTGGAGGCTAATGTTAATGCTTATGAACAAGCTCAGAAATTGGCAGGTTCTCAGTAATCCTTAAATAGTTTCTATCCCTTTCTATTCTATGCCAAAAAGAGGACAGATAACTGTATTTATAATTATAGGAGTTATTATCTTAATTGTCGCCGTAAGTTTATTTTTTCTAGTTTCTACAGTGTCTTCTTCAAAAGAAATCTTGCGCCCCCTATCTACTGATGCTATAAGCTTGTTTGTGGAACGCTGCCTGTTCCAAACAACGGCAGATGGCCTTGAAATCATTGGCAAACAAGGCGGCTATTACCAAGTTCCGGCTCCATTTAAGCATTATCCGATCTTTACGATGCCTTACTACTTCCATGAAGGCAATAGTTTTATTCCTACAGAAGAAAGAGTTAAGGCGGAGTTGGAAGCTTACATTGAAAATGAAATAAAGAGTTGTCTGGATCTCAAATATTTTGAACAGCAAGGATATCAGTTTTCGTTTTCTAATTCTCTTAAGAGCGATCTTATCCAAGACCAATTTCTCACCATCCCATCTCAGCCTATAGAAGTCAAAGTTATTTTTAGCCCAGCTAAGGTGCAGGCAGAGCTGCATTATCCATTTACAGTAGGTTTAGGCTTGCAGCAGAAAGAATTATCTTCATTTAAAACCGCTGTGGACATTCCTTTTAAGGAAATTTTCAAAACAATAGAAGGCATTGCGCAGATGCAGCAAAAACAACTCGACGTTCTCGTGCTGGGAGATTTGTTGGAAGCTGCCTCTCAGAAGAATTTTTATCTGTCCATAACCACTGTCGGTGAAGGCGAAGTTTTGTTTAACCTGTTTTTTCCAATCAAGCATAATGAGCTTTATAATTACGCCTTTCTAGCCCGGTATCCTAAGCTGGATTTAGATAAAGCCAAGATTTTTTCCCCACAGGCTGAATTACAATCAGAAGCTTTGATTTATGAGCACCATTCCTTGGAAATTCCCCTGCCGGTTCTGGCCTCCGGTCCTGATAACTTTGAATTTATTCCACCAGCCGACCTTTGGCAGGATCCAAATTATCTCTCTAATTTAAACTCGCAGGATTTTCTTGCCAGCTTATTTTCCAATCCCTCTTTATTTAGCAACTCCGCGGTATTGTATGAATTTGAAAATCGCCTGGGCGAGGCTAATTTCATTGAGCAATTAAACCAGCAGCGCAATTTATTAAATCGCTGGGCAGATTTAAAAGGAATCAGCTTTGGAAATCAAGGCGAACTGCTGTCCTACACTAATGGGCTTATCACTACCAAAGGCAAGCAATCCACTACTTTTAATCCTGCAGATCTCCTGGGAGCAACCGTTCTGAAGTCTGGTGAAGTCCAGCTGCCGAGCAAGGCAGTCATCTCCAGCGCCAATATCGAGAAAAGCAGTGGCGCTTTAGTTATTAATGGGGGAAGCATAGATCTCAGTAATGCTATAAATTTAGAAAACACTCGTGTTGTAAACGCTGTTGTATTTAGAAACAGCCAGGAAATATACTCGCAGGGCGGCGAGCCGTTTTTTATTGAGGCTAATGCTGCAGGACAACCTACAATAAAAGGGGCCGAGGTATTTATTGCCAAGGATGGACAAACGGAATTACTCCTTACCGGAAGCCTTACTCTTTTAGATGAAACATCATATACCTTATACCCAGATACTCTGCTTAGAGAATATCGCAATGAGCAGCCTAGTCTTGATTATGCCATTGGCCGGACCATCCATTTTTCTATGGAAGGAGGCGGATGCGCTGCGATAAAAAATTGCATTGAAAGGGATCCTGATAAAAGTGAACTGAAAGTATCTACAGATGACGGACAAGTAAAGATTGCTAATTTAGGCAATTCCTTGCAGAAATTAATAGTAGATGGCAAAGGGCAGGTAGAATATTTTGAAAATAATGTCCAACTGCTGTTCTCCGGCAAGCCTGTAACAGTTGCCGGCGACCCTTCTACTCTCAGGACTGAAGTTGAGCATATCTATACAAGAGATGGAAAAAAATCTATTAAATTGCTTCCTGCGGCGCATGGCATAGAAATACAGTTTTGTCTGAAGCTCTGCACTTACCAAGGAATGTTAACTAATGAGGCTTTGCTGGCCATGAAAAATTTTGCTGACACGAAACTCCGGCAGGATCAGCTGGCTCAGCAGTTTGGAGCTCAATATGGAGAACGAAATTCTTTGCGCGTGCTGGGTTATTTAGATGAACCAACTGAGCTAAGAATAATTAATGCGATCCAGCAGGCGGCAGAGAAAACCGGGCTGGATCCTAACTTTGTTGCAGGAGCTTTTTTTGTTGAAGGGCTGCATGGATGGATTTCAAACGAATATTATAACAATCCCGACGCCGAGCTTAGCGCAATGGGATCTTTAGGCGCTGATCGTTTTGGCAAAGAAGAGGCTATCCTGCGCGATAAGGGTTATCTTAGGCCTGATTTTCAAGAAGGCGCGGATTTCAGCAAAGAGGAACTGCTTACTAGCGAAAGAGGAGAGGCATCTCCAAGAGTTATTTTTAAAGATGTAGAGAGAGGTGTAGAGGGAGCAGCAGCCATGCTAGCTTACCGGCGGGACTTGCTTAAGCGCGATTTGAGAGATAATGGCCTTAATCCAGATGACTTAACGCGTGATCAGTTAAATTATTGGACTTACGTATATTATAATGCCGGAAGCGGCCCTCCCGAAGACCCTTATGGTAAGGGAAGAGCAATAATCAAAGAACGAGCTAAGCATGGTGCGGGCAGTCTAGTTATTCCTTCCCAGAAAATAGTGAATAAAATAGTTGAAAGAAAAGTTTCAACGGAAATATCTAGCGAATTAATAGAAATTTTTAATCCATTAGGAAATGCCCAGCGGGTAATGGCTACCACTAAGTTGATAGAAGAAGCTAATCCTGTTCCGCCTGAGCAAGCTAAAAAGGAGATACAGGCAAAGCGGACGCAATTAGCTGATACTGGGCCTGGCAATGAATTTAAATCAAATTAGTTCAAATGATTGGGTTCTGTTTATTTGCGCTTGACTCCAAAGACGTTAGGAAGCGACCAAAATTCCTTGTTGCTGTCATTTTCATTAAACCCAGTTTCATAACTGCCGATGCCTTTGAATATTGCTCTGGGATGATTTATGTAAAGGCTGGCCTCCGGCCCTCCTTCCAGGTACATCATCTTTCGCGCATTAAGTGGCAGAGAAAGACATTCATCTATAAAATCAGCCACTCTATATGGAGATCGGCTATGAAAAAATAACACTTCACCATTAGCCGTCATTCCCAGAGCAGCCATACTCCACATCTTTTCCTGTCTGGCCCAAGTTCTCTGTCCCTTACTATTAACCAAGCGAATACTTTGCGATGCGGTTTGGTATTTTTGCAATAATTCCTCATAATTCTGGTCTTGCGTATCTATAATTTGCGCCAAAGGCGCATCCTCAGTTATCCTATCGGTAACAAAAATTGCATTATAACCCTTTTTTAATTTTCCATTATTGATGTGCCCAGGCTGCTTCATGTATCCAACATTCCTTCCATCTGGCTCAAACATGCCGGCATTTATAACCGCAATTAAGCCATCATTATGAGACCATTCTTCAGCAGTATGGTAATGATGGGCATTGCTGTTATCGTCTTTTGCAACGGCTTCACCTGAAGCTGTAAGAAGTTCCAATGAATAATGTTCAGGATTGATTTTTAATGCTGTTATTCTGGAATCTCCAAGGGGCGATTTTTTCTTTGTTAAAAAATGAGCCAGTTCCAGTCCTTTCTCTAATGTTTTCCAAGAAGATGATATTTTCGCAGATGCTGTTGCAGTACCATAACCTAAAAATGAAATACTTCCTAATCCTGCTAATAACTCCCTCCGGTTTAATCTCATTTATGCTTGATTTTAGCCAATATTTTTAAATATTCCTAGAAAAAATCACTAATCTGAATCTATCTTAATTATCATCAACTAAATCAATCATTTGTTTAATGGCCTCAAATCCTTTCTGCCAGAACTGTTCTGAAGTAATATCCACACCGATAGCCTTAGTTATTTCTACAGGGCTTTCGCTGCCGCCTTTACTGAGCATTTCTACAATTCTCTCAGCAAAAGCCGGGCCTTTCTCTTTATACATTTCATATAAAGCCAGAGTTAACAAGTTGCCAAAAGCATAGGCATAGCAGTAAAAGGGAGTATGAAAAATATGTGGAATATACGCCCATTCGTAAGCAAAAAGATCATCAACAATTACTTTTGGGCCCAACTGTTTTCGTAAATCGGTTAAATAAACCGCAGAAATTTCATCGGTAGTTCTTCCGTCCTTAATCATCTCGTGGGCTTTTTTCTCAAATTCAATAAAGCCGGCCTGCCGGATAATTGATGCATATAAATCATCCAGTTTAGTAAAGATCATTTGTTTGGCAGCTCGGGGATTTAACTTCATCATTTGCTCAGATAACAACATTTCCGAAAAGATTGAAGCTGTTTCAGCTAACGGCAAACAGGCGTCCATGGTAAATTCAGTTTGTTTCTGAGATAAGGTCATATGCACTCCATGCCCCAGTTCATGTGCTAGGGTAGACACATCTCTAAATTTGCCAGTATAGCTTAACAGGACGTAAGGGGCATGGTTGGTGGTTGCCGGACAGCAGAACGCGCCGCTTCTTTTTCCTTTTTGCACCGTAGAATGAACATGCTTCTGATTAAGAATATTTCTTGCTGCATTGACAAAATAAGGAGAAAACTGTTCAAATGTTTCCAATACTAATTTTACGGCAGCATCATAAGAAATTATCTCCTTTTCTGGCTCTAGCGGCGCATAAAGATCAAAGCGCCTAAATCTTTTCAATCCTAATTTTTTTCGCTTAATTTCAAAAAATTTCTGAAACAAATATTGGTTTTCTCTAATTACCCTTAACAGCATTTCCACAGCCTTATCCGGCAGATCATTGGCCACATTTCTCGCATTAATAGGATTGCTGTACCCCCGCAGAAAAACATTTTCCTCCCGCCAATCATTAATAATATTTTTGTAAGCTTCACCGATAACTGTTTTATGCTCCTGAAAAGGCTTAAGCAGTATTCGGTAAGCCTGCTCTCTGACTGAAGCTTTATCTGACCTGACAAAAGTAATCATCTCTTCCTGAGTTCTATTTTTCCCCTGAAACTGGTAACTAAAACTAGAAGTAAATATATTATAGATATTATTAAGCGCGGAAACGCCCGTGGTATCTTTTAAATTAATAATTTTCTCTTCATTTTCTTTTAAGGTGTACTTTTTAGTTCTTCTTAGTGAAGCAAAATAATAGCGATATTTGCCGCTGGCCTTAATTAACTGTTTCATCTTTTGGTCCGGCAGTTGTTTAAACCATAGGCTGAAAAACAATAGCCGGTTGCCGGTTTTAGTCAGAAAATTTTCCACTTGCGACATTTCAGCCAAAGCTTTTTGGTTGGCGGAATCTTCAGAAAATTTTAATTGGACATAAACAGCCAATTTTTCTGTTTCCTGCCGTAAAAGTTCTAATTCTTTTACTAAAGATAGGAATAAACTATTAGAAATCGTGGTGGTTAAAAATTTTCTTTTGGATTCAAAACTTTTAGTCTTCTGCTCAACGGACTTTTTAGCTAGTTCAATCGAAAGGGGCTTAATTTCACTTAAATCCCATGTTCCCAGCTGATATTTTTCCATAGCAGAAGTAATTTTTTGTGATTTTTAAATCTGCTTATGAGATAAGCAGGACCTGAACGAGAGGCTTAGGGTGATTGGCGGTTTGTTTCTTATAAATAGTTTAAGCAAAGATTAATCTATTCGATTTTGTTAGTTTTAAGCTTAAACTGCATATTTTGGGTTATGGTTGATTTATATTTGTAGAATAGCTCGTATTTTTTATTATTTTGTTTACCATCAAAGCTTAAAGGTTATTTTCTGAAAGATTTAATTGTTGATTGAAGATTTAGTACTGTGATACCGAATAAATAATAAAAAATATATTAATCTATAAGAAAAGAAATATTAAACTTCTATTTTATGTCTTCTAAGCCTTTTCTTTCCCTAATTCCCTGTTGTCTTTTCTTGGCTTCTAATATCTCCTTTAAAGTTGCATCAAATTGATTTTGACCTTCTGCCACAACGGTTTGTCCTATTCCGTCACTACTAAGATATTCAACTCTTGTTCTATCCTTTTTGTCAACAACTATTCTATCCACCATAAGGTCTCCGTTATGGTCAATGTAGGTTATATTTTTTGCAAAGTGTCCAGCTTCTTCAGTATCAGGTACTGCAATACTAAGAACATTAGATTTCTGAAATGGAAGAGAACCCGTAGATTGGTCAAAATACACTAAATTGCCCCCTACTCGTAAACCCTCACATTCGTATCTAGAATTATCTTGACTTCGTACATATTTGATTAAACCATATCCGCCCGCCAATAATGGCACTGTCGCAGCGGCAACTAAAAGTTTTTGTGTAAATGACATTTTGATCACCAATGATATTGAAAATCCAACTACTATATAACTCTTTCTATTTTTATTATTGACACGTAGTGAATTATTTACGGAGTGGGAGCTGGATTGGATTTTTAGCCCTATAATGTAATAAATAAGGTGACAAAAATGTTCGTCTAATGTATATTAGGCGAAGTTTAACCGATAATTTGAACGAAACATCGTTATAAACCAGCTTTGGTTAATTATCTGCCAAGCTAAAAGCCAAACTTTGTGAAATGCCACAGACAACTAAGAATTAGCGTTTTCCATCAAAAACCATCACTGGATATCCATTAGGTAAATAATGGCTTCTTTTTTTCTCCTTACTGATCTAAAATCTAATCTTTCTGCCATTTTCAATAAATTAAGGAAGTTCTACTATCTAAATCTTCACAATTTGATTACCCCAGAATGGTAAATTCTCTGGCGCGTCGAAAATCTACAAGATTCAATCTAAGCTTAAAACTTTTAGCGACAATAATCGCTCAATTTAGGGTTAAAACTTTTAAGAAAAGATTAAAGTTACTGGCAACAACATTATCAATGTAAACAAAAATTGATTAAATGACAGAAACCAGATGATTTGATAAACGACTAAACTAATTAAGCAGCCTTTTTTCTAACCATTTCTCTTTTTAATTCTTCTTTATGTTCCAGTTGCAGCTCAGCCTTGCTTTTGAATAACTTTACCACGCCATAACTTTGTTTAGTTGAAGTAGGATATAATTTCTTTACTTCAGCAGTAATTTGCTTCTTTGCTTCCTGAACCTTCTTCTTGGACGAGGATAAGATTTTTTCCTGGCGATATTGATTATAAGCCTGCAAATAAATTCTAAACCTTAACTCCAGAGCGGAAATAATTTCTTCGGCAATCGCCGACAGTCTTTGCTGCATTTTATTGGTAGCATAAGCTGAGTAGCCATGTTCAGATTTTTGCACGGCCATCCAACTTAACCAGAGCTTATCCCTCTTTTCCTGAGCTTCCTCCAAAATTTCCCAGAGTTCTATAATTTCCTTATCTTTAACGTCCAGGCGCAGCTTTCCACTGGATGATTTATCTTGGTTATAGTCTTCAAAATTCCGGATCAGCAATTGCCGGCCTAGATTTAGAAGCTGCTGAAAGTTGGGCATTAATTCAGCCCGCAGTTTTAACTGATAGCGCGTTTTTGTTAATGGATCGGCTTCAGCCAATTTCTTCTGTATTTTAGGAAATAAACTAAACCCCGATGCTTTCAAGCTGATTTCGATGGTTAATTTTTTCTGTTGAATAAACTGATCAATTTTCTTCAACTCCCCAGCCAGCTGAGTTAAGTCTGGATCGTGGAGATTGCTTTTTTTTCCAAAAATAGTAGCCCATAGTCCCATAATTATTTGTTTCTCCCTTTTAAAGATATTTCTTCAAAATTTCTTTTCGCTGTTTGGAAAAACCGCTGTCAAAACCAGCTTTAAGCAGCCACAATCCAGCTAAAATAAGAAGCACATTTACCACGATCGGATTAACAGTATAAATCCCAATTAAGTTAATTGCTCCAACTAAAATAATTGCTATACTATAAAGTAACATCAACCACGGAAAATAACCTTTTTTAGTAGGCAGCTGCACTGCTAGCTTTTCTTGTTTTGCAGTCATTTTTACCCAACATAACTTAAATGCTTTTCTTCCTGTATCTGTTCTGCCCGCTGCCCTTTCTGGACGATTCCCCGCAGTTTCTTTTCAAATAGGTCAGCTTGTTTAATTAAAGGCTTGACATCCACGCCTAATCCAATATAAGCATCCAAGGCCTGAATAATATGGGCTGCGGCTTTGCTGTCAGGCAGCCCCATCTTGGCTTCAGCAAATAAAGCTACCAATGGCGTTTTTACCTGCTTGGCCAGCAATGCTCCAGTCACGCCGACGATAATGCCTTCATTTAGCGGATTAGCTACCCCCTGAAGTTTTTTAGCAATTGTCCCGGCAGTAGTGGTATAATAAAATACCCGGCTGTCTTCGTCACCGTTAGGCGAGCCTACGCCTTCCAGAGAGATTATTTCCTTGGCTTGTAAATCATCAGCCAAATTAGTAATTACCTCAGCCAGCTTCCAGCCTAGATCCTTGCCAATATTAATTGCGTGCACCAGAACTAAATTATGCAATTTATTATAATGAATAGATATGGGCTCAATAACTTTGCTTTGATGAATGGCAATCATCGCTGGAATTTCATCCATTTCCACAATGCCGATTTTTTCAGTCTCTAAATGCTCCATTAAAAATTCCGTGGCAATCGTGCCAATTAACCCAAATCCGGGAAATCCTTCGATAATGGTTACATTTTTGGGCTTTTTAGTTAAGATAAGTTTCATAAGCATCACCTGAATTTTTTTCAGACTAGGAACTATTTTAAGATATTTAAGTGTTTCTAAAGAGAACTTTGAAAAATAGAGATTTTGTTAATTTTGTCGATAAAAATGAATTATTCAAAATTCTCTAAATTAGAGTTTGCTAAAGAGAGTATTCCCTATGAGTGGTAACAAAACAAAAGATTTATATATGGTTGCTTATTCTAAGTAGTAAAGAAACCTATTTATAGTAAATAACCTTTACCTAAGTTTCTTTAAACGAGAAAATGGAGAAATAATTTTCCCTAATTTAAAAGTATTGGATACTTTATAAACAATTAAAAATGAATCGAATTTATGTTGGTAATAATAGTCAATATGGAGAATTAAGTAAAATCAGTTCAGAAGCTATTACTGAATTAAGTAGTTATAAATCAAGCGCTTCAGTTAATCATAAATCTGGCCGGCCGGACTGTTTAGCTACTTTGACCTTAGCTAAAATTCTTGACCATTTTTCGCAAATTAGTGATTCTAAACCTTCCAATGGTTCTTTTCCATACCATCAGCTGGATATCCTTTTTTCACGGCAATTAGGATACAGGTCGGAATCAGCTAAGCTTAGCGGGGTTCTAAAAACTATGTCCAGAGCTTTAAGAGAAGTTGAAGCGGCTTCGCCCAAACAGTTAGATGATTTAATTCGACTATGTTTGGACTTGGAACAAGTTTTCAGCGGCAGACCGCTCCAAATTATTCACCAATATGTGTCGCCAGCTTTAACCCCTGAAAGAAAAAGCGCCATGAATAAATTAGAGAGGAGATTATACAAATAATTTTTATTTGTTTCTAATACCACGCCCCCCCGGAGCGGTTGAGATTTTTATTTACAGATGGGGCAGTTCACTTTCTGAATTGCGCCTTACAGAGCCTTTACCATCCAAAAATTTAAGTTGTCATCAATTATTCTCAGAGCAAGGGTTATTGATAGTATGAAAGTTACTAAATGATAATATGAAAAAATGATAATATGAAAGTTACTAAAACTGAAAAAATACTGCTCTATGCTGTTGGTGAATGCTATATGCATCTTAATAAACCATTGGAAAAAGCTCATTTGCAGTTAAGTATTTCTAAAATAATATTTATTGAATTGTTGTTAAATAAAATAAAACTAAAACAGCCGCGGACTATTTATAAGAATTTAGAGCGGCTGGAAGAAAAAAAATTAATTCAATATACCCATAAAACAATTACTTTTACTTCTTTAGGATTAAAAGTGTTAAAAAGAATTCAGCAGGAAATTAAGCCCTACCTGGAAATTAAACAATCATTAAATCTAATTGAAAAGCCTAAGAAGAAATTACAGACGAGAATTATAATGAAGGACATAAATAATTAATAGGATTACTATATCCTCCAAATATAATAGTGGCTAAAAATATACTGAAATTCCTGATAGTATAATCCTTTGGCTGATAAAAACTATTTATTTAAGATTATAACTAACTAAGGAATCAGTCAGATATTAACACTGCCCAATTCCTTAACAATCGAACTAAATTTTGTGAATTTCATATATACTAAATTGCGCGAAAGGTTTGATTTCTAGGGCAATTTACTATATATAGATAATTCTCTTGATTGGGATACATTATTTTAATTATCCATCGTCAGATAACTCCTACTAAAATATACTCTAATTATTAGAATTATCTATATAAAAAATTAATGTTCTCTATGCTGTGTTGCATAATTCTAAAATTATTTAAAATTCCCTGGAATTATACTGAAAATACTTAGAGTCTATCCTGTTAGGTATAAATAATAGTTGTTCTTTCTGATGCTTGGAGGTGAAAAATAAAGGGGTAAACTCTTCTGGGCTTAATAACAAAAGATGATGGATGGAGAATTCCAGATAAACTCTGAGACATTTTGGAAGAAGCTTAAGAAAAATACACGAAAAAAAGCACGACGCTGGGTCGTGGAAAAAACACACAGTTAAATGAATAGATTTCGCGGAATCCTTATACGTTGGTCAAAACGACCAGAGGCTTATATCGCAAAGCTACACCTAGCGTGCGGAGTGATAACAGGGAAGGCTACGTGTCTACAGGGATAGGTTCTTAGTTTAACCAGATCCAGTTGGCAGGGGTTATTGATCATCGGCTACTCTCCGGACATATTCATCTATCTCTTTAGAGTCAGAATAATTATAATTGGTTATCCCGAAGTCTTTGAATTCGCCGAAATTATCAATGATTAGGTACGTTCCGTTAAGGCAGAAGTAAGCTGTTTCACAGACTTCGCTGCTTTCCTCGCAGTTCTGCAGCCGATGATCTCTCGGCACCCGAAGCGGCAATATTGTTCCTGGACTGGGTTCATAGCGGATAAATCCGGTTTTGTTATTATTTTCCAGATATACACACTGAGTCTTGCAGTCATCTTCGAAATCCGGAGAGTCGCCTTCCTCAGTGTAAGGTATGAACGTTCCATTTTGCTGGAAGAGGGAAGACCAGTAACTTTCATGGCCATCATTTTCTGGAGGCTGGTTTTGGTGATGGTACGCAAATAGTTCCATTAGCCTAGGTCTCTTTTTTCTGGCCGTACTGGAGCGATGCGCTTCTAACGCTTCTTTTGAAGGAGGATTCTCTACTACGGCTTCAATTCCTGGCATTGTTGTTGTGCTGGTAAGAGAATCAACAACCACCTTTAATCCGTAACTGATTCCCAACAGAGCTGTGGCTGAAACAATTAATGCTGGAAGATGTTTCCGGTTCATTTTTGCAGATAAATATACCAAAAGACTCAAAATTCCGAACAGAATTTTGTGCCTTTTGTATACACGAAAATAACAGATTATATTTTCGGTACTAAAAATCAATCGTTTATGTCCTTTGGTATATAATAAGGTTCTTTTATGTTAATTTATGTTAAACCTCGCATTAATTTGTTATAGATATAATCCTGATTTAAAAATTAACTGGTTTGGTTGGTGTTTTTGCAGGAGACCCTGCTCTTAAGAAAGCTAACTTAATACCTGCGTTTTGCAGATAAATATATAAGGTTCTTTTTACTCATCTTAAGCATGGAGAGATATCTGGTTATTGATCATCTGAAGTTGACTTATGAAGGATTATGCAATGCGCCGGAATTATTCTCTTTAATTCAGGAATGGTTTTATGAAAAAGGATGGGACTGGCATGAAAGAACTAATCAGGAAACCACTACTCCGGAAGGAAAGCAGCTTCACCTGATTCTGGAGCCGTATAAAAATGTCAGCAATGATCATCGGCTGATGGTCAAAATTACTTTAAATGCCACTAATCTTAAAGATGTGGAAGTGGAATTGGAAGGCAAAACCGTTCATTCGCAGCAGGGCGTAATCAGAATGATTATTGATGGCTATGTGTTCAGCGATCGGAAAGGCCAATGGGACAGCCGGCCATTCTACTGGTTTTTAGGAATGGTTTTAGAAAAATATTTTTATAAAGAGCATTTTAGGCGGTTTGAGACCTGGCTGAAAAGCGATGTCAGCGATTTGTATGACCGAATAAAAAGTTATTTGAACACTTACAAATATACCTATCAGCATTAAACATGGATAGCATCAATTTACGAGCGGAACAATCGCTTACTAAAGCGCCTGCGGAAGGGGACGTTCCTTACACGAAAATAAACGACGATTTATTTTCGGTACTGAAAATTGATCGCTGTCAATTTTCATGTACGGGAAGGAGCCGCATATAATATTCAGAAGCGCAGAGCGAGTCGATGCTATCCCTGCTGTAGTCATTAAATATGGATGAAATACAATTTACTCGGGATTTATTGGTCAGCAATAAAGAGCTGGTTTATACTGGTATCTTTAAACTTGATGACCTATATAAAGATATTAACCGCGTAGTTGAAGCTCGGGGATATACTCAGCGAGAGAAACGATCGGAAGAAGCCGTTGCCGAAGCAGGCAGGAAAATATATCTGGAATTAAGGCCCTACAAATTCTTTACGCCGGAGATTAAGCTGCTGATTAAGATTAAAATTGATTTAGGCCCGGTTTCTGAAAGCAAGCATCAGGGAGAACTGTATCAGCGGGGGGATGTTCGTATTGTCTTGGATGCCTGGTACATGACCAATTATCGGAAGCGCTGGTATAACAAGCCATTAACCTATTTCCTAAAAGGCGTTATTAACAAGTATCTCTATCAATGGCCGGAAGAAAAAGATTCCCGGGAGATGCTGGTTTCGGATGCGGCGGCAATTTATGCTGTGATTAAAAAATTATTCCGGACGTATCAGCCGGAAGCTAAGAAATATTCTTCAGAAGAAGAGGTAATCCAAGAAGTGGAGAAGGAGATTGGGAAAGGTTAAGTTAGGACTTATCTTTCTTGCGCTTTTTTTCCGGAATAAAATAATGGCCCTTCTGGTGCTGTTTCTCTAAAACTTTGCCGCCAGCTTCAGACTCATCCAAAATTTTGATAGCGTTTTCTAATCCCAAAGCATCCTTGTTGATAAAATCCAGTTTGCTCTTTTGCTTTTTTTCAACATACCCCATCAGGTCTCCGATATGTTCTGGCCGTAAGTGTTCTGCTGGAACAGAAAGAAGATTTTCTGCTAAATTTTTCATTAACGTCGGCCTTAATTTTAGATTGAAATAATCAAAGGTAAAGCCTTCTCCAAGGTCTTTAATGTGCCGGTAAATATCCTGATAAGTAGCGCCGCCTACTAACCTGGCGATCATTTTGTCTTCAGCTTCATCTGATTTCTGTTCCTTTCCCTCTTTTCCTTTTTTAGGCTTAATGTTGAAATGCTGTTTAGCGACACTAATATAAGCATCAGACATATGTTTGGCCATCGCTTTTTGCTTATCATCATTCTCCAGAAGCTCCATTTTTAATCGGCCATCTTCCATTAAGTGCTGGCCAGCAGCTTCATCATAAATCTGCCGATGGCTTCTTTCATAAGTATGAAGCATCTGAAAAACTTTCTTTTTTAAGCGATAATATTTATCGGCAGGATGTTCTTCTTTCTTTTCAGCCATGGTTAAGAATAAAGTAAATGAAAGTATAAATAGTTTTCTAACTAAGCATTAAATAAAATGAAGAAAATGAAGAAGAATAAATTATAAAAATTATGGTCTAGTCGGCGCTTTCATGTACGGTTTAGATCCGATTTCAGCTAATTTTTCATCCAAACTTTTCTTAGCATCAGTCAAGCCAATTAATTGAGCTTTATCCTGCAATCCTAATTTGCTGGCATCTAAAATTGCAATACTTGCATAATTTCCAATTTCGGCAGCGCTAACTGAATCTAAGACTTCACCCAAAAATCCAGATTTAGCTTCTAAAGCTTGTTTCCATCCAGTATTCTTATCAACTGTTGCCATAAAACCTTCATAACTGAAGTTGTCTTTCGCTTGGTCCACTAAACCGGTTACGAAAGCTGGCTGAAAGCCATAAGCTCCATTAAGCAATTCTCCTCGAGCTATTCTCGGATCATCAGGCATACCAGCAATAGCTGCAGTATAGGGCGCAGCTAATTCGTTATTAATTGTTTCTGTAAAGGTTCTTCGTCTATGTTCATCATTTAACATACCGGGATCTATGTATTGTCCTTCAACAATCGTTCCTAAGGCTTGGTCCACGGCCATACGCAGTCTGCGTTTTTGAGTTTCCTCAGCATTTTTTGCTATTTTTTCAGCATCTTTAAAATCTTGTACGGTTGCCATTTTTATTATTTAATTTACCTCGCTTTTTAATATAGCAAATGTGTTAAATATTCATGCATTTATCCACACACATTTGCTTATTAGTAATTGTGAAATAAAGTTCGATAATTACTCACAATTACTCTTTACAGTAACAACTACCTCTGGCGGCGATGCGGGCATTTTCCACGAACCCCAGAGGCGTCCAAAAGCCTTTAAGGAAGGTTTCATCAATTCGGTTTCTGCCTGTTCCGCTGTAAGCAACTCCTTGTGGAGGAGTTTATTGACCAAAACGCCCCGCTTTTGAGGGAAATGCTTATAAAAGAACAAACTATCTACTACAAAATCTATTTAAAATGCCCCATGGCTAAAAAACAGGCCAAAGCGGAAGAAAAGAAAGCTGAGGAAACTCAGCCTAAGATTCCTCCGGAATTGGAACAGAAACTAAAAGCTATTAAAGCTAAGTTAGATACCTTTAAAAAACAGGTTCTGGATAAATTCGGGGATTATATTATTGGCATTACTTTGCTGCCTCCGGAAAATATTCCTCCAGACGCTTCTGAACAAACCAATCCGGAAAAGCCTAAAGCTGAAAAGCCCAATCCGGACCGAATTGATTTATTGCTGGTAGTTGATGATACTGACAGCAAAAAGATGTCTAAAAACGAATTGCATCAGAAAATTTCGGAAATTGTCAAAAAATTCGCCGAGGAAATTGATAAGAATATCACTCCTCAGGTTGCATTGTTAACCGACTTATGGCAGAATTGTTATGATGCCAAATACGATTTAAACCGGCTGATTTCTCTGGGCGCGCCAATTCATGACACAGGAATGCTGGCAGCCATTAAAATTGCTGAAATACATAAGACGATGGTGCTGAAGAAGTTTGAAAAATATATCGTTAGTTACGTCTTAGCCGGCTCTTTGGTGCAGGGCAAGGCCACCGCCAGCTCAGATATCGATGTCTGGATTGTTATTGACGATACCGATGTTAAAAAAATGACGCGGGTGGAACTGAAGGATAAATTGCGGGCGATTATCATCGGCATGGGGGCTGAGGCAGGAGAATTAACCGGGATTAAAAATAAGTTAAATATTCAGGCTTGGATTCTGACGGAGTATTGGGACGCTCTGAAAGAAGCCAACCCCATTATGTTTACCTTATTGAGAGACGGGGTTCCCTTTTATGACCGGGGAATGTTTATGCCTTGGAAGCAGCTGCTGAGGATGGGCCGGATTAAACCCAGTAGAGAAGCTATTGACTTATTCATGAGCGCCGGCGAGCAAAGCATGAGCCGCATTAAGATTAGGCTGAATGAAATGGGCATGGAGGATACTTTTTATGCGATTTTAACGCCCAGCCAGGCCGCGATTATGCTGTATGGCTTGCCGCCGCCCACTCCTAAAGAAACTCCCGATGTTTTAGAAGAGATTTTTGTAAAAAAAGAAAAATTATTGGAGAAGGAATATGTAGACATTTTAAGAAGAAACGTCAAGGTTAGAAAAGATATTGAACATGGCGATTTGAAACAATTATCGGGCACTGAATTGGATAAATTAGTTCATGACGGCGAGAAATTCTTAAAGCGGATCAGGGAATTATTCCAGGAAATTGAAAAGCGGCATACTGAAAACAGCATTATAACTCTCTATGATGAAATTGTTACCATCATCCGGGATGTCCTTAAAGTTGAAGGAGTGGAAAGAGCCCATGACACGGAAATTATCAAATTATTTGAATCGGAATTGATTTCCACCGGGAAGGTTCCGGCCCGCTTTTTGCGCGATTTAAATGAAATTGTAGCGGCTAAAAAGAAATATGATGATAAAAAATTGACTAAAAATGATATTGAAAAAGCCCGCAAGGGCAGCGGCGAATTAATTAAATTTCTAATCGAATACCTGCAGCGCAAGCGCGGGCAGGAATTAGAGCGAACCAGAATCCGGGTTAAGCATGGGGAGACTTATGGCGAAGTTATTTTACTGGAAGATATGGCTTTTGTCATCCATGATATTGATGATAAACAGCAGAGAATTGAAAAGGCTAAGCTTAATGAAAATGGCAGCTTGGGGCCTTTGGCTGAAGCTTCCTTGGAAGAATTTGAGAAAAAACTAGCTTCCATAACTTTGCCTAAGCGGGTGTTTATTAAAGAACCGATTTTTGAAGATCTGAAGAATATTTTTGGCCGGGATGTGGAAGTGCTGGTGCATTATTAAAGCCGGGGCGGTTTCACGTATTTTTAGGATATTAATTAGCCTTAGAGAACTTTGTCGATAAAAAATAAATTATTCAAAATTCTCCTTACATTTATTAGAATGACCTGCTCTAGGCTGTTTTTAACTTAGAAACGATCACTGTATCTGAGCTAATTCTTTAGAACTTAATATTGGCCAAGCCCAGTTCCGCTTCTTGTATACTGCCTGCAATCCGGCAATAGCGGCATTCAAAATCTTTAATTTCCTTTCAGCTATAGTTTTAATGTTAGCCTGTACGTCAATTATGGGAGCTTTGCCTTCTACTAAAATATCTCTATGGACCGAACCGGAAACGGAAGAAACGACTCTTCTTCTGGGCCTTTGCAGATCCAGCTGGACTTTTATTTTAATTTTTAATAGTTCTTTAACTGCTTCATCTGCTTCTAGGTTAGTATCGGCATCAAATGCGTATTGGAAATAATCTTTAACTTGTTTTTCTTCAAATCGTTCCAAATCTGCTTCTTCGTCAGCATCTAAAGATTTTTCACTCATATTCAAATCCAAATTATTAACTTATTTGAATCATTAAGTAATTTATTCTATTTAAATTTTTATGTAAAATGGGCCGAAATCTGCCAGTGAAAGATAGTTTTCGATTGATTATAAAACTTTACAAAAGCTTTACAGAAAGTATTAAAAATCAAGGATGTTTAGACTTTCCTAGACTGAAAATAGCTTTAAAAAGTATCTTTATAAAGTAAATTTGATTAGCACTCCTATAAAGCTTGCGGAGGGATGTTCCATGATCAAAAATCTTAAAAAAGGAATAAATCCTAAAAAAGGAATCAATCTTAAGAACGGAATTATTGGGTTTATATTATTGCTATTTGTGCTTAGTGTAGCGCCTTTGGTATTAGCTGATGGGGATGCTGATAAAGATATAGATAAAAATAATGCTAATGAAAAATCAGAAATCAAAATTGAAATAAAAGAAAAATTGCGCGAGCGCAAAGAGAATCTGGAAGAGAAAACGCAGCAGCGGCAGGAGATAATCAGCCAAGCGCGCGGGCGGGTAAGGGAAGTTAAAGAAAAAGTTGCCGATGCTAGTTTAAAATCCAGTGAAGTCAAAGACAAATATACTGAAGCTAAGCAAAAGTATCGCCGACAAAGGGAGGTTATAACCGATCTTAAGGAACGTGTCAGGAACTGCGATAAAGATTGTCAGAAAAAAAAGTCTCAGTTGAAGCATGGAGTGAGCCAGCATTTAATTAAAACAGGAGAGCTAATGGAATGGTCAATTGAGCATTTGCTTCAGCGCTTGGAACATGCGCCTATTAGCCAGGAAGAGAAAGATACAGCCACGGCAACTTTATTGGCCTTGGAAGAGCGGCTAATTCAACAGCGAAAACTGGTGGAAAATCTGGGGGAAAATGCCAGCAATGAGCAGCTGCGCGAAGCTATTGCTGATCTGAAATCAACCTGGAAAGAAGTCCGGCAGGTTCAAAATCGGGTGATTGCTTCCTTAACTCAGGCTAAATTATCCGTTTTGCTGGAAAAGCACCAAGAATATCTTAATGGCTTGGATTTGCGGATTGCTTCGCTTAAAGAAAAAGGCTTGGATGCAAGGGAATTGGAAGTCATCCGCAATCAATTTGAGAAGCATATTCAGCAATTTAGTCTGGATTTTGCCAAAGTAGAAGAAATCTGGATGGAAGCGCAGACTGGCCGGGATGTTTTACGAGAGCTGCATAATGGGCAGCAGCAATTGAAAGAAGAAATTAAAATAACTAAGCGCTTGCTGCATGAGTTTATGAACAAATTTAGAGAATTAAATCAACTGGCCAAAACCGAATAATTTTTATTTAATCTTAACTTAATACAGAAATAGATGGAAAACAAGAACTATAAAGCTCTTTTTAGGATAGTTATAATTGTTTTAGTAATGGTTTTTCTCTTTGGTTGTATTATTGAAGAGGTTCCATCTCAAAGTTCTGAAGAGTTGGAAGTTTCCAGTTTGCTGGAGAACTTAGGTGAAATTGACCATTTGGATGAAGGCCTTAACGGCGATCTAACCTTGGATGAATTGGATAATATAACTTTGGAGTGAGTTTAGGGGCACGCCCGTGGTCGAATGGCTACAGCCCCAGTTGGTTTAACCCCCGCAGCTTCTCGGGCTTGCGACCCCAGGAACATAGAGATTGAAGGTTAAGGCTGCTTTCTTCCGAATCTGACCTGATTCCCAGCAAGTCCATCCCCTGGGACAAACCGTCGGCAAAGACAGCAGGGACCAATGAGACCATGGCAATCCTTCTTTGGGCTTCGGCTCCGTGTAAAGTCCATTCACAGTAACAGCGCAGGACTAGCGCGCCAGCCTAGCTCTCCCTCGATAATGAGTTTAACTGGAGTTTATTTAAATTTATTGTGCGTCCGGATCACACCAGATACCCAGACTGACTCACATATACCACTGGCGTGAAATCTATATAAAGATGCATCGGCAGTGTTAATATCTGACTGTTCCCCTAGTTAGTTATAATCTTAAATAAATAGTTTTTATCAGTCAAAGGATTACACTATCGATGCATCATCTTCTTTAATAAGGCACTTCTCAGAATCACGGGCTATCGGCAATTTTGTCGGCGGTCTCGCCAGGGGCTTATTTTAAATTCCAGAAACATTAATTCCATTATATTTAAAAAATAGTTACTCTATTTCTTATTTTAATGCCACCTTCTAAAACAAGCGCAGTAAAAAAAATCAGCTGGAAACTGGCTAAATATTTTCTTTTCCTGCACTTGGGAACTCAGACGGCCTACTGCGGAAACGAATTCCTGCACACTATCAGCCCTTCAACAGTTAGAATTGCATTTGAAAAAACTGCCGGCTTTCCAATAACCGGTTGGAGATCCGATATTGAAGATAACCCGCAGGGAATTCTCGCGGCAGTATATGCTTTAGAAAAAGAACAGGCCGACGGACTGCACCAGCTAAGTTCACTACGGGTAGAATCAGGCCATTATTTTAAAAAAAATATTCTTGAACAATTAGCAGCTCTGGTTACTTCCGGCCACGGAGGGTACTATATTCCAACATTAGAACAAATAGTAATTAATTCAGGTTTGGATCCAGAAACAATTCACCATGAGATTAAACATGCCAAAACGTTTAAAGTTTTAGAAAACCATCCTGAATTTAAAACGGAGTGGAACCAGTTAGCTGTTAATGGCGAGGGAACCAGTTTATATGCCAGTGCCTTAGAGCGAATCTTTTCCTGGATCAAGACCCGTAACCCTAAAGCTCCCGTAGAACAAGCCCGGCTGGAAGAACAAGGATTTGTATCATCCTATGCCCAGCTTAATTTACTGGAAGATATTGCTGAAATTGGCGAACTGGCGGAAACCAGCCCTGAATTCTCCAGGATTGAATTATGGACGCAGAACCCGGACCGGTATTCCAAGATTATTTCTAAATTTAAGCTGGCAGAGAAGTATGGCCTTATTTCTTCCGGATTTCTGGAGTATGTTGCTCTTTCCCAAAAATACCGGGAAGCTGATCCTGAAGGGAAGATTAGCGATGAAAATAAAGCGGATCATTTTCTGGAAGAAAGCAGACAGTTCCTTGAAAAATACCCTTTCAGTTCCTATTCCCTGCCGCTGCGGTTAGCGCGGGGAAATATCTTAGTGGCTAAAGCTCATATCTTGGTGGCTAGAGCTCAAAACTCTCGTGAAAATATCTACGAAGCCATAACAGAATATAAATTAGGGCTGACCGCTGGCTATAAAACGCCGGAGGATTATCCCGCTATCTTAAGGAGATTGAGAAGCATTCATGAAACTATCACCTTAGATGCCTTCTGTTCAAGAGTCTATAAAGAAGCTGAGCTAGAATTCTGGACACGATATCACGCCCATGATTTAACTCTTCCTAATAAAGGCGTAAACGATTTGCTAGAATGGTATGGTGAATTGTGATGGACAGAAGCGATGAATAGAACAATTAACCAGTATATTGACGCGTTAGTTTTGAAACAGTATCATCGATGATATTGTTGTTCCATGATTATGTTGTCGCTGCGCTAGAGATAGCTTGGATGACCACAATCCTTAATTACATTAAATAAATTTAATTCTAAAATGCTGGATGCCATTTCAAACCACATCAAACAAACAATAACCCAATGGGGAAAAGAAGATTCCATAATCCTTAACCAGGAAATGCATCAGATAAATCAACAGAATTTTCACACTATTCCTTCCAGCAATGAAGACAAAACCATCGCTTTTATTGATGGCGGACAGGCAGAAATTTTACAAACCGGGAACTTTTGCCTTTCTCTTATCCGGGTGGCCATAGTTATTTTTAAAAAAAATATAAAAATTGGCCAGAAACTTCACGAATTCTACCTTTTTACTTCCGCAGTTTATCATCATGGCGAATTATATTATCAGGCCAGAACTTTCTTCAAAGACAAAATTTTGGTAAGAGAACAAGACCTGTTTGTTTCATCCAATGATCCTTCACTAAAAAGCGGTTTAGAGAGAGCGCCTGTCCAGAAAATCTCCAGCATGGCCCGGCGATTTGCCGAGTTGGCCTTGGCGGCAGAGAGTAATTCAGATTTTATAATCCTTGACGGCGCCCTTGACAAGACATATATTAATGAAGAAAATTACTTGAAATTACTAAATAAAAAAGCATCTGCTCTAGCTAAAACCTCTTCCTTATTTACCGTTAATGGCAATTCGCCGGCAACTTTGCTAAAACAGCTTCATTCTAAGGAAACGTGGTTCTATGCGATAACCGAAAATACAGCCTTAGTTAAATTGCATCCCCAAACGAATCATATTTTTCGCTTTGAGGGAAACCGGGAAATTCTTCCTTTTCTCATCAGCAATTCCCATGATGCCTTATTTCTAGGCTATCCTTATGGCTTGATGTTAGCTGATAAATTAGCCCGCGTTTCCCATCAGGAAAAAAATTCTTTAATCGCCCGCCTGCTGCTGAAATCAGATAACAAAATTATTTCTGAATACCTGCAAAATACTAATGCCCATGAAATATTGGATAATTTGGGCTGATGACAAAAATCAGTTTAAACTGAAGCTTCAAGTTTTTCTAAAACCTTAAATACCTTAATTAAATTTAAAGGATTGTGGCAAAATTACTCTTAACTTCCACCGGGCTGGCAAATAAAAATATTGCTAATCAGTTCCTGCAACTAATTGGCAAGCCAGTTTCTCAAATTAAAATGATTTTTGTGCCCGCCGCCGCCAGAACTAAAGAGGAATTAAGATACGTTGAAGAATCTAAAACAGAACTCCTTAATTTAGGAATTTTAGCTGGTAACATTAAAACAATTCACTTGGATAAACCTGTTTCATTTAAAGAAATTAAATATTTTGACACCCTCTATGTTTGCGGAGGAAACACTTTTTATCTGCTTAAAAAAGTTAGAGAAACTGGTTTTGATAAAGCCATAAAAGAATTTGTAAAAAAGGATAAACTTTATCTTGGAGTCAGCGCGGGGAGTATTTTAGCTGGCCCAAATATTGAAATTGCCAGCCCCTTTGACAAGAATGATGTTCATTTGACGGATTTGACCGGGCTGCATTTAACTGAAATCATTGTTTCTCCCCATTATAACAATAAAGAAAAGAGAATCATTGATAATTTTAAGAAAAAGTCGCGATACAAAGTTGCGCCTTTAACTGATGAACAAGCGCTGTTAATTATGGATGGAAAAATAGGAATGGTGGAATAAAATAGCGGAATAATTCAGGCACTAGCATCTGGGAGCGGTTTATTCTGAAAATTATTTGGTAGTGTTAATATCTGACTGATTCCTTAGTTAGTTATAATCTTAAATAAATAGTTTTTATCAGTCAAAGGATTACACTATCAATTATTTCCTATACGTTGTAACCTCCTCTGAAGTTAACAATCCTAATTTTTCCAAATATCGGAAGGCCGCTTTAAACTCCGGTTCCCGGCAGCTTGAAGAAATATCTTTTCTGCTAAAATAAGCCGCCCGATGGGAAAAGAACTCCTTAACTACCGCATCTGTTCCTTCGGGCAGAAAAGTTGTTTCTGGATGCCCCAGATAAGCGCGCCAGCCATTAAAACTCCTTATCTCCAGATCAGTAAAGTTGCCGGATGCGGAAATTGCTGACAGAACTCGCTCCGGCCACCTTTCTTCAGCATGAATCTGAGAAAGGTGATTTATAATTAAAGGCGCGTTTTTCTGATGCGCGGCATGTTCATAAACGTGCTGAGTCCGTTCTCTTGCGCCAAGAAAGATTGCCGGAATAAGTTTCTTGGACTTATTTACCGCAAAAGACAGAACCTCTCGATAATTGTTATCTTTAAATACATTCATTGGCCTGGTTGTTCTGCTGTCCAACGGCAAGTCATGTTCCGGATAGATTAAAAAAACATTGCCTGGAACTAATTCTAAATAAGCTGGAGCAGTAAACAAACGAGCGTCATTTTGCGGCTCAAAAAAATACCAGTTCTCAGGGTTATTAAATTCTCTCACGGAAGTGAAACTAAGAGGGGTATCGGCCAGCCACACTGCCGCTACAGAATGCGGCCGGGGGCGTTTTCTGGATTCAGTTCCGTCAGCATTTATTTCAATCATTTCCGGCCGGATAATTTCTACTTCACGCGCTGGAAGAAAAAATTTTCTTGGAACCAAAGGAATATCGTAACGGCTGTGTTCTGGCGTGTAAGACAACTTTTCGCCGGCGCGGCCGTAAGCCCACATAAACTTTCTGGTAAAATGGCGGCAGGTCATGGGGTTGTCTTCATCAATGCTTTCCACCCGGTCAGCAATGCATTTTCTAAATTCCGAATCATCAATTCCTTTAAAATTCTCAACACGACAGGGCTTATAATCCGGATCAGCAGGATCATCATAAAGATAATGTTCCTTATCGGTCATGTCCTGGGAAATAATCAGGCTGGTAAACCTCTCGCGCGCCGCTTTAGTCTTCAGCGCCGGCCAGATTTTTCGATGTTTCGGCCAGAGGCTTACCGCTCCGGCATACTTTTCCTTATCTACTGTCGCTGAATTAAGTATGCTGGATAGTTCGCGCTCTTCTGCTGGATCAAAGACATATTCCGGCGAGCGGCAGGCAGATGACCGGCAGCCGGCGCCAATCAAACTAACCACTGAAGCCACAAACTCTCTCCGTCCAAGAGTCGGACTAGCGGAAATTTTCTCCAGCTTCTGAATGATCTTCTCCAGCATTTAGGGCAAGAAGTAAATAGATTATTTAAGATTTATTTAAGTGTTAAGTAAAATTTCTAACTATCCGGCCGCCGCCATAATCTAAATACATTATTCAAATACAAAGAATGATACATTATCCGAATACTAAAAATAATACATTATCCAAATACAAAGAATAATACATTATCCAAATACTAAAAATAATTCATCTTCTGGATTTCAACAGCGTCTTGGGATCTCTGGCTCTTACATAAACTAATTTATTCGAGTGCAGGTTCTGTTGATTATCTGAACAGCGCCCTTCGTAATTAAAAAGCTGGCTGCAGACATCTAAACCGTAAATTGTATCCACCCGGCCGTATTGCGTTGGGAAAAAAGCCTGATCCTCCAGGCACTGATTAAATCTGCGGGAAACGGAAACTTTAGAATCTCCTCTTTTAACCTGATAAAAAAAATCAGACCCGGCAGTTTTAAAATCACTCTTGCAGGACTCAACCCTTGATCTTAATTCTGGATTAGAATCTACCCCTTTTTCGTAATCTTTAATTTCCGCTTCCTCTCTTTCCTTCTGCAATTTTTGTTCATGAGCAGATTCTACTGCATAAGCCCCATTAAGCAAAACGCTAATCTGTTCTGAGCTTAATTCAGTCTCTTTAAGAACATCCATTAAATTGAAATCAGGATAACCGTCAAAAAATCCACCGCTTCCCAGAAATTTAGCCGCATAGACTATCTCCACGCCTTCCCCTCCATCAACTAACTGGTTATCATGCATTACTCTTAACTTGATATAACCTGGGCATTCCAGCTGAATCAATGAATCAGGCACTCCTTGGTTATTAGACGTATAATGCGCGGATTGCTTTCTGGAATCAATAGCTTCCAAAATTAAATCCCCATATCTAAGCTTATCTCCGGTGTTCATGCTTCCGAACAAATTATCTAACTTTCCATTTTTAGTCAGGTACCCAGAGTTTAACCTAATCTCTTTAGAATCGGACCTTTCTTTAGATTCAGACGCTGCCGGCTCCGGATCGCACCAAAGGTGTTTAGCAGTTAAACGGTCAAAAGCAGTATTAGGGTAGAATAACTGATAGATTGCGGCAAGACCCATGCCAATAGCTCCCCAAGTTGGCGCTTTTTCAGTTAATTTGGCGGTTAGATTTACCATGATGTGTTCGGGAATTAACCGCTAATTTATAAACATTCCTGCTGGTTACGGCTGCTGGTTACCGTCCTTCAGGAAATACATTAAATAGCATCTGAAACTCCCTAATAAATCTCTGGGCAATTTCTTCATCATGAATAATCAGCATATTTTCATCATTTCTTTTATCGCCGCCGTTGGTGGGGTTAAAAGAACCGGTTATTACTGTTTGGCCATCAATGATAAATACTTTGTGATGCATATTATGGGGATTCAAATCTTTGATTACCTCAACACCATTATTCTTCAAGCGTTCAAATTGGGAATACTCGCTGATTTGTCTCGTTTCCATAACACCTTTAACTGGAATTTCATCTAAATTCTTTATTAATAGAACATCGGCAATTTCTTCGCTGGTGAACGAAAAAGCCATAAAGTAAATAGATTCTTCAGCTGTTTTTAACTCTTCAACAACCTGCTGAATACAATGGTCATCAGGGCAGAAATAATTCTCGATTTTAATGCCGGATAAAGTTATCTCTGGATCTTTAACGGCAGTTCCTTTCTTAAAAATTCCCCGCCATAATTCCTGGAATTCATCTTCATAATTTTCTGCTAAATACTGTGATTGAATGAGCAGCAAATTATTATTGTTTTTATAAGCATCATTAAAGGTTGGATTCATTGATCCGGTGGAAACTTTCTCCCCGTCAATGATGCAAAACTTATTGTGCATTAAACCGGACTTATCAGCTTTAACAAAGGATTTAGGAAATTGTTTATAGTAATCATCATCGGTTACAATCTTAACTTCCATTGTTTTAGCCTTCTCTAACAGCTTTTCTTTTAATGATTCCAATTCTACTTCGAATAGAGCGCAATGAATAGATTCCTGCGCTGAATCTAAGAAAGCAATAAATTGCTGTTCGCAATTATCCTGAGGACAAAAATAAAGATCAATCGTTCCTTCTTCTATGGGATCATTATCTTCAGAAACCAGAAAACCAGCTACGATTAATACTGCCAGAAAACAAAATAAGATTATTTTCATGATTTATCTTTCGGAGCAAGTTCTTGAATTGTTTCTTCTAACTTGGAAAATCGGCCTTTAGCCCAAAAATCCAGTTGAGCTTCCCGTAAAGCATTTTTATATCTTAGGTTTTCTTTAAGATGAACAATTACTAAGGCTCCAATGCTGACTATAGCCCCTGGAATGCTGTCATAATAAATGCTTAAACCGGAACCAATAATGCCGCCTGCTGACAATAAGCCATCAACCAGAGAATCATTCCCCCGGCAGTTGCAGTAAGCATCCAAGATATATTTACTGGAAGAAGCTTTAACTGGCGCTTCAGGCAGTTGTTCTGTTCCCATCGGCTAAAGAATGATAGGCCTAATTTAAAAAGATTGTTTAACTAAAAACAAAAAAAGAATGTATCTTGGGTTAATGATTAAAAGTTGAAAAAAACCAAAAATATATAATCTTTTTTCAGTTAATAAGCAAATATGAACCCAAAACTGAATAAAACGATCGTTGTTCTTCATATAAGCGCGGCGATTTATCTGGTGCTAAGTATTGCATCATTAACCGTCTCACCCAAATACCTTCCTTTTTTAGCGCCCTATATTGCTCTATTTATTGGTATGGGCGTATTTGTAGAAATCGTAATTAAGGGATTAAAAGATAATAAATATTGGGCTTGGATTGCCGGTCTGGTGGTTTGTGGTCTTTATATCCCAAGCATCTTCATTGTTTGTGGAATAATTGGATTAATCGGATTATTAAATAAAGAAGTAAGAACAGATTTTGTTAAAAACAAAAAAAAAAATTAACTTCTTAACCCGCGTCCTTTCTTGCCAGCCGAAGTTTTCCCATGGAATACTCTGCTCCAATTCTTTCTGGTTTGCAGCCAGGCTAAATTCCGATCCGCTTTAATCACCGGATGATCTGGATCAACTAGAATGACTTCGAACCAGCGATACATTCCATCCTCAGCTACCCAGTAAGAATTAAGCACGACCAGATTTTTATAACTTTTCTGCGCTCTTTCTTCAGCGATCCATTGGTAATTCTTATCCAGATTTAATCTAGTTCCAAAACGCTTAGACCTTCGGCCGCCTTTAATTTGTTCCCTTCTGTGCCCGCCGCGAAGAACCCGCTGCCGGACAATGACAAATCCTTGTTTAGCTTTATATCCTAACGATCTAGCCCGATCAATCCTGGTGGGCTTATCAACTCTTACAGTAGAATTTTCTTTGCGCCACTGCAGCAGGCGCTCCCGCCATAATTCATTTTGCCGCGGGTTTTTCCACAACTTCCGCACATACTTGTATAAACTCATGTTAAAGCCTCCCTTCTCTTAAACTTTCAAGGATTCAGGCAAGCAAATACCCACATCTCCTTATTTTGGTAGAATAAGATCATATTTAAAAAGATATTGGAAGAAAAATGTCAAAAAAATCGCCCGCCATTGGAGAAAAAATCATATTTTAATAATGGCCTTTAGGAAAGACTTACTTTTCAAACTTAGACGAATCATCTTTATGCTTCAATCTAAATTTCCTAGCATTTTTCTCATTAACAAAACGATATAACTTGCCATTAATTTCCGCTTCCACCACTTCATCCTCATCCATTAATGGCTCGCCCGTCAAGGCATCTTTGCCTAACTGCCCCCCATCGCTAGCGCCTTCGGCAAATCCTTCCTCCCATGGTTCAATTTCATCATCTTCCGCCAAAGTTTTGCGGCCTTCTTCAGTTAAGGGATCTACTTCATGCTGGCCCTGCCTGATTTCCTGCAATAATTTTTCCTCAGTCTCCGATTTGCCGATGCCTTGTTCTTCTTCAGGGTAAAGATCTCGTCCAGATAAATCTTCTTCAGGAATAACTTTCTTCTTTCGTCCCATAACTTAATTAACTGTTCGCAAGTTTAAAAAGATTGCTATCATGGATATGGGATTGCTATCATAGATATAGAAATGTATAAAAAATCCGGGTGTTTTTCTAATAAATCAGAGCCGCCGTTAAATTACGAGCGATTAATCGCTTTATACTGCGTATGCGGGAAGGGATGGTTCCTACGGAAGGGTACCGCATTAGTCCTAACTTAGCACAAAGCGAGTCTAACGCGGCTCTGAAAAAGAATTATTAGAAAAACTCAAAAATCTGAAGCAAGTTATAAATTATGAGCCTAAGCTCAGTGTTATGGTCGGAATTTAAGTTTGTTGCAGCTCAAATAAAAAATATTCCGTTATTGCTGGAAAGCCGGGAAGCGCTGATTCCTAGGAAGGAAGCTAAAGGCGTTTCCATCTACCACGGTTTTGCCGCCAACAATTTTTATTTTCATGACCTTATCAACCGGTTAGAGCAGGAAGGATACTCTGTTCGCGCTCCCAATTATCGCACTTGGCTAAATATGAATGAAATAGTAAATAAACAGGCCCAGGCTCTAGAACAGATTGTCCAGAGTTCTCAGCAAAAAGAAAGCCTAATTGGCCACAGCCAGGGCGGTTTAATTGCCGTGCGCTTGGCTCAGTTATATCCAGAATTAGTGGATACAGTCATTTCTCTAGGCGCGCCATTTCAAGGAACTAGAATGGTTAGGCTAGTTTCTTTCTGCGCTGCTGGCCAGCAGATGCTGCCCGGAAGCGATTTTCTGGAACAAATGGCTGAAACGCCTTTGCCGGCCAATGTTGTTTTTTATAATATCTACAGCCTTAACGATCATTTAATAATCCCGGCTAAAAATTCTTTGCTCTACAGCGATCTAGCCAGACTTAAGAGAACAGAAGCTTATAGAACAGAAGCTTATAGAACAGAAGCTTATGATAGGATGCAGGTATACAATTGTCCAGCGCCAGAAGAGATTGGCCACTCCAGATTAATTACTTTGCATGAAATGATGATAAAAATGTTAAAACAAACACCGGAACTCTAAATTACAAATAAATTCTCATTAACACGATCACCGTCCCAGCAATTAAGGGCACCACCAAATTATCATCTAATGTATTTCTGTTAAAATCTATTTGTATAACTTCAGCTGCCATCGCCGCAAAACTGGCTAAAAAAGCTTCCGTAGGCGAAACAAAAAAGATCGCTCCGCAAAATCCAGCGATTATTCCCGCCAACGTGCCTTCAAACAGTTTTCGGCTCTTTCCATTAAAGATATTTTTCAATCGGCCAATTCCGCTGCCTACCAAGTGGCTAACCGAATCACCAAAAGTAAGAATCATAATTGCCGCATAAGCGATATCCGGTTCAAACAATTTTATGGAAAGCAAAACTCCCATAAAAAAGAAAATCAAGCCTTTGCCAGGGAATGTTTTTTTAACTTCCTCCCGTTCCAGATGGTTAAGAAAAAAGCTAAACCCAGGCAGCCAGATTCTCTTGCTTAAAATACTGGCCAGGATGCCCAGAATGATTAACAAAAATAGGGCAAAAGATGATAGAATCTGATAATAAATTAAGGCTAAAGTTATTACGCCAATAAGAATATGCAGGAATTTGCGGCAGGCTTCGGCTTTGGTTAACATTTGGATTTATACCAAAGGACATAAATTTTCGTAAAAATTTAAGCCCTTTGTATATACAAAAGGCACAAAATTCTGTTCGGAATTTTGAGTCTTTTGGTATAATGTTTTATAGTTATTTAAATGAATTATGAAAGAGAATTTACTAGCCACCACCCACTAGACAAACCCACCTAGAATTTATAAAGAACCAAGCAGAATCATGGTTTAGAAAACACACTATCTAGACTATGATCTCTTATTTAAAAGAACCGTATACAGAACTGCAAATTAAATCTATTTTGCATCCGATTGTTAATAGTTGGTTTTTTAAAAAATTCAAGGCATTTACGCCAGCCCAGCAGTTTGCTGTTTATCCCATTCATTGCCGCAAAAACATTTTAATTTCTTCACCTACAGGGTCAGGAAAAACGTTAACCGGCTTTCTCTCCATACTTAATGAATTGATTGATTCAGCGGAAAAAGGCATTTTAGAAGATAAAGTATATTGCGTGTACGTTTCTCCCTTAAAGGCTCTCGGAGCTGACATTTTTGTTAATTTGCAGCAGCCCTTGCGAGAAATGGAAGAGCTGGCCCAGAAAACGTGGGGCATTCGCATTGCCACCAGAACTGGCGACACCACTGCTTACGAAAAATCCAAGATGCTGAAAAACACGCCGCATATCCTCATCACTACGCCGGAATCATTAGCTATAGTCATTAATTCTCCCAAATTTAAAGAAAAACTAACCACCGCGCAGTGGCTGATTATTGATGAGATTCATTCTTTAGCGGAAAATAAGCGCGGAGTGCATTTATCGTTAACTATGGAGCGATTGCAATTATTGTCTCCTGGAATTACCCGCATCGGCTTGTCAGCTACCATCGCTCCATTAGATGAAATTGCCCGTTATTTGGTTGGATACCAGGCTGATCTGGAGCGCGACTGTTCCATCGTTGATGCGCAATTAGCCAAACAACTGGATCTGCAAGTGATTAGTCCGGTTCGTTCTTTGGTAGAGACTGAATATCTGCTAAAACATAACCGGATGTATGAAATAATTCATAACTTAATTCAGGAGCATAAGACCACTTTGTTATTCACCAATACCAGAAGCGCTACTGAAAGAGTCGTTCATAATTTAAAAGAGATCTATCCGGCTTTTTATAATGATAACAATATTGCCGCCCATCACAGCAGTTTAGGCAAGCAAGCCCGGTTTAAAACCGAACAGGAATTGCGCGAGGGAAAATTAAAAGTAGTAGTTTCTTCGACGAGCTTGGAGCTGGGAATAGATATCGGATTTATTGATCTGGTCATTTGTTTAGGATCGCCTAAATCGGTGGCCAGGTTTTTACAACGCTCTGGGAGATCTGGGCATCAATTGCATTCTACCGTTAAATCCAGAATTATCGTCATGGACCGCGACGATTTGCTGGAATGCTCCCTGCTGCTTAAGTCGGCTATTGAAAAGAAAATTGACCGCGTGCATATCCCGAAAAATGCCTTAGACGTATTAGCCCAGCACATCTATGGCATTGCCATTAACGGGGTAATTAATATTTATCAGTTATTTCAATTAGTTAAATCCAGTTATTGCTACCATGACCTGGAATGGGATGATTTCTTTGAATTAATTAAATTCCTCGCCGGAGAATATGTCAGTCTGGAGGAACGCCACGTCTATGCCAGGATTTGGTATGATCCGGAAACCGGCCAGATCGGCAAGAAAGGAAAAATGGCCAGAATTATCTACATGACCAATATCGGGACGATTCCTGAAGAAACTTACATTACCGTAAAAGTAGGAGAACAGGTTGTGGGCATGATCGAGGAAGGTTTCCTGGAAAAACTGAAGCCCGGCGATATTTTCGTTCTGGGCGGCAATGTTTACCAGTTCAAATTTTCGCGGGGCATGACTGCCCAGGTAAGCAGTTCAGTGAGCCGGCCGCCAACTGTGCCTTCCTGGTTCTCAGAAATGCTGCCTTTGTCCTTTGATTTGGCTATGGAAATCTCCCGATTTAGAAGATTAATGGAAGAAAGATTTTTGCAAAAGGCTTCTAAAGAAAAAATTAAGGAATTTATCCATACTTTCTTATATGCTGATGAAAACTCCGCCGAAAGCATCTACCAGTTTTTCTATGAGCAATTTCATTTCAGCCAGATTCCTTCCGATAAAAAAATCGTAATTGAATCTTATAAAGATAAAGAGCGGACATATACTATTTTCCATACTCTGTATGGGCGAAGAGTTAATGACTGCCTCTCCCGGGCTCTGGCTTTTGTTATTGGCCGATCGCAGCATCGGGATGTGGAAATGGGAATTAACGACAATGGATTTTATTTATCAGCCGAAAAGCCGGTCAATGCTTCCCGAGCGCTGGAACAGCTGCAAACAGAAAACCTTCGGCAGGCGTTGGAAGAAGCCATCGAACGCAGCGAAGTTCTGCAAAGAAGATTCCGCCATTGCGCTGCCCGATCACTAATGATTTTACGAACGTACATGGGCAGGATTAAGCAGGCCGGAAGAATGCAGATTGGCAGCAAAATTCTTTATAATGCCGTTAAGAGAATCAGCAATCAGTTTCCTATTTTGAAAGAAGCCAGGCGGGAAGTATTGGAAGATGTCATGGATTACCAGCATACTAAGGAAATTATCAGCAAAATTGCTGACAAAAAAATAACTGTTTCTGAAGTAAAAACAGGAACGCCCAGCCCATTCGCTTTCGGCTTAATCGCTTCCGGCTACAGCGATGTGATTAAGGTTGAAGATAAGCAGGAATTTTTGCGAAGAATGCACCAGCAGGTGCTGGCTAAAATAGCGCTTAAGCAGGGAAAACAGAAATCTAGAGATGAACAACAATTTTCCTATCAGGATTACTGGGAGCAAGTTCAGCAGAGGCAAGAACAGGAGAAAGATGATAAAACAGAATTGCTTAAAATGCAGGTATGGAATCTAAAACAAGTTCCAGCGTATGTTAAAGAAGAATTGATTAAGCTGGTTAACGGCGATAAAATCCGGGAAGATGTTAAAAAAGAATTAACGAAACATCTTGAAGATATAAAAAAAGAATGGCCGAAGGAGTTGAAGGAAGGGGTATTAATAGAATTAGAGTAACTCTTAAGTAGTTACTTCAGAAAGATTTATAAATAAACCCCTCTGTTGAATAAAAATGGATCTAGAAGCTGAAGTCAAAAAGGCGATTGGTAACTGGGATATAAACTTAGTTGGTTTACATTCAGAAAACGTAAGTTATTCTGATTTAGTTAGACCGCTTCTCTATGGAATTGGTGTTGATATTGCAGAAAAACTAGTTAATGAAATCTATCAGCGCGCCGGCGCAACTCCGCCTAAACAGCTGCTGGACTTAAACTTTCATGACGCTGCAACTAAATTTAAAAAGGAATATCTAGTTAGAAATCTAAAAAAACAAAATTTCTCCGGAGTTGATACGGCTACGGCTATCGGGTTGGCCAATTCCAGAGAAGATGCTCGGGTCAGTTTAGCTGGAATACTTAAAAGGGAGTTTGGCGTTACCGTTAAAAAAATTAAAGATGAAGTTAAAGATTATAAATACGCTGAAAGTTTCAAAATTAGCGATAGGGAATTGAAAGATTTTGCGGTTCAAGAAATGGAAAGATATTCTTCCTTATTTAGAGCATCTTTGTTCAGAAGCTTAATCATTGATAAATCCAGAATTATAGCCAAGCCATTAGTAGAGATTGCGATGAAATATACTGAACAACATAGCCCCGTAGATCTTTTTGATAAGCCTTATCATGCAGCTATTGCTGGATTTAAAACGTGGTATTTAATGCAGCAGATAAAACTTAACGGCAGCGGCAAACAGGCCGCTGAAAAATCCGGGCTAAGCGAAGAAGCCTTTAGACAAGCGATTTTTAATCGGGGCATTAAAATAGCCGAAGTTTTAAGCGATTAGACCAAACTTTGGCCCGCATAAACCTTATAAGGAAACCTTCCCCTAGACCAAAAATGACCTTAACTTATCTGCAAGCCAAAACAATTCTGGAACAGTATCGTGAAGCTCCCAGAGACAGAGCTGAACAAATCAGATTATTGCAGTTAGCCGGATACGATCAAATTAAAGGAAGGGGCCTATCCTTGATTCCACAGCAGGAATTATTCCAAGTAGCTAAAAAAACCAGAGAACTGGCGCAAAGAACTATCAGAGACTTCTTAGTTAACGAAGCTGCGCAAGACCAGTTTCAAAAATTATACGCTTTGTTTGAATTTGATCCTCATTCAAGTTATGCTCCCGATCCGGAAGAATTGGAAGCCCGATTGCTGGATTAAAAAAAATTAAATTGTTATTCAAAATTCTTTAAAGTTTTCCAAGCAGCAATAACGAATTAAGAGGTTGGCAGTTCTTAGAATCATAATCAGGAAAATACTTTACCGCTTATTAATTTAAAGTTTTCTAAGCAGCAATAACGAATTAAGAGGTTGGCAGTTCTTAGAATCATAATCAGGAAAATACTTTACCGCTTATTAATACTGGCAGGAAGGCCTAGAATAGTAGGCTAATATCCTCTTGAATGGGAAAAAAAATACAAAGCTTTATATATTATCGTCATATTTTATATGACAGGCGATATAAAATGTATGACAAGACCGAAATTAGGATTTTGGAACAAATTTATCTTAATCCGGGGATCCATAAGAGAGAGCTTTCTAAACAGCTTAAATTAGGAATGCCCTCCATAGATTGCGGGCTTAAAAAAATAAATCAGTTAATTCAGCAGAAAAAGTCAGGGAATCAGATTAATTATTTCTTGGATTACTCCAAAGAAGCGCTTATACCATCGCTAAATACTGTTGAGCATTCCAGATTTGAAAGATTTCCAGCTAAAGTAAGATTGTCAGTAACCGATTTCTTAAGGGAATTAAAAGATAAACCTGTAATTGCTCTTATTTTTGGTTCTTATGCAAGCGGCACTTATACTAAGAACTCAGATATTGACATTTTGTTAGTTTTTCAGAAAATTGAAGATTCTAAAGAAATTGAGAATACTGCTAAAAAAATAAGCATGAAAACAAACACGCAATTAAATCCAGTTTATCTTAGCTACCAAGAATTCAAACAATCATTCCATAATCCAACCAATGAATTTTTCAAAAAGCTTAAGAAAGACAAGATAATTGCCGTTGGAATTGAATGGTGGAGGCAATTAATAGATGAAGAAGCCTGATTGGAAGCTTTGGCTAAATGATAAAACAGAATGTAAGTTTTGGATGGATAATTATATCCGGAAAAAGATTCTTAAGAAAAGTTCAAATGAATCAAGATTGCATCTAAAAAGAACAGATCATAATTTAACTTTCGCTAATTGGATTATTGAAAAACATAAAGATGAAATTCCTGATGTTTTTGGCGACGATAATTTTTATGATTGGGTAATTAGTATTTATTACTATGCCATCTATCATGCTGCTCTTGCTCTTTTGAGTAAAGAAGGATTTACTTCTAAAAATCATTCTGCTACATTGGCTTTTCTAATTTATCACCACCATCATTCGCAGAAAGCGCTGGAGAAGGAAGATGTTGAGTTAATCGCTAGTTCTTTGGATAGGGAAGATATTGAAATTCTCGGCGTTTCCAAAGAATTGAGAGAAAAGGCCAGTTATGGCGTTCACGAATCTTTCGAGAAGAAATTAGCTGAACAGGTTAGGAAAGAGGCAGTTGATTTTGCGAATAAGATTAAGTTGCTGTTGAAATCATAAAAAGATAATTTCTCGGAAAACTGCGAAAGCCATAGCTTTTCATAGCTTTTGATTGTTTCTCAAAATTCTTTAAAGTTTTCTAAGCAGCAATAAGGGGTTGAGAGGAGCGCGTTTTTGATAATACTCATTAACAGTTCTCGGTTTATTTGGAATATAATAACATTCTAAATGTAAATGATTATAAGTCCGGCCATAAACTTTCCTTACATCTTTAGGAACAGCTATTTGTTCTGGCAATCGCGAAATCCAGGGGGCTACTCTGCCCACAACCATATCACGATAAACCTGATCTTGGTTCTCCCAGCGCAAGACCGGATAACTTTCTGGCAAGAGTATACCGGATGTATCTAAATGAGCCAGAATACAAAGCAATCCCAGCTTTTCGGAATAAACTCCCACATTCATCAAATCAGCAGTCCTGGGATCGGTTTGATGAAAAACTGCCTTTCCACGAATCGGAGAAACTACTTTTGTTCCTGCTGCGACTTGAAGGTCTAAACCCCGGTGTCGAGAATTTTTATCAGGGTCGTTATAATCCGGCTCGTTGAAATAACCAGCCAAGTGAATGTTAGGCGTATCTAAATCAATCGGCCAGCGCAAGGAATGCTTAAATTGTTGCAAAGCTTCCGGTAAAGTTCCGCCTAAATGCGATCCATATTCTCTGGATCGGCCAATAAAGTTAGATTTTCTGCAGCTTTTAATAATTTCAGATAAAGTTGATATTAACATTTTTCAATCAAATAATGCAGTTTGGTGTTCAGTTACCTGCCATCCTCCCCCTCCCTATCTGGCTTCATAAATTTTATTGCTGTTTGGCCATCAATGATAAATACTTTGTGATGCATATTATGGGGATTCAAATCTTTGATTTAAGTCTTTTATTTTCCCTAAACCGGCATATTTCCTGAAGTTGAAATTTAAACGACAACTAACTAATTTTGACCCTTCCAGAACTAAAGCATCAATGCCCTGCAATTTTCCAGCAGAGGGATTAGAACTGGAATGAAATCCAGCCAGAAACACATACTTCGCTTTTTCCGTCTCAAATTCAGTGTAAGCCATTTTACACCAGCCTCCCGGTAAAAATATTATGCTTATCTCTCATTATTTTTATCTTAATTTTCTTGTCTTTAACATACTGGCAATCAGGAACGGAAATAGTTCTATCTTTAGCTGCGGCAACCACCGAATTCTTAAAGCGGTCCGGGCATTTAATTACTGCCGTTACAATATCGCCTTCCTCAAACGGCTTTGGCAATTCTCTGGTTTCTTTAATGCTAAAATCAGTTTTATCTAACTTTAATTTGATCTGATGCTTCTGTTCCAATTCTTTTAATAAAGCATAAAATTTCTTCCAGGGAATTTCCTTGGCCGGATTGCGGCCGGGTTTATATTTTAAGAAATTTTGTATCCCTAAAATGGGCTGCTTAGGCAAAGTTTTAACCCAAATAATTATTTTTTCCAGCTCGTCATTATTATAACTATCGGTTAGCACCGGAGCCGCAATTACGGTTAATTTTTGAGAAGCATAAGATATGATGGACTTAAGGTGTTCAACATTATAATTTTTTACTCCAGCCATCTGTTTAGCTTTCTCCGGATCAATCGCATCTAATGAAAGGTTCAACTGCAGCTTGCTATTTTTAGCTAATAAGTCTATTTTTTCCTTATTAAGCAAAGTGCCGTTAGTATCAATAGAAATGGCCTGTACTTTCTCCATCTGCTGAAGATCAGAAATTAACTTGAACATATCTTCATACAAAAATGGTTCGCCCTGCACCCCGATATGAATTTCTACTGGCTCGTCAACAAAATTGATCAATATCTGCAGTTCTTCTAATAAATAATCTTTCTCTACCACAAAATCATGTTTTTTTGAACTTAACCCTTCCGAAATAGAACAGTAAATGCAGTCCAAATTGCAGGAAGTAACCGGTTTTATTTCAATAATTGAAGATTCCCGGTAGGCTATGCCGAAAGCTACATTGCCGATTAAGGGAATTCCTGAATTTCGATGAATATAAGTCGCGGAATTGCCGGTTAACTTATTTTTCAACTGTTCAAAATATTTGGCCAGCAGAAATGAAAATTTAGTTTCCGCTTTTTTCTGGTCAGGATGATTAAACTGCAGCTTATGCGGATCAACAAGAGTGAAAGAAGCTATTTCCTCAACCTCGGCTAAAGGGACTGATGCTGAAAATAAGTTAAGCAGGGTTACCTGCAGAGAATCATTTTGCAGATTAAAAGACAGCGTCTTAAAATTTAATTGAGCCATAACTGCGCGTAAAGAAGGTATTTTTTAAATGTTACGGTTGAATTTACCACTAACGGGAGGCATAGTATTCTGAAGCGGACAACCTTATTTCAGATATCTCATTTTGCTTCGATAATAATTCTTAACGGCTTTAACTGTAGGCGGAGATTTGGAAAACTGGCGAGGAAATTGGTCTACGGCTACTGCCAGAAGCAATTCCAGGCCTTCACCTGTTTGCTCCAAGTTTTTAATTAATTGAACCATAGTGGAAGGAACTGCTTCCAGAAAATTGGATTTAATCAAGTCCGCAGAGAGTTTGGCGTAAGTGGCATAGGCGACTAAAAGCTCACAGTACTCTTTCGGCCTTAAACTCAATAATTCCAGATATAAAGAATAATTTTTCATTCAGGTTAAATTTAGTTCCTATTTTAAAAAGATTACGGGAAATTTTACACTAGTCAATAAAACCAAAATGCCAAAAACTACAACATTCTCAAACCCTAGACTAACTTCTCAAACCCTAGACTAACTTCTCAAACCCTAGACTAACTTCTCAAACCCTAGACTAACTTCTCAAACCCTAAACTAACTAAAATAACAAAGTAAAAATTAATTCAGATACTTTTAAAAATAATTATCATTTAAACTAGGCTATGGATGAGTTTCAGGAATTAGGATTTAAAATTGTGGATAAAGGTTCGGATATAGCGGGAATTGTTCTAGGCAAAGCTCTAGGGGCTGCTGTAGATGCTTATATCCAAGCCCAGGCTGGCATTGAAATTGTAAGAGATGGTGTTGAGCAAGCTGAAGACCTTGCTTCTACTGTGGCTCTCTGCGGCAATTTTGCTTTTTCTCTATACCGAGAACTGGCTTCTGACCCAGAATATACACGCGGAAAAGCCTTCCAATGGGCGGTTTGCGCGGGATTGGGAGTAGCTCAGCCAGTTTATCTTAGCCGAAAAATTCATCGTGTTATGAAAAAGACTTATCTGGACAGTATCTTTACCAGCCCCTAGATTCTCTTCTGCCTCGCCATACTCGAAATAGTTAAAAACCACCGCTTTTCTTATTCTGGATATGAGTGAAAAAGAAACCATTCTGGACGCTGATCCTGCGGCTTTAACTCCCGGCATGCGGCAATACCAAGACGCTAAACGGGCTAATCCTGATTGTTTAATCATGCTGAGAATGGGCGATTTTTATGAGCTGTTTTATGAAGATGCCATTACCGCTTCCCGAGAATTGGAAATTACCTTAACTTCCAGAGGCAAGGGCGATAAAAAAGCTCCTTTAGCCGGCGTGCCGTATCATGCTCTGGAAGTTTATCTTAGCCGGCTGATCAAAAAGGGATACAAAGTTGCCATCATCGAACAACTGGAAGATCCCCGACAAGCCAAAGGGCTGGTGAAACGCGGATTAACCAGGATCGTTACACCGGGAACAGTGATGGAAGTCTCCATGCTTCCTGAAAAAGATAACAATTATATCGGATCAGTTAGAAGTTCCGGAGATCATTTAACTGCGGCCATCTGCGATATTTCCACTGGCGAGTTCTGGGCCTGCAGTTATGAGCAGTTATCAGATTTAACCAGTGAATTTACCCGGCTGGGGCTGAAAGAATGCCTCCTTCCGGAAAGTCTGAAAGTAAACCAGGAATTGATAACCAAAATTAAATCCTTAGGCTGTTTTTTAAATTTTCAAGAAGATTATCATTTTGCTGAACAGCCTTCCCGCCAGGTTCTATTAAATCATTTTAATCTATCTTCTATAGAATCATTCGGCCTGGAAACAAAAACAATTTCGGTGTGCGGCGGTTTATTGCATTATTTAACTGCGACACAGAAGAACAGCCTTCCTCAGATAACCAGAATATCGGTCAAAAATAACTCCGAAACCCTGTTGTTAGATTCCAGCACAATTCGAAATCTGGAATTAATTAGAAACATCAGGGATAATGGCGCTAAGGGAACTTTGCTGTCAATTCTTGATCGCGCAGTTACCGCTATGGGGGCAAGATTGTTGAAAAAATGGCTGCAGGCGCCGCTGCTGAACAGGGAACAGATTACTCTTCGCCTTGATGCGGTAGCTGAACTGCAGCGGAAAGTTATCCTCAGGGAAGAAATAATTTCCTTATTAAATTCAGTTCAGGACTTGGAACGGCTTATCTCCAGAATTAATTACGGCAACAGCACTCCCCGCGATCTCTTAGCTTTGAGAAATTCCCTCCAAAACCTGCCTCCATTAAAGCAGCAGCTGGCCGGCGTTGAAAGCGATTTTCTAAGGCGCACTGCCGATTTTGACCCCTTGCCGGAGATTTATCAGTTAATCTCTGCCAGTATCCGCGATGATGCGCCGGCGGTAATCCGCGAAGGCGGAATGATTAAACCAAACTATCATCAGGAACTGGATCAATGGCATCATCTGACTAAAAACAGCCAGACCTACCTGGCTCAGCTGGAAGAAAAAGAAAGAACCGCAACCGGCATAAGTTCATTAAAAATTTCCTACAATCGCGTATTTGGATATTTTATAGAAATAACCAAAAAAAATCTTCATTTAGTCCCGGCTAATTATGTGAGAAAACAAACCACTGCGGCGGGAGAACGCTATATTACTGAAGACCTTAAATTAGCAGAAGAAAAAATTCTTAGTGCGCAGGAAAAAATAGCCGAGCTGGAATACTATTTATTTCAGGAAATCGCAGCAAAAATTGCCCGGAAAACTGTAATTATTCAAGAGACCGCCGCTAAATTGGCTGCTTTGGATGTTCTTTGCTGTTTAGCTAAAATAGCTATGGAATATAATTACTGCCGCCCGCAGTTGGCTGAACAGGGCTTTTATATCAAGAATGGGCGCCATCCGGTGATTGAACAGCTGCAGCCGGGGTTCATCAGCAACAATATTAATTTAGCCGCAGGAGAAATGATGATTATTACCGGGCCAAACATGGCTGGCAAAAGCACGGTTATGCGCCAGACGGCCTTGATCCTATTAATGGCGCAGATGGGTTCATTTGTCCCTGCTGAAGAATGCTTATTTTCTCCGGCAGATCGAATTTTTACCAGGATTGGAGCGCATGATGATTTAAGCTCAGGCCAGTCTACCTTCATGGTGGAAATGCTGGAAACAGCCGCCATTTTAAATAATGCTACAGAAAACAGCCTGATTATCCTTGATGAAATTGGCCGCGGGACAAGCACCTTTGATGGAGTATCTATTGCCTGGAGCGTGGCAGAATATATTTATAATAAAATTAGAGCTAAAACTTTGTGCGCGACCCATTACCATGTCTTAAATAAATTAGCTGAGAGATGCGCTGGAATAAAAAATTATAACATTGCGGTAAAGGAAGTTAACGGAGAATTAGTATTTTTGCATAAATTAGTTCCGGGAAGCACTGATCAAAGTTATGGCGTTCATGCAGCTAAATATGCCGGATTGCCTTTGGAAGTTATCGAGCGGGCTAAACAAATTCAATCCCTTCTGGAGAAGGATGATCAGATGATTCATAAAATCAAAGCTAAGAAGTTAGAAGAACAGCGCAGTTTGGAGGGATTTTGATTATTGATATGCTCCATTTTGTGGGCACGGATTAAGACCTTATTTACTACCAGACTGGAATAATTGAACGAAACATTTATACTCTGCGAATTTTTGAGGGGACAGAGAACAAGACTTTACTTTACCTATAAATATTTTTTGAAAGAAGAAAGTATGGAGAACTTTGAAAAATTCATTGTACACCCATTCTTGCTAAACTGCCACGAACTGCTTGAGTAAGCTCATCTAAGGATGGTTGCTTAAAAGCACCATTTTCAACGCGCGCGACTAGCGCCTCCGGCGCTACCCCGACGGAACGACCGCTGCCGTAGAGAATGCTGCCGCAGCCAACGCCACCGCTACGGCCGCCAAGCAAGGCAACACGGCCTGAATCGATATTTTTATATCCATCGTGATGTGAACCAATTTGTTCATTTCCTTCACTATCTAAGAATATAGCCTTTACTTGGTCTTCTCCACCCAATGGAATTGCTAAATCTGGATTTGTCAACTGCTCTTTAATTGGTCTGTATCCTGAAGGATTCTTTCTCGCTTCCTCAACAGAACGAACAACAGCATAAACAGCTTTCATGTCTTTTAATGATCTTTTAAACTCAGGTG
>JAGVYX010000018.1 GCA_018303045.1 Candidatus Woesearchaeota archaeon
GGCATGAATATTTAATACATTTGCTATACTGAAATCCCTTAATAATCGAACAGAATGTTATATCTAGTTCGTTTATTATTAGTTTATAAAAATATTCAATTTTAATGGAAACTCACTATACATCATCGCAATTAATAAATTCCTAATCGGCTAATAAGAGGATATTCCCCAAGTTTTAAGCAAGTATAAACAAATAAAATGTCTTCGCGCCAAAAATATAATCTTGAAGAAGTATTGGAGAAAACAGGTTTAGAACATCGCAGATTAAGCCGGCTGGTTCTTACCTCGATCATTGATCCAGCGCCCAGAGTCCGGCTGGCAGCCATTGCCGGATTGCATTATCGCTATTCTCCCCAGATTAGAAAGGCCTATGTGGTAGATGATTGGTTATTAGTTGAAACTTTAAATGAAACTGGAGGGAGAACTCCTTATTTTATTGATATTCTTCCTTGGGAAAACCTTTTGGGAAAAATCTATTCCTGGGATTTGGATCTTAATTAAGGCTTTGCCAAGCGCAGAGATTGTAAATTTCTTCCATAACCTTTATAAATTAACTATAGTTAACTGGCTTTAGACAAGAGATCATTAATACGTTGGCCGTGGTCTTAATCAACAATATGAAACTGATCTTTCCCCAGGAAATGGAAGTTTGGTACCTGTTGCCGGCAATTAGAAAGCGCTTGGCTCTGGGTTTAATAGGCAAAGGAATGCTGCAGAAGGATGTAGCTAAAATCATGAATCTTACTGAAGCGGCTATCTCTCAGTATAAAAAAGAAAAACGCGCTAATGATGATTTTTTAGGCGCAAGATTTGATTCCAAAATTAACTCTTCTGTAGAAAAAATTGCCGCAGATCACAACCTGTTTTTTTCAGAAGTTATGGCTTTAACTAATTTGGTAAAAAATTCAGGAGTATTATGCGATCTGCATAAACAAATTATTCCTACAGAGCTTCCCTGCGATAGTTGTGAACTAAAGGTGTGTATGTGAACATGGCGGAAACAATCGCTATTAATCGGGATTTATATGATCATCATGACCATCATCGGCCTAGAATAGTGGCTAAGCCCGGCCTTACTGAGGAAGTAGTCCGGTTAATTTCTGCAACTAAGAAAGAGCCGAAGTGGATGCTGGATAAGCGGCTGCGCTCTCTAGAACTGTTTAAAAAGGCGCCTCTGCCAGCCTGGGGCCCTTCGCTTAAAGAATTGGACTTTAACAAAATAATTTATTTTGTTGATCCGGATGCCGAAGAAGCGCAGTCCTGGGAAAAAGTTCCAGAAGAAATTAAGAAAACATTTGATAAACTGGGAATTCCTGAAGCAGAAAAGACCGTTCTGGCCGGAGTTGGCGCTCAATATGATTCGAGTGTAATTTACCACAATATTGAGAAGACCTTGAAAGACAAAGGAGTTATTTTTGAAAACATGGATGCCGCAGCGCAAAAATATCCTGATATGGTCAAAAAATATTTTATGACTTCCTGCGTGCCAATTAATGACCATAAACTAGTCATGCTGCATAGCGCCGTATGGAGCGGAGGCACGTTTATTTATGTCCCTAAGTCTGTTAAAGTTGAACTGCCTCTGCAGGCTTATTTTAGAATGAATGCTAAAAAAGGCGGCCAATTTGAACATACTTTGATCATTGTTGATGAAGGAGCCGAGTTGCATTATATTGAAGGTTGTTCTAGCCCTAGATATAGCGACAAATCTTTACATGCCGGCTGTGTGGAAGTGTTTGTGATGAAAAATGCCAAGATGACTTATTCTTCCATTGAAAATTGGAGCCGGAATGTCTATAACTTAAACACCAAGCGGGCTATTGTTCACGAGAACGCTAAAATGAAATGGCTTAATGGCAATATTGGCAGCGCGGTAACTATGCTTTATCCTAGTTCAGTATTAGTCGGAGAAAAAGCTTCCAGCGAGAGTATCGGCATTGCCTTTGCCGGCAAGGGGCAGCATCATGACACGGGCAGCAAAGTTATTCATGTGGCATCCAATACTTCTTCAGTGATTGATTCTAAAAGCATTTCCAAAGACGGAGGCATTTCTACCTATCGCGGGTTAATTCATGTTGCCAAAGATGCCGCTAACTGCAAAACGTATATGAAATGCAACGGCCTGTTGTTAGACAAGGAATCACGGTCGGATGCCCTTCCTAAACTAGAAATAAAAAATTCCGATGTGGAAGCTGCCCATGAAGCCACCGTTGGCAAAATTGGCGAAGAAGAGATTTTTTATCTAATGAGCCGCGGCTTAACTGAAGATCAAGCTGTAAAGATGATCGTTTCTGGATTTGTTGGCCCGTTAACCAAAGCCCTGCCTTTAGAATATGCCGTAGAATTAAACAAGCTGATTGAATTAGAGATTGAAGGCCATTGACTGTTTAGGTGTTTTAAATAATTATGGCAGCATTAAAATGGATAAGAATGATTTAAATGAATAAGAATGATTTTCCGATCTTTAGAAACAATCCTGGGTTAATTTACTTAGATAATAGTGCTACTGCGCAGAAGCCGGAAGCAGTAATCAAGGCTATCGGCAATTTTTATGAACACACTAATGCCAATATTCATCGAGGAATATATACCTTATCGCAGAAGGCGACTTTGGCTTACGAAGACGCTCGAAACCGAATCATTAAATTTTTTAGCGGCCGTTTTATCTAAAAATTTAGCGGCTGGCGATGAATTGGTTTTAACTGAAATGGAACACCACAGCAATCTTGTTCCCTGGCAGGTTTTAGCTCAAGAAAAAGGTTTGGCAATAAAATTTATACCAGTTAATGAGCAATTTAGGTTAGATTTTACTAAAGCTAAGGAGATGATTACTTCCAAAACTAAGCTGGTTTCGGTAGTCCAAATGTCTAATGTTCTGGGCGCGGTTAATCCAATTAAAGAGCTGGCTGAGTTAGCCCATTCCGTTGGCGCAGTTTTAATCGCCGATGCAGCTCAATCTGCGGCTCATCTGCCAATTAACGTTAAGGATCTGGATTGCGACTTTCTGGTTTTTTCCGGACATAAATTATGCGGGCCAACGGGCATCGGCGTGCTATATGGGAAAAAAAATTTATTGGAACAACTGGATCCCTATCAATATGGCGGAGGAATGATTAAAGAGGTTGCTTTAGAAAAATCCTCCTGGGCGGATCTTCCTGAAAAATTTGAGGCCGGCACTCCGCCCATTGCTGAAGCAGTGGGATTGGCTGCGGCAATAAACTATCTGCAATCATTAGGCATGGTTAATATTGAACAATACCATCGCCAGCTGACGCAGAGGGTTTTAGAAAAATTAAAATCCATTCCTGGATTAAAGCTGTTCGGCCCTGATGCTTCTGGACAGCGCGGCCCGATTTTTTCCTTTACTCTAGAAGGGATCCATCCTCACGATGCTGGCGAATTATTAGACCGCCAGAACATTGCTGTAAGAGCCGGCCATCACTGCGCCCAGCCGTTGTTGAATAAATTTAATTTAAACGGCGCTATCCGGGCTTCTTTTTATTTTTACAATGACCCCTCTGATGCTGATCAGTTAATCCAGGCCCTGTCAAATCTAGTTGCTGTTGATCGCCCTGAAATCACCTCTTCTGGACTAATCGCCTCTTCTGAACTTACTGAAGAGCAGGAAATTTATAAAGAAAATGTATTAGACCATTATCAGCATCCGCATAATAAAGGCTATTTGCCTGCGGCAACTCTGGCAAATAAAGAAGTTAATCAATTTTGCGGAGATACAGTAGAAATATTTCTACAAATTGAAGAAGGCAGAATAGATGATATTAAATGGAATGGCCAAGGTTGTGTTATCAGCCAGGCTTCTATTTCCCTGCTTAGCGATCAGTTAGGGGGATTATCCTTAGAAGAAGCGGAACAAATCAGCGAGCAGAAAATCTTGGATCTGCTGGGCATCCCCATCAGCCCTGCTAGAATTAAATGCGCTCTATTGTCTTTAAGAGCATTGCAGGGAGCCCTAAAAATAGGGCAATAGCTACAAAATGAATAAACAAGATAACGTATTTGACGACTAAGCTTACGCAGTAAGCGCATGTCGTCTCGTTATTAAATGACGTGACATTTAAAATGAATAAATTAGAACTAATTGATTTGCATGTAAATGTCGAGGGAAAAGAAATTATCCGGGGAATTAACTTAACTTTGCCTGCCGGAAAAATTCATGCCTTAATCGGCCCGAATGGCTCCGGCAAATCCACCTTAGCTAATGCTATTATGGGCCATCCCAAATATAAAATTACTTCCGGGTCAATAATTCTAAATGGCAAAAATATTACTGCTGCCAAAGCTAACCTTCGGGCCAAAGAAGGATTATTTTTGTCCTTTCAGTATCCGTCTGAAATTTCCGGGCTGAGCTTGCCGGCTTTCTTAAGAACTGCGGTTAATAATCTGCGTGAAGAAGGAACTAAATATTCAGTAGTGGAATTTCATGCAATATTGCAGAAAAAGATGAAGGAGCTGGGAATGGATCCATCTTTTTCCAGGCGCGACCTTAATGCCGGTTTTTCCGGCGGGGAAAAGAAACGCGCCGAGATGCTGCAATTATCTTTGCTGGAGCCCAAATATGCTTTATTGGATGAAACTGATTCGGGATTAGACGTTGATGCCCTCAAATTAGTTGTTGAATGCATCCAAAAAATTAAGGCTAAAACGAATCTGGCCCTCTTGCTGATAACTCATTACCATAAGTTTTTAGAGTTTTTGCAGCCGGATTTGGTTAGCGTTATTCATGACGGCAAAATAATTAAGCAGGGCGGGAAAGAGCTGGCCAAGCAAATTGAACAGGACGGGTTTGCTAAACTTATTAATTCAGGTAACTAAAACCTATTATACTAACTATAGAATGAAAACCGGCAAAAAAACTAAAACAAAATATGGAATTGTAATCGTGGACATGCAGGAAGGAGGCCCAGGCCTACAAAATAAAGCAGCTTGTGATTCGGCAGTAGCAGCCCAGTGTTTGGTAATTGAAGCTATAGCTCCGGAAAATCGGTCTGTAGTTTTTCTAGAATTGCTGGACAAGGGTCTTGGCCAGACTTTTTCTAAGTTAGAACAGTTGATTCCTAAGCTGGAACAGTTGGCTAATCCTGCTACTGATTTAGTTATTGGCAAGTATGGAAGTAATGGCTTTATCTCTACAGACCACGATGGAAGTTTATATGAACGTGAAGGAAGAATTACCCTGGTAAGTTTGGACTACCACCTGAGATGCGCCATTGATACCAGAGAACTGATTATCGGCGGCTGGCATGCCTCTTGCTGTGTTGCTGAAACCATTAGCAGTGGATTGAAGAGGGGATATCTCATTCATACTTCCCCAGATATCCTAATGCCTCGACCGCAGAGTCGGGCGGATTATGAAATTATGTTTCCCCAGAAACTGCGGCCTAACCTCTTTTGGTATGATTCCGCGCAGCAATTAGTAGAGGCTTTAAAATGAACCTAAGAAGTATTGAACTTAAGAAGTATTGGACTGGTCTGTCCAAGGTATTAAAATGATTACCAAAGAACAAGTAATTGAGGCCTGTAAAACTTACCACGACCCTGAAATTGGCATTGATATCTGGACTTTAGGCTTGATTTATGATATCCAAATAAAAAAAAATAATGAAGTCTATGTGAAACTAACCTTTACCTCTCCTATGTGCCCCTATGGCCCGCAAATGGTGGAAGAGATTAAATCGGAGATCAAAAAACGCGGAGCTGGCCAGGTGGACATTGACATAACTTTTGACCCTCCTTGGAAGCCTTCCGAAGAGTTGAGGGAAATGATGGGAGTTTGAATGTCAACTAGTTTTCAAATAAACGTTTGAGCATACCCTGCCGCATATTCTGCAAAAGCAGCCCCCAACACCAAACGAGAATCCGCTCTAGGCCCATGATTCTCAGTTATTTCCAGCCTGAAAAGCCAAAATATCTTCCATCCGCAGTTTTTTTCTGGCTTTTATTTTCTCTTCCACTTCTTCGGTTTTTTGCCTTACCTTCTCTTTAAAGCTTTGGCTATTTCTTTCCCGGCTTTCTTTTTCGCCGGCTTTTTCTTTTTTCTTTAATTCATCAATGTGTTTTCTTAATTCGTTAAGCTCGGCTTTAAATTTGGCCTGTTCCTGCGATTTGTCTTTTTCCTCTTTTCTTAGCGCTTTTAATTCATCATACAGCTTATTTAATTCTTCGTACTTGGCTTGCGAGAATTGGGCTTTTTCCTGAACTTCCTGATGAACGTCCTGAGCCTGCTGTTTGTTTTCTCTAAATTCAGCAGCGGCTTTTCTTAATTCCTGAGTTAGTTTATATTTCTCTGCTAATTGGCTATATCTATTCTTTAGCTCCTTAATTTTTTTTCTTAATCCCAGTTCTTTAGTAAACGGCATGGCTTCTGTTTCAATTTTCCTTTCCAGCCGGTCAATCAGGACTTTAATTGATCGCGGATTTTGGTATTCGGTATCTGACGCCCCTTTGTTCTTTTCTTCTGCCTCTTTCCTGCTTTGGCTCTTTTCCTTAACTGCCTCGTTAAAAACATCGCGCTGTTGTTTTAGGGCTTTAACTTCAGAGGTTAAGGTCTCTCTCTCCGAGCGCAAAGATTGGACTTTAGATACTAACTGCCTGATTTTAGCCCTAATAGCCTGAAGCTGCTGGAACAAGTTTTTTTCCAGCTCCCGAAGAGAGTTAAATTTTTCAAAAGACTCTTTTAAATTGCCGTCGTTAGAACCTGACTCGCTCATAATTTAATCCCTTTTGTTGTTGACTGAAAACGAGAAAAATGAAAAATTTTTCTCTAGTTCATACTTTATGAACAATAAAAAAAGAAAAAAAAACATTTCTATCCAAAGAGAGCTCCCAAACCAGCAGCAGCCGATTCTTCAGCTTTCTTATCGTCCTCTTTAGATTTTTCTTCTTTTTTGGCTTCTTGCGCAGGCGCAGAACTGCCGGCTGAAGCAACAGCTGCTGGCGCGGCGGTTATTGCTGCTTTCTTTACAGCTTCATTAATGTCCACGCCTTCCAGCGCGGCCACTAGAGCTTTGACGCGAGCGTCGTCGGCAGAAACTCCAGCAGCCTTTAAAATTGCTTTAACAGCATCTTCGGTAATTTTTTTTCCTGCTTTATGAAGCAACATTGCAGTGTATATGTATTCCATTAAAATCTCCTCCGTCTAAGTTTAGTGTTATTTCCTAAGCGTACCTGTTTTCTTTAATTTTTGATACAACTCTTCCGCCTCTTTTATTGAAGCATCTTTTTTATTTTTAACTTTTTTTTCGGCTTGCTCCTGTTCAGCGATTTTCAACTCTTCTTCTACTAATTTCTCTGCTGACAGCTGTTGGGCGGTTATTCTTTCAGCCCTGATAGTGGCGTTATCTTTATCAAATTTTTTCTTAAGAGTTTCTTTGATCAAATCCTGAGCTGTGGGAAATTCAGGGGTCTCCTTAGAGGCAGCTGGCGGCCGATCCGTTGATTCTTTGGCTTTTTCAGCAGTGTTGGATTTCAGCTCCCGGTCTTCAGGATTGGCAGCATTGTCAAAATATTCGCTACTGCTGCTAATGGGCAGGTTAGATTTAACCTCTTCTTTAGGTTCGTCATTTTCTGGGTTGTTAAGATTATTATCATTAGTATTTGCTTTCTTCTCCGGCAGCTGGGCTGTCCCCATTACTGTCCCCATTAACGCTGCGGCTTGCCGTTCCACTTTGCCAATTACTTCTTCAGCCGTTAGATCAATAATCATATTTTGTTCCAAGGCCAAAGCTTTAGCTTCTCTAAAGGCCTTTTGCAGCAGCCCTTCGATAGTCTCGGCAGTAGCATAAGCCGCTTCCATAGCCAAATTCATCGCCCATTGAGCCGCCGCAGTAATTTTGTCCAAGTATTCGGCTTCATCAATGTGCAATTGCTGAGCTTCAAATACTAAGCCGTTTTCCCAAGCGGCAACTAGACTTAACCCTACTTCCATGGGCTTGATGTCTAACCTCTTTAATGTTTCAGCTACTTTTGCGGAAATGGGTTCTCCTTCCTTGACAATGACGGCATCGCTGATTATTGCCAACTTGCCCGCTTCTACTTTAGTTTTAATGCCCACGGCAGCCAGTTCTGAAATTATTGGTCCGGGGGCAAAATTGGTTGGCCCGGCTTTAACGATAATATCTCTAGGCGCAGCTTGCCCGACCTTGGCTGAAGCGGGAGATTTATTCTTTTGAATAATTTTATAGAGAGCAAAAGGATTGCTTTTGCTGAATAATAGGGCGGGCATGCCTTTAATTTTGTCTTTTAATTGCTGGATATTTTCTTTGCCTGATTCCTGAAGGGCTAATTCCAGCAGTTTTTTTCGGGCCATAACTAATTTAATCTCATTTTTTAACAGCAAAGCCCGCATTTTCTGCAATTGCTGCGCCGGCAGGCTTTGCAGGTTTACAATTCCCACCAACGGGTAATCTCTAATGGATTTAGTCAACTCTTGCACAAATAACTTTTTTTCTTCGCTGGCCATTAGACCTTCACCGGTTTACCCATGGTGGATTTTAAGGATACGTTTTTGATATTTTGTATTTCATTGGGCAGGTTTTTGGCAGCCGTCTGGTAGATTGTGAAAATATTGTCAATGATTTCTTCATCAGCCTGGCTTTCTTTTCCCACCACGCATTGCAGATTAAGGCCTTTTTTAGCCGTTAGCCTTAAAGTGGAATTCAATTTTTTAACCAAGGGCTCAATGTTGGCATTAGGCGGCACAACGCATCCCAGCTTGGGATTGGGCATTTTGCCTCTTGTTCCCAGCACTTTGCCGAATTCAGCTGCAACTTTGGGCATTAAATTAGCCTGGGCAATAAAATAATCAAATTCTTCTGCGAGCTTTTTTTGCAGCTTGGGATCTTTATATTTAAAAAATTCGCTTTCCCGGATAATCAGATCGCATTTTTTACCGGCGTGATCTGCCAGCTGCTGGTCTACAAAAGCGGCTATTTTTACCTTCTTGCCTTTGGAATAATGCAGGGTGGCAAAAAAGTCTACCGGAGCAGTTTTTAGAACCAGATTTTTTAGATTAATAATTAAATCGTAAGATTGAGGGAATTTTCGTTTAGGCTGTTTTTTGACTTCTTCCAAAGCCTGCTTAATTTGTTCTTTATTCATTAATAACCTCCTACAAATCATGCTTTCCTGCGCATGTGGTAGTTTTATCGGTTTAAAGCTGGTTATGGCTGCTTATTTATAAATGTTTGTGGCTTGTTTTGTTACGCTGAAACGAAGCTTAGATACTGAATCGAAGATTACCTTCAATAAAAAGTAGTTAAACAAAATTTTCTTTGAGTTAAGATAGTAAGAACGGGGCACTAACAAATGGACTTCTTAAATTCTAAGAGGGCAAAAACTAGGATGTAAAAAACTAAGATTGGGGCTCTCTCTACAATGTATAACCACCATCTACTACGATAGTCTGACCAGTAATTCCATCATTCTGTATTAATGAAATAACTGCTTCTGCAATTTCATCAGGTTTAACCAATCTACCAATGGGAATTTTACTAACAACATTATCAATAAAATCTTGAGATAAACTTGCTTTTAATAATGGAGTTTCTGTATATCCGGGAGCGACAGAATTAACTTCAATTCTCCCTTTAAGCTTTTTTGCAAATGCTTTTGTATATGCTTCAACTTCAGCTTTTACTCCACTAGCCAAAATTGAGTCTTGATCTGGATTTATTCCATAAATTGAAGATATGTTAACAATCTTTCCTGCCATCGCCCTTGCTCATTCTTAATAACCTCAAATATGTTTCTAACTTCTTCCTCAGAAGAAACATCACATTCAACATAAAACGCCTTTAATCCATCTTGTTGAAATTCTGCTTGAAGTTTAATGCCTTTATCTCTAGAATTATGAGAATTAAAATAGACAACAGAGCCTAACCTACACAGTTTCTCTCCAATCGCTCTTCCAATTCCTCTTGTAGAGCCGGTAACTAATGCAACTTTATCTCGGATTTCCATAATATAAAAAAGAAAAAATTAAGCAGCTTTTTCTAACTCGAAAATGCTTTGTCTTGTTCCTCTGATTTTTCCATCTGGAAGAACCGTTACAAAACCTTCTGGCAGCATTCTTTCATCATGGTTTGCTCCTAAGACAGGAACGTAACGTGCAAAGTCTTCAACAAAGATGTCTCCAAACTTATCTTCAAGTCTCTGCTTTTTTTCGGCTATTGCAGAGTTTACATCTTGCTTTGCTGTTCCAAGCGCTCGTCCTATTGATTGCATTGGTCTAACTAACAGACTTGAGCCAGTTAAGTATGCAATTCCACTAATTCATCAAGCCGATCTGTTGAAATAGTTGTGCTGATTTCAACAGGTACATCAAGACCTCGGGTATAATCAATTGCTTGCCGAGCAACCTTCCATGAGCCTTCTCCACGTCTCACGTCATGTGAGTATGGACTTGCACTATCAAGACTTATCTGAACTCGCTCTAATTCTTGAAGCATATCTTCATATTGGCCATTTAGTTTTAGACCGTTACTTAAGATGCTGGTTAGTAATCCTTGTCCCAAAGCGTAGCCGATTATCTCCGGCGAGTCTTTCCTTGCCATGACTTCGCCGCCAGTAAACAACGCACTTTCAGCTCCGTATTTCCGAGTAACATCTATTGCTTGCTTCCATTCGCCAAGCTTT